>CAZBGP010000025.1:0-8814 GCA_964491495.1 uncultured Lutibacter sp. | reverse complement strand
ACTTCCGGTAATTTTTTTGAAAAAGTGTATGAAATTGCCAAGCAAATTCCTTTTGGCCGGGTTACCAGTTATGGCGCTATCGCAAAATATTTAGGTACCGCAAAATCGGCCCGTATGGTTGGCTGGGCGATGAATGCTTCACATAACAATGCCGATATTCCTGCGCATCGTGTGGTAAACAGAAACGGATTGTTAACCGGGAAATTTCATTTTGACGGCACCAATTTAATGCAACAATTGCTGGAAAATGAAGGGATTGTTGTGAAAGAAAATCAAATTCAGAATTTTAGTGCTGTTTTTTGGGATCCGTTTATAGAATTAAAGTAATTGGCTAATTTTGAATTTTAAACTTTTTAAGTCACACTTTGTGTATAAAGGGCTATTTGTAACTTTGTGACTTTGTGAATTCATTTAAATCTGTATCTTTGTTGTTTAGAATGATTTTATATAAACAACATGGCATATACAAAAAAAGAAATCTCAAATGCACTTGAAACCATTACTGCACCTGGTGAAGGAACAAATTTAATTGAAAGCGGCGCAGTTAAAAATATTGTAACTTTTGATAAAGAAGTTATTGTTGATGTAACTATTGGAAATCCAACGTTACAGGCTAAAAAGAAAATGGAAGTTGAAATTATGAAGGCAATCCACCAACATGTGGATGTGAAAGCTGATGTAAAAGTAAATGTTACTACCATCGTTTCTGATAAACCAGCTGAAAAATCTAAACCAAAAGTTCCGGGAATTCAGAATATTATTGCTATTGCTTCAGGAAAAGGTGGGGTAGGGAAATCTACCATTACCGCCAACATGGCAATTTCATTACAAAAAATGGGATTTAAAGTAGGTATTTTAGATGCCGATGTTTATGGTCCTTCCATTCACTTAATGTTTGATGTTGCGCATGCAAAACCATTGTCGATTGAAATTGACGGAAGTTCAAAAATGCAACCTATTGAAAGCTACGGCGTAAAAATATTATCGTTAGGATTTTTTGTTGATGCAAATCAGGCCGTTATTTGGCGTGGTGCAATGGCAGGTAAAGCATTAAACCAGTTGATTTTTGACTCACATTGGGGAGAACTTGATTTTTTATTGATTGATTTACCTCCGGGAACCGGTGATATTCACTTGTCAATTGTTCAGGCGGTTCCAGTTACAGGCGCTATCATTGTGAGCACACCGCAAAATATTGCTTTGGCCGATGCCAAAAAAGGTGTGGCAATGTTCCAGCAAGAAAGTATCAATGTTCCTGTTTTGGGCATTGTTGAAAATATGAGTTATTTCACACCCGCCGAACTTCCCAACAACAAATATTATATTTTTGGGCAAGATGGCGCAAAAAACTTGGCAAAAGACATAGATGTGGCCTTTTTAGGTGAAATTCCTTTGGTGCAAAGCATTCGAGAATCTGGCGATGTTGGGCATCCTGTGGCACTTCAGGACAACACACCTTTAGAAATTGCTTTTTCAGAAATTACTAAAAACGCCTTGTCTCAATTGGTAAAAAGAAACAGTGATTTACCTCCAACCGAAATTGTTAAAATAACGACAATGAGCGGTTGCAGCACAAAAAAATAATAACTATGGAAGCGGAAGAACTTAAAATTATTGTTGAAAATGCCTTGCAGGAAATCAGGCCTTATTTACAGGCTGATGGCGGCAACATTACTTTGGTTGAAATACAAGACAATATTGTAAGTGTTCAGCTTGAAGGCAATTGTTTGGGTTGCTCCGTAAACCAGATGACTTTAAAAAACGGGGTTGAAGCCACCATAAAAAGGCACGCTCCACAAATTTTACAAGTGATTGAAGTGAACGGCATTACTTTTTAGCTTTTCAAAAAACGACATCAAAAAAGAGCACATAACGTGCTCTTTTTTATTTCATTAAACATTCAAAAATATTTTTATATTTGTAAAATATGCAAACAGCTTGGACTGAATTATTGATACTTCTAAAATTCTTAATCAAGAGAGATCCTGAATGAAAATATTCATGGGTTAAGTTACAACCTGAATTTTTGTAACTTTAAAGCTATGATTCCGTCCAATATGATTAAATTATTGGATATAATTTCATAAAAACTACTAACCCTTTTTAGGGAATTTATAACTAAAAAAATATACGATTATGCCTAGATATCATTCATTGGGTAAAATTCCGCCAAAACGTCACACCACTTTTGAAAAACCTACAGGCGGTTTGTATCAGGAAGAACTTTTCGGAACTGCAGGTTTTGCCGGAATGTCATCATTAATCTATCATTTGAATCCGCCTACCGTGGTTTCGGAAATCAAAAAAGTGAAAGATGTAACGCCAAAAATTGCTATCGACAAAAATATGAAAGCGCTCAGTTTTAAAGGATTTTCCTTAAAACCGGAGGCCGATTATCTGGAAAGCAGGAAAACTGTTTTTGTAAACAGCGATTTGCATATCGGTTTGGCTGCACCCAAAGAATTTTCATCCGACTACTTTTATAAAAATGCAGATGCAGATGAAATGCTTTTTGTGCATATTGGTTCCGGAACTTTAAAAACAATGTATGGAAATATCGCTTTTAAATATGGTGATTATGTGATCATTCCCAGAGGAACTGTATACCAAATAGACTTTGACACGCAAGAAAATCGCTTGCTTTACATTGAATCTTTTAGCCCGATTCTAACGCCAAAACGCTATCGAAATAACTTCGGACAATTGTTGGAAACTTCGCCTTTTTGCGAGCGCGATTTTAAATTGCCAACCAATTTGCAAACCCATGATGAGAAAGGCGCTTTTAAAGTGTTTATCAAAAAACAAGGCGTACTATGGGAATATGTTTATGAAAATCATCCTTTTGATGCTGTTGGCTGGGACGGATTTAATTATCCATACGCTTTTTCCATTCACGATTTTGAACCCATTACCGGCCGAATTCACATGCCACCGCCCGTTCACCAAACTTGGGAAGCATCGGGTTTTGTGGTTTGTTCCTTTGTGCCAAGAATGTACGATTATCATCCGAAATCAATTCCGGCGCCTTACCACCATAGCAATATCGATTCCGAAGAAATATTGTATTATGTAGATGGTGATTTTATGAGCCGAAATAATATAGAAAAAGGGCAAATCACCTTGCATCCTGGTGGAATTCCTCATGGACCTCATCCTGGTGCCATCGAAAGAAGTGTCGGAAAAAAATTCACGGAAGAATTGGCGGTGATGATTGATCCTTTTAAACCGGTGATGATTACCGAAGAAGCGATGAATTTACAGGTGGACGATTATTATAAATCTTGGATAACTGAATAAGAATATAGAGAAGAGAGAAGAGAGAAGAGAAAAAAGACAAATACGCTATGATAAGACATAATTATAAAAAATTAAAAATTTGGCAATTGGGATTACAAATCTCAATGGATATTTCCGATATTATAAGTGAATTTCCAACTCATGAAAAGTATGATTTAAGTTCACAATTAAGCAGATGCTCTATTTCAATCCCAAGTAATATTGCTGAAGGATCATCAAGAACTGACAAGTCTTTTTCTCATTTCATTGACATTTCTTTAGGTTCATCCTTTGAATTAGGAACACAGTTAATAATTGCAAGCCACAAAAAATATATAACTATTGAAACATTAACAACACTTGAAAACAAAATAGAAGAATTTCAAAAAATGACTATGGGATTTCAAAATAACCTGAATTAAATGTGTCTCTTTTCTCTATTCTCTTTTCTCTATTCTAAAAAATAAATTATGAGCAATCTAAAAAACACCAAAAATTTCAACTACGGATTGGAAAAAATATTTCCTGAAGCACAAGATTTCTTGCCATTATTGGGAACTGATTATGTGGAAATGTATGTTGGAAACGCCAAACAGGCAGCACATTATTATAAAACCGCGTTCGGATTTCAATCGTTGGCTTATGCCGGATTGGAAACCGGATTAACCGACAGAACAAGCTATGTTTTGGTTCAGGATAAAATTAAATTGGTGCTCACAACCCCAATGCCAAACAAAAATAACCAGGAAATTTTTGATCATATCGAAAAACACGGTGACGGAGTAAAAGTGGTGGCACTTTGGGTAGAAGATGCTGCAAAAGCTTGGGAAGAAACCACCAAACGAGGCGCAAAATCGTTTATGGAACCAACCAAAGAAAGTGATGAAAACGGCGAAGTTATTCGTTCAGGAATTCATACTTACGGCGATACTGTACACATTTTTGTGGAACGAAAAAATTACAACGGCTTGTTTTTGCCAAAATTTGTAAAATGGAATTCAAGCCATAATCCTCCTGATGTTGGTTTGCGTTATATAGATCATATGGTGGGCAATGTTGGCTGGAATGAAATGAATGTTTGGTCAAAATTTTACAATGAGGTTATGGGATTTGCCAACCTAATTACTTTTGATGACAAAGATATTTCAACAAAATATACGGCGTTAATGAGCAAAGTGATGACCAACGGCAACGGACGGGTAAAATTCCCGATAAATGAACCTGCCGAAGGCGCAAAAAAATCGCAAATTGAAGAATATTTAGACTTTTACAATGGTCCGGGGATTCAACATATTGCAGTTGCCACCAACAATATTTTGGAAACAGTAAAAACATTGACGGAACGCGGCGTTGAATTTTTGTATGTTCCCGGTTCTTATTACGACACAGTTTTGGATAGGGTTGGCGAAATTGACGAAGATTTGGCAGCCTTAAAAGATCTTGGCATATTGGTTGACAGGGATGATGAAGGTTATTTATTGCAAATTTTCACCAAACCGGTAACCGATAGACCGACACTCTTTTTTGAAATTATTCAAAGAAAAGGGGCGCAATCCTTCGGAAAGGGAAATTTTAAAGCCTTGTTTGAATCTATTGAAGCGGAACAAGCACGAAGAGGAACTTTGTAATATTAAATTATTTAATAAAAGCTTAACGTCTTATATGTTAAGCTTTTCCTATTTTTGGCGCGATAATTGTATTTTTACAATTAGAATCTCTTATAAACTGTTAAATGAAGAACATTATACACTTATTTATTTTTTTAATTGCATTTTCCTCATTGGGGCAATCCCTTCAAAAAACAAATGGAAAATCGATTGAACCTGTTTCAAAAAATAAAAAATCATCTCAAAATTTCGCTTTTCAAAAAGGAGAATGGCTGAAATTTAAAATGAGTTACAGTAATTTTTTAAATGCAGGTTTTTCAACAATGGAAGTCAGGGAAACCACAAACAACCAAAAAGAAGCTTTTCATATTCTTGGAAAAGGAAGATCTACCGGAATTGTGAGTTTGTTTTTTAATGTGACAGATGATTATCAAACCTTTATGTATAAAGAATCTATGTTGCCTTATCGTTTCATCAGAAAAATTGATGAAGGCGGCTATACCAAAGACGAAGAATATTTGTTCAATCACGACAAAAATGAAGCCATTGTAAAAAATCACAAACACAAAACCGTAGATAAGCATCCAATTGGTGACGATATTCAAGACCTTTTGTCTTCTTTATACTTTTTAAGAAATCAAAATTTATCCAATTTAAAAGCGGGTGATCAAATTGAATTGAAAATGTTTCTGGATAAAGAAACCACCAATTTTAAACTCCATTTTTTAGGTAAAGAAGTAGTGAAAACGAAATTCGGAAAAGTTAACGCTTTAAAATTTAGGCCAATGGTACAGGCAGGACGTGTTTTTAAAGCACAAGAAAGTCTGACTATTTGGATAAGCGATGACGAAAATAAAATTCCGCTGCTAATTAAAGCATCACTTGCTGTAGGCTCTTTGAGAGCAGATTTAGACCAATATAAAGGTTTAGCCCACCCTTTTAACATAATTTTTTGAAATTAAATTGTATTTTCGCAATTCATTTGTGAATTAAATTTAATTGTAAAATTAGCATCTTTTGAAAAAATTACTTGCCCTATTATTCGTTGTTTTAAGTATTGCCTGTAAAAATGAAAAACCTGTAAAACCCATAATACCTGAAAAAATTGTTTATGAATTTGGTTATCGGCTAAACGATTACACAGTCATAAATGACACACTCAGATCAGGAGAAAACTTTGGGGAAATATTGGCCAGAAATAAAATTGGCGCTTCTAAAATACATGAAATTGTTACCACAATAAAGGATTCTTTTAATATACGAAGCCTTAAAGCAGGAATACCTTATACCATACTGGCTACTGAAGATTCCACCCAACAAGCTCAAGTATTTATTTATCGGCAGTCTAAAATTAATTATACAATTATTGATTTTAAGGATTCTGTTATCACCGTCTTAAATGGGAAAAGACCCATTAAAACTAAAATTGAAATCGCATCGGGCTTAATTACCACGCACCTTTCACACGCTATCAAAAGCCAGGGTTTAAGTCCCGATTTAACCTATAAGATGGCGGATGAAGTTTTTGCATGGGCCATCGATTTCTCCAAACTTCAAAAAAATGACAAGTTCAAATTGGTATACGAGCAATTTTACATTGAAGACACCATTCCGGTTGGCATAGGAAAAATTAAAGCCGCCTATTTTGAACATAATGATAAACCTTTTTATGCCTTTAATTATAAAACTGATTCAACCAATAAAGCTTCAGAATATTACGATGAAAAAGCCAATATTTTACGTCGTCAGTTTTTAAAAATGCCCGTAAAATTTAGCAGAATCTCTTCAAAATACAACCTAAAAAGGCGTATTGCCTATTATGGAAACAAAATTAAAGCACACAAAGGAACAGATTATGCCGCACCAATTGGTACGCCAATTGAAGCCACCGCAAACGGAACGGTAACAGAATCGCGTTATGCCGGTGGAAATGGAAATTATGTTAAAATTAGGCATAATGGCACTTACAGCACGCAATATTTGCATATGAGCAAACGCAAAGTAAAGGTTGGCGATTATGTAAAACAAGGGCAAACCATCGGTTATATTGGGATGACAGGAAATACTGCCGGACCGCATGTGTGTTATCGTTTTTGGAAAAACGGACAGCAAGTTGACCCGTTAAAACAAAAATTCCCAAACTCAGAACCTATGAATAAAAATAAAGTCCCGGCTTACAAAAAATATATTGAACCCCTTAAAATTCAATTGGATTCGATAGAAGTTCCCCACAAAAATATTTTATTTTAAAAGTAATTAATTATCAGAATATGACCATGAAGAGCATCAACCCAACCGAAACAAAAGCTTGGCAAGCACTAAATTCTCATTATAAAACTTTAGAATCAGTTCATTTAAAATCAATGTTTAATCATGATCTTGATCGAAAAAATAAATTCACCATCAATTTCAACGACTTTGAATTTGATTATTCAAAAAACAGAATCACCGAAGAAACCCTGAAACTTTTATTGGATTTGGCCCATGAAGTTGATTTAGAAAGTGCCATGAAGTCTTATTTTTCTGGAGAAAAAATCAATAAAACCGAAAACAGGGCGGTATTGCACACGGCTTTAAGAAATCAATCAAATGAACCTGTGGTGCTTGAAGGAAAAAACATTATGATTGACGTAAAAGAAGCCTTGAATAAAATGGAATCTTTTACCAACAAAATAGTTTCTGGAAGTTGGAAAGGTTATACAAACAAATCAATTACCGATGTGGTAAATATTGGCATTGGCGGATCGGATTTAGGTCCGGATATGGTGGTGGAATCTTTAAAATATTACAAGAACCATTTGAACGTTCATTTTGTTTCAAATATTGACGGGGACCACGTTCAGGAAGTCATTAAAACCCTAAATCCGGAAACTACCTTGTTTGTGATTGTTTCAAAAACATTTACCACCCAAGAAACGCTGACCAATTCAACCACCATAAAAAAATGGTTTTTGCAAACTGCTTCAGAAAGTGATGTTGCAAAACATTTTGTGGCCGTATCCACAAACCAAACTGCAGCGAATAATTTTGGCATTGCCACAGAAAATGTTTTTACAATGTGGGACTGGGTTGGCGGCCGATTTTCATTATGGAGCACCGTTGGTTTATCCATAAGTTTGGCTGTTGGATTCAATAATTTTAAAGAATTGCTGATTGGCGCTTATGAAATGGACGAGCATTTTAAAAACACGCCTTTTGAAAACAACGCGCCGGTAATTTTAAGTTTGATTGGCGTTTGGTACACCAACTTTTTTAAGGCGGAGACCGAAGTCATTTTACCTTATACACAATATCTCAGTAAATTTGCGCCTTACCTGCAACAGGCTATTATGGAGAGCAACGGCAAAAGCGCCGACAGAAACGGAAAACGGGTAACGTATCAAACCGGAAATATTATTTGGGGAAGCACGGGCACAAACGCCCAACATGCTTTTATCCAATTATTGCATCAGGGAACCAAGTTAATTCCTGCCGATTTTATTGGATTTAAAGAATCGCTATACGGAAACACCGAACATCACACCAAATTAATGGCCAACTTTTATGCACAAACCCAGGCATTGGCCGAAGGAAAAACAAAAGAAGAAGCGCATTTGGATTTAAAAATGCAAGGTAAAATGGATGAAATAGAAACCTTGTTGCCTTATAAAGTTTTTGAGGGAAATAAACCAAGCACCTCTATTTTAATCACAAAATTGACACCTAAAACATTGGGTAGCCTCATCTCTTTTTATGAACACAAAATATTTGTTCAGGGAATTATCTGGAACATTTTCAGTTTTGACCAGTTTGGCGTTGAATTGGGAAAAGAACTCGCTAATAAATATCTTCAAAAATAGTTGTTGCCAATAGGCAATGATTGAAATTTTGAGCGAATAAAATATTTCAATAAAGCAATCCTCATTATTTTAAATGAGACCTAAAATGCTTC
>CAZBGP010000024.1:0-26575 GCA_964491495.1 uncultured Lutibacter sp. | reverse complement strand
AAAAAATAAAATATATTCATATTTGATTAAGAAGAAAATAATTGTACATTTGCAAACTCTTTGAAAAGAGCATAATATATTTAAAAGTAATTTATAACAAAATTTCAGTATGCCAACAATTTCGCAATTAGTACGAAAAGGAAGAACCAAAATAACTAAGAAGAGTAAATCGGCTGCTTTAAATTCATGTCCTCAACGTAGAGGAGTGTGTACACGTGTTTACACTACAACACCAAAAAAACCAAACTCAGCTATGCGTAAAGTAGCAAGGGTTAGGTTAACAAATGGTAATGAGGTGAACGCTTACATTCCTGGAGAAGGACATAATTTACAAGAGCACTCGATAGTATTAGTTAGAGGTGGAAGGGTTAAAGATTTGCCAGGAGTTAGGTATCATATTGTACGTGGTGCATTAGATACTGCAGGTGTTGACGGTAGAACGCAACGTCGCTCTAAATATGGTACAAAAGCCCCTAAAAAGTAATTTAAAAACTTTAATGTAAAGACATGAGAAAAAGAGCAGCGAAAAAAAGAGTGCTTTTACCGGATCCAAAGTTTAACGATCAGTTAGTGACACGTTTTGTGAATAACTTGATGTGGGACGGTAAAAAATCTACGGCTTTCAAAGTGTTTTACGATGCATTAGACATTGTAGAAACAAAAAAATTAGATCAGGAAAAATCATCATTGGAAATCTGGAAAGACGCGTTAAGCAATGTAATGCCACAAGTTGAGGTTCGCAGCCGCAGGGTTGGTGGAGCAACTTTTCAAATTCCACAACAAATCAGACCAGACCGTAAGGTTTCTATCGCTATTAAATGGTTGATTTTATATGCAAGAAAACGTAATGAAAAATCAATGGCCCAACGTTTGGCCGGTGAGGTTTTAGCTGCTGCTAAAGAAGAAGGCGCCGCAGTTAAGAAAAGAGTGGATGTTCACAAAATGGCTGATGCTAATAAAGCATTCTCTCACCTTAGATTTTAATAAACAGAAATGGCAAGAGATTTAAAATATACAAGAAATATAGGAATTGCAGCCCATATTGATGCCGGTAAAACTACCTGCACAGAGCGAATTCTTTATTATACAGGTGTTTCGCATAAAATAGGTGAAGTCCATGATGGTGCAGCCACTATGGACTGGATGGAACAAGAGCAGGAAAGAGGTATTACAATTACGTCTGCCGCTACAACTTGTGAATGGAAATTCCCTACAGAAAACGGTGAACCTACTTCTGATGCAAAGGATTATCACTTTAATATTATTGACACTCCTGGTCACGTTGATTTTACTGTTGAAGTAAATCGTTCTTTGAGAGTTTTAGATGGATTGGTTTTCTTATTTAGTGCAGTGGATGGTGTTGAACCACAATCTGAAACTAACTGGAGATTGGCCGATAACTACAAAGTGCCTAGAATTGGTTTTGTTAATAAAATGGACCGTCAAGGTGCTAACTTTTTAGGTGTTTGTCAACAAGTAAGAGAGATGTTAGGCTCTAATGCAGTGCCTATCGTAATCAATATTGGTGATGAAGAAAACTTTAAAGGGATTGTTGATTTGATAAAAAATCGTGCGATTATTTTTCATGATCATACAATGGGCGCAACTTTTGACGTTGTTGAGATTCCAGCTGAACTAAAAGAAGAAGCAAAATTATTGCGTGGTAAACTGATTGAAGAAGTTGCTGCGTATGATGAAAATCTTTTGGAAAAATATATGGAAGATGAAGATTCTATTACTGAAGATGAAGTGCATGCTGCGCTTCGTGCTGCTGTAATGGATATGTCAATCATTCCAATGGTATGCGGTTCTGCATTTAAAAATAAAGGCGTACAGTTTTTATTGGATGCAGTTTGTAGATATTTACCTGCACCAACTGATAAAGAAGGTGTAATTGGTATCAATCCAGATACTGAAAAAGAAGAATTGCGTAAGCCAAGTGTGAAAGAACCATTTGCTGCGCTTGCATTTAAAATAGCAACTGACCCTTTTGTTGGTCGTTTGGCATTTTTTAGAGCATACTCTGGGCGTTTAGATGCCGGTTCTTACATATTGAACAGTCGTTCAGGTAAAAAAGAACGTATTTCACGTATTTACCAAATGCACGCCAATAAACAAAATGCTATTGATTATATAGAAGCTGGAGATATAGGTGCTGGTGTTGGATTTAAAGACATCAAAACCGGTGATACGATGTGTGATGAAAAGTTTCCAATTGTTTTGGAATCAATGAACTTTCCAGATCCAGTTATCGGTATTGCCGTTGAGCCTAAAACAAAAGCAGATGTTGATAAATTAGGAATGGCTTTAAGTAAATTGGCCGAAGAAGATCCAACATTTACTGTTAAAACTGATGAAGCTTCAGGACAAACAATTATTTCAGGAATGGGTGAGTTACACTTAGAAATTATTGTTGACCGTTTAAAGCGTGAGTTTAAAGTTGAAGTAAACGAAGGGCAACCTCAGGTTGAATATAAAGAAGCTATCACTGCAAAAGCTGATCACCGTGAAGTTTATAAGAAACAATCTGGTGGACGTGGTAAGTTTGCTGATATTAAATTTGTGATGGAACCTGCTGAGGCCGGTGAAACAGGATTGATATTTGTTAACGCCATTAAAGGTGGTAACGTACCAAAAGAGTTTGTTCCTTCAATTGAAAAAGGATTTAAAATGGCTATGAAAAACGGTCCTTTAGCAGGATACGAAATGGATAGCATGAAGATTACTTTGTATGATGGATCTTTCCACGCAGTGGATTCAGATGCATTGTCATTCGAATTGGCCGCTAAAATGGGATATAAAGTTGCTGCAAGAGCTGCAAAAGCTGTTATTCTTGAGCCGATTATGAAAATTGATGTGGTTACTCCGGAAGTTAACATGGGTGATATTGTAGGTGATTTAAACAGAAGAAGAGGCCAAGTAACAGCGATGGATGACAGAGCTGGTGCAAAAGTTGTTAAAGCAACTGTTCCATTATCAGAAATGTTTGGTTATGTAACTACTTTAAGAACTTTGTCATCAGGTAGAGCAACGTCATCAATGGAGTTTTCACATTATGCGGAAACACCAAATAACATTGCAGAAGAAGTAATAGCAAAAGCCAAAGGATAATCTCTAAATTATTAAACGATGAGTCAAAAAATTAGAATAAAATTAAAATCATACGATTACAATTTGGTAGATAAATCTGCTGAAAAAATCGTTAAAACGGTAAAAAGTACTGGCGCTGTTGTAAACGGACCAATTCCATTACCTACACATAAAAAGATTTTTACAGTGTTGCGTTCTCCGCACGTAAATAAAAAATCTAGAGAGCAATTCCAATTGAGTTCTTACAAACGTTTGTTAGACATCTATAGTTCTTCATCAAAAACTATCGATGCTTTAATGAAGTTAGAACTTCCAAGCGGTGTTGAAGTAGAGATTAAAGTGTAATGCAACTTTATTTTCTTACAACGTAAGAAAATAATTAGTTGAATACATTCCGAATTTATTTCGGAATCTCAACAAAATTATTTCGAGATATAATTCTCGAAGACATGTCCGGAGCGATTGACGAAGGAAAAACGAAAAAAAATACATCAGGGTTGAAGTATTTTAACCCTGTTTTTTTGAATAAAAGTAGAATAATAATTAATAACTAAATTAGAATGTCTGGGTTAATAGGTAGAAAAATCGGAATGACCAGCTTATTCGACGAAAACGGGAAGAACATTCCTTGTACAGTAATCGAAGCAGGTCCATGCGTAGTCACCCAAGTCAGAACCTTAGAGGTAGACGGGTACAAAGCCCTTCAACTTGGTTTCGATGACAAAACGGCAAAAAGCTCTAATAAAGCTTTAGACGGTCACTTTAAAAAAGCTGGCACAATTGCTAAAAAGAAAGTCATTGAATTTCAAGAGTTTGAAGATGGGCACAAATTAGGGGATCAACTAACAGTTGACCTATTTGTAGAAGGAGAATTTGTTGATGTTTCAGCAACTTCCAAAGGTAAAGGTTTTCAAGGTGTTGTTAAACGTCACGGTTTTGCCGGGGTTGGACAAGCAACACACGGTCAACATAACCGTTTAAGAGCGCCAGGTTCTATTGGTGCGGCATCCTATCCAGCCAGAGTATTCAAAGGAATGCGCATGGCAGGAAGAATGGGAGGAAATAAAGTTACAGTTCAAAATTTAAGAGTTTTAAAAGTAGTTCCTGAAAAGAACATACTTGTGGTTAAAGGATGTGTTCCTGGTCATAAAAACGCTTATGTAATTATTCAGAAATAATGGAAGTATCAGTTTTAGACATACAAGGAAAAGATACAGGTAGAAAAGTTGAACTTTCTGATGCTGTATATGGAATTGAGCCAAACAATCACGCGGTATATTTAGATGTAAAGCAATTTTTGGCCAATAAAAGACAAGGAACCCACAAAAGTAAAGAAAGAGCTGAAATCTCTGGAAGTACTCGTAAAATCAAAAAACAAAAAGGTACGGGTACCGCTCGTGCAGGTAGCATAAAATCTCCTGTATTTAGAGGTGGTGGACGTGTTTTTGGACCGAGACCAAAAGATTATTCATTCAAATTGAATAAAAACTTGAAAAAATTAGCTCGTAAATCAGCATTAAGTATTCAAGCAAAAGAGAACAATATTATCGTTGTTGAAGACTTTAATTTTGAAACACCAAGAACTAAAAGTTTTACTGCAGTTTTAGGCGCTTTGGGTATTGAAAACAAAAAATGCTTATTTGTGTTGGCTGAGTCAAATAATAATGTATATTTGTCATCGCGTAATTTAAAAAGAACAAAAACCGTAATCAACTCTGGTTTAAGCACTTACGAATTATTAAATGCAAATAAAATAGTCCTTTCAGAAAGTTCTTTAGAAGGGATAGAAATTAATTTAAGTAAATAGGTAGCAGATATGAATATTTTAATTAAACCTATTATAACGGAAAAGGCGACAAGTCAAAGCGAATTATTAAACAGATACGCATTTGTTGTAAATAAAAAAGCTAATAAACTTGAAATAAAAAATGCTGTTGAAAAAGCATACAGCGTTGCAATTGCAAGTGTAAAAACAATGAACTACCCTGTTAAACGCAATACCAAATTCACCAAAAGTGGTATGGTACAAGCAAAATCAGGAGCTTATAAAAAAGCAATAGTTCAGTTAGCAGATGGAGAAACTATTGATTTTTACAGCAATATCTAAGAAACATAAAAAATGTCAGTTAGAAAATTAAAACCAATAACACCAGGTCAGCGTTTTAGAGTAGTAAACGGGTTCGACACCATTACTACTGATAAGCCGGAAAAAAGCTTAACAGCACCGAATAAAAGATCTGGAGGTCGAAACAACAATGGAAAAATGACCATGCGCTACATTGGCGGCGGTCATAAAAAGCAATACCGTATTATCGATTTCAAAAGAAATAAAAACGGTGTTCCTGCAATTGTTAAATCTATTGAGTATGATCCAAACAGAACAGCTTTTATAGCGCTGTTGTTTTATGCAGATGGAGAAAAGAGATATATCATTGCTCAAAATGGTTTAAAAGTTGATCAAAAAGTAATGTCTGGCGAAGGAGCTACTCCTGATGTTGGAAATACATTATTATTGAGCAAAATTCCATTAGGAACAACAATTTCTTGTATAGAATTACATCCTGGCCAAGGAGCTGTTTTAGCTCGTAGCGCAGGTGCTTTTGCACAGTTAATGGCAAGAGACGGAAAATATGCAACTGTGAAAATGCCTTCAGGTGAAACAAGATTGATTTTGTTAACTTGTATGGCTACCATAGGTGCAGTGTCAAATAGTGACCATCAATTATTGGTTTCCGGTAAAGCTGGTAGATCTCGTTGGTTAGGAAGAAGACCAAGAACAAGACCAGTTGTGATGAACCCTGTCGATCACCCAATGGGTGGTGGTGAAGGTAAATCTTCAGGAGGGCACCCTAGATCTAGAAATGGAATACCTGCAAAAGGTTACAAAACCAGATCTAAGACCAAAGCGAGTAATAAATATATTATAGAACGTAGAAAAAAATAATTGATATATGGCACGTTCATTAAAAAAAGGACCTTACGTTTTTCGTAAACTAGAAAAGAAAGTTCAAGGAAACTTGGAATCAGGAAGTAAATCAGTAATCAAAACATGGTCTAGAGCCTCAACGATTACACCGGAATTTGTAGGGCAAACAATTGCTGTACATAACGGTCGTCAGTTTGTACCGGTTTATGTAACTGAAAATATGGTAGGTCATAAATTAGGAGAATTTTCACCAACACGTTCTTACAGAGGACACGGCGGTGCAAAAAATAAAGGTAAAAAATAAGTAGGTATCATGGGAGTTCGAAAAAAAATAAGAGCACAGCAGATAAAAGAAGATAAGAAGCAAACAGCGTTTGCTAAGCTTACTGGTTGTCCTACATCACCTAGAAAAATGCGTTTAGTTGCGGATTTGGTTAGAGGTGTTGAAGTTGAAAAAGCACTTCAAATCTTAAAATTCAATTCAAAGGAAGCTTCAATAAATCTTGAAAAATTATTATCAAGCGCTATTTCAAACTGGCAAGCCAAAAATGAAACAGCAAGTATTGAAGAAGCAGGTCTTTTCGTAAAGGAAATATTTGTAGACGGCGCAGGAATGTTAAAAAGATTAAGACCGGCACCTCAAGGTCGTGCTCACCGTATTAGAAAACGTTCTAATCACGTGACATTAGTCTTAGGAAGTAAAAATGTAAGCAAACAATCATAAGTAGAAATGGGACAAAAAACAAATCCAATAGGAAATCGTTTAGGAATTATCAGAGGATGGGATTCTAACTGGTATGGTGGTAGAGACTACGGAGATAAAATTGCTGAAGATGATAAGATAAGAAAGTATGTAAATGCTCGATTGTCTAAAGCAAGTGTTTCAACAGTAATTATTGAGCGTACACTTAAACTTGTAACCGTTACTATCACTACTGCAAGACCAGGTATTATTATCGGGAAAGGCGGACAAGAGGTAGACAAGTTAAAAGAAGAACTTAAAAAGATTACTGGGAAAGATTTTCAAATCAATATTTTTGAAATTAAACGTCCAGAATTAGACGCTCGTTTGGTAGGATCTAGTATCGCTCGCCAAATTGAGAACAGAATTTCATACCGTCGCGCAATAAAAATGGCAATTGCTGCAACGATGCGTATGAATGCTGAAGGAATCAAAGTTCAGATTTCAGGTCGTTTAAATGGTGCTGAAATGGCACGTTCAGAAAACTACAAAGAAGGAAGAATTCCTCTTTCAACCTTTAGGGCAGATATTGATTACGCACTTGTAGAAGCACATACTACTTACGGCCGATTGGGTGTAAAAGTATGGATTATGAAAGGCGAAGTTTATGGTAAAAGAGAATTATCTCCATTAGTTGGACTGTCTAAAAAACCGACAGGAAAACCAGAAAGAGGCGATGCTCCAAAAAAATCACAACCTCGTAGAAGAAAATAAATTTTTAAAATTTAGAAGGTAAAATGTTACAGCCAAAGAGAGTAAAATATCGTAAAGTACAGAAGGGCAAGGGAAATATGAGCGGGAATTCACAAAGAGGACATGAACTTTCAAATGGAATGTTCGGGATCAAATCTTTGGAGCAAACCTTTCTTACATCACGTCAAATTGAAGCAGCTCGTATTGCAGCAACACGTCATATGAAAAGGGAAGGTCAATTATGGATAAAAGTATTTCCAGATAAGCCAATTACCAAAAAACCATTAGAAGTACGTATGGGTAAAGGTAAAGGAGCACCGGAATATTTTGTTTGCGTAATTAAACCAGGCAGAATTATGTTTGAAGTAGGAGGAGTACCAATGAATATAGCTAAAGAAGCTTTACGTTTAGCGGCACAAAAACTTCCTGTGAAAACAAAGTTTATGGTGGCTAGAGATTTTGATAACGCTTAATAACCGATTAGAAAAAATGAAACAATCAGAAATTATAGAATTATCAACTGACGAGTTACAAGAGAGACTTGAAAGTTCAAAGAAGAGTTATATAGATCTAAAAATGGCTCACGCAATTACACCATTGGAAATTCCAATGCAATTGAGAGCAATTAGAAGAGATGTGGCACGTTTGGCCACAGAATTAACTAAAAGAGAATTACAATCATTGTAGTCAGAAGTAAAGATGGAAAAAAGAAATCTTAGAAAAGAGAGAATAGGTGTAGTTTCAAGTAACAAAATGGAGAAATCTATTGTTGTGGCTGAAGTGAAAAAAGTGAAACACCCTATGTACGGTAAATTCGTGTTAAGCACCAAAAAATATGTGGCTCACGATGAGAAAAATGATTGCAATATTGGAGATACTGTTAAAATAATGGAAACTCGTCCAATGAGTAAATCAAAACGTTGGAGGTTAGTAGAAATCCTAGAAAGAGCTAAATAATTATGTTACAGACAGAATCAAGATTAAGAGTAGCAGATAATACTGGAGCAAAAGAAGTTTTAGTTATCCGCGTTTTAGGAGGAACCAGAAAACGATATGCATCTATTGGTGATAAAATTGTTGTGGCTATTAAAGATGCTACTCCAAATGGATCAGTAAAAAAAGGTCAGGTTGCAAAAGCTGTTGTTGTTAGAACGAAGAAAGAAATCAGAAGAAAAGATGGATCTTATATTAGATTCGACGACAATGCCTGTGTATTGTTAGACGCTGCTGAACAAATGAAAGGGACTCGCGTTTTTGGTCCTGTTGCAAGAGAACTTCGTGAAAAACAATTTATGAAAATTGTATCATTAGCACCTGAAGTGCTTTAATAAACTTATAAGATTATGAAGTTAAAGATAAAATCAGGAGATACTGTTCAGGTTACGGCAGGTGATCATAGAGGTGAAGAAGGAAAAATTGTTAAAATATTTCCTGTAAAATACAGAGCAATTGTTGAAGGTGTCAATATGATATCAAAACACGCAAAACCTAGCGCACAAAACCCACAAGGAGGTATTGTGAAAAAAGAAGCTTCAATTCATATTTCTAACTTAATGTTAGTTGAAAAAGGAAAAGTAACCAAAGTTGGTTATAGAATTGAAGGAGATAAAAAAGTTAGGTTTTCAAAAAAATCTGATAAAGCAATTTAGTGATGGCAAATAATACACCAAGACTTAAAGAAGAGTACAACAGTAGAGTAATTGAAGCTCTTACTGCTGAATTCGGTTATAAAAATGTAATGCAAGTTCCAAAATTACAAAAAATTGTAATTAATAAAGGAGTTGGCGCTGCAGTAGCCGATAAGAAATTAATTGATTATGCAGTTGAGGAATTGGCCAAAATTTCTGGTCAAAAAGCATTGGCTACTATTTCTAAAAAAGATATCGCATTTTTCAAATTACGTAAAGGGATGCCAATTGGCGCAAAAGTAACTTTACGCGGTAATAAAATGTTTGAATTTTTAGACAGATTGGTAACAACAGCTTTACCTCGTGTAAGAGATTTTAACGGAATTAAAGCCACTGGTTTTGATGGTAGAGGAAATTACAATTTAGGTATTACTGAACAAATCATTTTCCCTGAAATTGATATTGATAAAGTTAATAAAATTAGTGGAATGGATATTACTTTTGTAACTTCCGCACCAACTGATAAAGAAGCAAAATCATTATTAACTGAACTAGGTTTACCTTTTAAAAAGAATTAGGAAATGGCAAAAGAATCGATGAAAGCCCGTGAGGTTAAAAGAAGAAAGATAGTTGCTAAGTATGCTGAAAAACGCAAAGCTTTAAAAGAAGCAGGTGATTATGAAGCATTACAAAAACTGCCAAAAAATGCATCTCCGGTGCGTTTGCACAATCGTTGCAAACTAACAGGAAGACCAAAAGGATATATCAGACAATTTGGATTGTCACGGGTAACATTCCGTGAAATGGCAAACCAAGGTTTGATTCCAGGTGTTAGAAAGGCAAGTTGGTAAAATTATAAATTGGTTTTAGGTTCAATAATAGTGTTGAAAACCAAAGCCGCAAAATTAATATAAATGATTACAGATCCAATCGCAGATTATCTAACCAGAGTTAGAAATGCAATTATGGCAGGCCACAGAGTTGTTGAAATTCCGGCTTCAAAAATTAAAAAAGAAATCACCAAGATTTTATTTGATCAAGGTTATATCTTAAGCTACAAGTTTGAGGACAACATTGTTCAGGGAACTATTAAAATAGCCTTGAAATATGATAAAGCAACTAAAGCTTCCGTGATAAAAAAGTTACAGCGTGTGAGTACTCCCGGAGTGCGTAAATATGTTGGCGCAGATGAAATGCCTCGTGTTTTAAACGGTTTAGGTATTGCAATAGTATCTACATCAAAAGGTGTAATGACTGGTAAAAATGCACGTCTAGAGCATGTTGGTGGGGAAGTTTTATGTTTCGTATATTAATAAAGAACTAAACAAAGATGTCAAGAATAGGAAAAAATCCAATCACCTTACCAGAAGGAGTTACATTCGAAATTAAAGACGATGTAATTACTGTGAAAGGGAAATTGGGAGAGTTATCTCAGAAAATTACTGATGATATTACAGTTGTGGTCGAAGATGGTATTATCACTTTTGATCGTCCGTCTGAAAGTAAAATCCATAAAGCAAAACATGGTTTGTACAGAGCTTTAATTAACAATATGATTGAAGGTGTATCAAAAGGGTGGACCAAACAATTAGAGCTTGTTGGAGTAGGATATAGAGCAAGTAATCAAGGACAGGTATTAGACCTGGCTTTAGGTTTTTCTCATAACATTATAATAGAAGTTGCACCAGAGGTTATCGTTGAGACGTTAGCTGAAAAAGGAAAAAATGCAATTATCAAATTAACTTCTTATGATAAACAACTTGTAGGAGCAGTTGCAGCAAAGATTCGTTCATTGCGTAAACCAGAACCTTACAAAGGAAAAGGAGTTAAGTTTGTAGGAGAAATATTAAGAAAAAAAGCAGGTAAATCTGCATAATCATTAGAGTATTATGGCATTATCAAAGCTTGAAAGACGAGTAAGAATTAAGCATAGAATCAGAAAAATTTTAGTTGGTACAGCTGCTAAACCAAGATTATCGGTGTTTAGAAGTAACAAAGAAATTTATGCTCAATTAATAGATGACACTTTAGGTACCACTTTGGTATCTGTTTCATCAAGAGATAAAGAAATTGAATCAACAGGGACTAAAACAGATATCGCAAAATTAGTGGGCAAAAGCATCGCTGAAAAAGCTATAAGCACTGGATTAGATGCTGTTGCATTTGATAGAAACGGATTTTTGTATCACGGTAGGGTTAAAGCTCTAGCAGACGCTGCAAGAGAAGCAGGTTTAAAATTTTAGTAAATTATGTATCAAAAATACAGTAACGTAGAAAGGGTTAAACCTAGCGGGTTAGAACTAAAAGATCATTTAGTTGGTGTTAACAGAGTTACGAAAGTAACAAAAGGAGGAAGAGCATTTGGTTTTTCGGCTATTGTTGTAGTTGGAGACGGAAATGGTGTGGTTGGACACGGATTAGGTAAATCTAAAGATGTGGCTTCAGCAATTGCTAAAGCGATTGAAGACGCAAAGAAAAATTTAATTAGAATTCCAATTTTAAAACAAACATTGCCACATGAACAAAAAGGCAAGTTTGGCGGAGCTAAAGTATTTTTAAAACCGGCTTCACATGGTACCGGAGTTATTGCTGGTGGTGCAGTACGTGCAGTCCTTGAATCAGTTGGTGTGCACGATGTGCTTTCAAAATCACAAGGTTCATCGAATGCCCACAATGTTGTGAAAGCAACGTTTGACGCATTATTGCAACTTCGTAGCGCCAGTATGATTGCCAAAGAAAGAGGAATTTCTTTGGAAAAAGTATTTAACGGTTAAAACAAGAAGCAAGATGGCAAAAATAAAAGTAACGCAAGTTAAAAGTAAAATTAGACGTCCTCAAAGACAAAAAAGAACTCTTGAGGCGCTTGGTTTGAAAAAGATGAATCAGGTAGTTGAGCATGACGCTAGCCCGGCAATTCTTGGAATGGTACATAAAGTTAAACACTTAGTTTCTGTTGAAGAAATTAAATAATATCTTATAAAGTGATGACATTAAATAACTTAAAGCCGGCTGAAGGGTCAGTTAAAAATCAAGGTAAACGAATTGGTAGAGGCCAAGGTTCCGGTAAAGGTGGTACAGCTACCAGAGGTAACAAAGGTGCAAAATCCCGTTCAGGATATTCTAGAAAAGTTGGTTTCGAAGGTGGTCAAATGCCTTTGCAACGTCGTGTTCCTAAATTTGGTTTCAAAAACATAAATCGCAAGGAATATGTAGGTGTAAACTTACACAAGTTGCAAGAATTGGTTGATAATAATAAAATCACTGATGCTGTAATAACAATGGATGTTTTAGTTGAAAATCGTTTAGTTCGTAAAAATGACCTGGTAAAAATATTAGGAAATGGTGAGTTAAAAGCTAAATTGAATGTAACTGTTCATAAATTTACTGCCACTGCAAAAGCTGCAATTGAGAATGCAGGTGGTACAGTAGAAACGTTATAAAAAGATAAAACATGAAAAAGTTTATTCAAACCATTAGAGACATCTGGACGATAGAAGAGCTTAGAAATAAGATTCTATTGACCCTTGGCTTTATGGCTATTTATCGATTTGCAGCTCAAGTGCCACTTCCGGGTATTGATATTACTGTTGCGCAAGCAGCACTTCAAAATCAAACAAGCGGTGGTGGGATTTTAGGTTTACTTGATATGTTCACTGGTGGTGCTTTCGCTCAAGCATCAATAGTAGCATTGGGTATTATGCCTTACATTTCTGCTTCCATCGTAGTTCAGTTAATGGGAATCGCGGTTCCATATTTACAAAAACTACAGAAAGATGGAGAAAGTGGCAGAAAAAAGATTAATCAAATTACACGTTGGTTAACAATTGCTATTACTATGGTTCAAGGACCGGCATATATTACAAATATCTATCAGTTAATACCATCATCTGCTATCTACATCAGTGCAAGCATGTTCTGGTTAACATCAATGGTTGTTTTAACAGCCGGTACTATTTTTGCAATGTGGCTTGGTGAAAAAATCACTGATAAAGGAATTGGTAATGGTATTTCATTATTAATTATGATTGGTATTATTGCTCGTTTTCCAGAATCATTTATTCAAGAGGTTGTTTCTAAAGTTACAGCTTCAAATGGTGGTTTGATCATGATTTTAATTGAAGTGATTGTTTGGTTGTTGGTAATATTAGTTTGTGTGTATTTGGTTACTGCAGTTCGTAGAATTGCTGTTCAGTACGCAAGGAAAACTGTTGCCGGAAATATTAAAAATGTTACAGGATCAAGAGATTATATTCCATTAAAATTGAATGCTTCAGGTGTTATGCCAATCATCTTTGCGCAAGCGATTATGTTTGCACCTGCATTGTTGGCAAGTTCAGATAATGAAAGTGTAAAATCTATTGGAATCTCTTTTTCAGATATGTTTGGTTTTTGGTATAATATGCTGTTCGCCTTATTAATCATAGTGTTTAGTTTTTTCTATACTGCAATTACTATCCCTACGAATAAAATGGCAGATGACTTAAAAAGAAGCGGTGGATTTATACCGGGTATCAGACCAGGAAAAGACACAGCTGATTTGTTGGATAGGATTTTATCTTTAATTACATTCCCAGGATCTGTATTTTTAGCTTTGGTTGCAATTTTGCCAGCTATCGTTGTGAAATTTGGATTGACACAATCTTGGGCACTGTTTTACGGAGGAACATCTTTGTTAATTATGGTAGGTGTTGCAATTGATACCATACAACAAATTAACTCTCATTTATTGAACCGTCATTATGATGGCTTAATGAAAAAGGGAACAAAAAGAAAATCAATAGCATAATGGCAAAACAACCAGCAATACAACAAGACGGAACTATTACAGAAGCTTTGTCTAATGCAATGTTTCGTGTAGAGTTGGAAAATGGACATGTTGTTACGGCTCACATATCAGGTAAAATGCGAATGCATTATATAAAAATATTACCCGGTGACAAGGTTAAATTGGAAATGAGTCCATACGATTTAACAAAAGCAAGAATTACTTACAGATATTAAAGTATTAACGATGAAAGTTAGAACATCAGTAAAAAAGAGAAGTGCCGAGTGCAAGATTGTGCGTAGAAAAGGCAGATTATATGTAATCAATAAAAAGAATCCTAGATTTAAACAAAGACAAGGATAATTATGGCAAGAATAGCAGGTATTGATATTCCAAAAAACAAGAGAGGTGTAATTGCCTTAACTTATATCTTTGGAATCGGGAACAGCAGAGCTAAAGAAATTTTAGCCAATGCAAAAGTTGACGAAAGCACGAAAGTTCAAGATTGGACAGACGACGAAATTCACGGAATCAGAGAGCAGGTGGGAACCTACAATATTGAGGGTGAATTACGTTCAGAAATTCAATTACACATTAAGCGATTAATGGACATTGGATGTTACCGAGGAATTCGTCATAGATCTGGATTACCTTTAAGAGGACAAAGAACTAAGAACAATTCTAGAACTCGTAAAGGAAAAAGAAAAACTGTAGCTAACAAGAAAAAAGCAACTAAATAATAACTAGAATATTATGGCGAAAGCAAGTACAAAAAAACGCAAAGTTATTGTTGAGGCAGTTGGTCAGGCACACATCACGGCTTCATTTAACAATATTATTATTTCACTTACCAATAAAAAAGGTGATGTAATTTCATGGTCATCAGCTGGGAAAATGGGATTTAGAGGTTCTAAAAAGAACACACCTTACGCAGCACAATTGGCCGCTGAAGATTGTGGTAAAGTAGCCCATGAAGCAGGAATGAGAAAAGTGAAAGTGTATGTAAAAGGACCAGGTAACGGAAGAGAATCTGCAATAAGATCAATTCACAATTTAGGAATTGAAGTTTCAGAAATTATTGATGTTACGCCATTACCACACAATGGTTGCAGACCTCCGAAAAGAAGAAGAGTATAATTAAATTAAATTTTAACCGATAGGATTTTGTAAGATTATCGAAGGATTAGCCTTAATTCATAATCCCTATCATCTAATAATTAAAAATGGCAAGATATACAGGACCAAAAACTAAAATTGCCCGTAAATTCGGAGAAGCAATTTTTGGAGACGATAAATCTTTTGAAAAAAGAAATTATCCTCCAGGACAACACGGCGCTAACCGTCGTAGAGGAAAAAAATCTGAATACTCTATTCAGTTGGCTGAAAAGCAAAAAGCAAAATATACTTACGGTATTTTGGAAAGACAATTTTCAAACTTGTTCAAAAAAGCATCAAGTAGTAAAGGTATTACTGGTGAAATTTTATTACAACTTTGCGAATGTCGTTTAGACAACGTAGTTTACAGAATGGGTGTTGCACCTAGTCGTAGCGCTGCACGTCAATTGGTATCTCACCGTCATATCACTGTAAATGGAGAGTTGGTTAACATACCTTCTTATTCATTAAATGCCGGCGATGTTGTTGCTGTAAGAGAAAAATCAAAATCATTGTTGGCTATTGAAAATGCTTTGGCTAACAGGAGTGATGTATACGAATGGCTTACTTGGAATTCAGAAACCAAACAAGGAAATTTTGTTAGTATTCCTGAAAGAATCCAAATTCCGGAAAATATCAAGGAACAATTAATCGTAGAGTTATACTCTAAATAATTTTAAAGACACCAATTCAATTATGGCAATTTTAAATTTTCAGAAGCCCGATAAAGTAATTATGATTGATTCTACCGATTTTAACGGTAGATTCGAATTCAGACCGTTAGAGCAAGGTTTTGGCTTAACGGTTGGGAATGCTTTAAGAAGAGTATTGTTGTCTTCATTAGAGGGTTTTGCAATTACATCACTTCGTATTGAAGGTATCGAACACGAATTTTCAACAATCAAAGGTGTTGTTGAAGATGTAACAGAAATCATTTTGAACTTAAAACAAGTGCGTTTTAAGAAACAAATTGAAGATTCTGATAGAGAAACAGTGAACATTTCAATTTCTAAACACGAGCAATTAACTGCCGGTGACTTGCAAAAATACATTTCTGGTTTTCAAGTATTAAATCATGATTTAGTTATTTGTAATATGGAGAAATCCGTTACATTAGATTTTGAACTTACCATTGAAAAAGGAAGAGGTTTTGTACCTGCAGAAGACAATAAAAAATCTGGCGTTGCATTGGGAACTATTTTTACAGATTCAATTTTTACACCAATTAAAAATGTAAAATATGCTGTGGAAGATTTCCGTGTTGAGCAAAAAACAGATTATGAAAAGTTGGTTTTTGACATCACTACAGACGGTTCAATTTCTCCAAAAGATGCATTAACAGAAGCTGCAAAAATATTGATACACCATTTTATGTTATTCTCTGATGAGCGTATCACTTTAGAAGCTGATGAGATTGCACAAACTGAAACGTATGATGAAGAATCTTTACATATGCGTCAGTTGCTAAAAACAAAATTAGTGGATATGGATTTATCCGTACGTGCACTAAATTGTTTGAAAGCTGCAGAAGTTGATACCTTGGGAGACTTGGTATCTTTCAATAAAAACGATTTGATGAAGTTCCGTAATTTTGGAAAAAAATCTTTAACCGAATTAGATGAATTGGTTCATATTAAAGGGTTAAGTTTTGGAATGGATTTAAGTAAATACAAATTAGATAAAGATTAATTTAAAACTTAGGTTTTAATTGAGATAACATAAGAGATGAGACACGGAAAGAAATTTAATCACCTAGGCAGAAAAACTGCACATAGAAAGTCTATGTTTGCTAATATGGCTTGTTCTTTAATTGAGCATAAGCGTATTAATACCACTGTTGCGAAAGCAAAAGCTTTGCGTCAATTTGTGGAGCCTTTAATTACAAAGTCTAAAGAAGACACCACGCATAACCGCAGGGTTGTGTTTAGCTATTTGAGAAATAAATTCATGGTTACAGAATTATTTAAAGAAGTTTCTGTAAAAGTTGCCGACAGACCAGGAGGATACCTTCGTATCATTAAATTGGGAAGTCGTCAAGGCGATAATGCGCCTATGGCTATGATTGAATTGGTGGATTACAATCCAAATTACAATCCAAATAACAAAGCTAAAAAGAAAACCACTCGTAGAGGTAAAACTAAAAAAGTGGAAGAAACAGTTGAAGTTAAAACAGAAACTAAAGAAACGAAATAATGGTGACCCATTAATCATATTAAAAGGATAAATTATTTATAGTTTATCCTTTTTTTTATATTTAAATTTGACGCGACTAAAAATAAGGCTACACAAAGGAATGAAATATACACAAAGAAAAAAGGCTATATTGCTTTTAGCTGATGGAACAATTTTCGAAGGAAAATCGATTGGAAGAGACGGTACCGCATTTGGTGAAATTTGCTACAATACCGGTATGACCGGATATCAGGAAATTTTTACAGACCCTTCCTATTTTGGTCAATTAATGTTGGCAACAAATGCACATATTGGGAATTACGGCGTAAATAAGGAAGAAATCGAATCTGATTCTATCAAAATTGCTGGGTTAATTTGTAAAAATTTCAGTTTTAATTATTCAAGAGTCGATGCGCAAGATTCCTTGGAGAATTATTTTGAAAAGGAAAATTTAATGGCCATTTCTGATGTTGACACGAGAGCTGTGGTCCGTTATATTCGGGATAAAGGCGCAATGAATGCTATTATTTCTACTGAAACAGATATTGAAGCCTTAAAACAAAAATTAAATGCTGTTCCCGATATGAAGGGATTGGAATTGGCTTCAAAAGTTTCTACCACACAACCTTATTATTTTGGTGATGAACAAGCGACTTATAAAATTTCAGCTTTGGATTTGGGCATCAAAAAGAACATTTTGCGAAATTTAGCCAAAAGAGATTGTTACATCAAAGTATTTCCTTTTAACGCAACTTTTGATGAAATGAATTCATTTCATCCCGACGGTTTTTTCTTGTCAAACGGACCTGGAGATCCAGAACCGTTATTAGAAGCCCAGCAAGTGGCCAGTGAAATTATTAGCCGAAATTTACCCTTGTTCGGTATTTGTTTGGGACATCAGGTAATTGCTTTGGCAAATGGCATTGCTACCTATAAAATGCACAATGGTCATCGCGGAATTAACCATCCGGTTAAAAATATTGTTACAGGAAAAGGTGAAATCACATCGCAAAATCACGGTTTTGTGGTGGATAAAGCAGCCGTTGAAAATCACCCTGAATTTGAAATCACCCATGTTCATTTAAATGATGAAACACTGGCTGGTATGAAAATGAAAAATAAAAATTGTTTTTCGGTTCAATACCATCCGGAAGCCAGTCCGGGACCACATGATTCATCCTATTTGTTTGACCAGTTTATTGAAAATATAAATGCATCAAAACAATAAATTTAAAAGCTTTTAGCCATAGCGTTAAAGGCTTTTTTTAATCAAAATAAAACGAAAACGTTATCGTATTAATCAGGTTAATTTGCATAAAATTTGACCTGAAAATTGTACCTTGCAGTAAGAAAAAATAATTTTAAAATTTAATAAAATGAGTATAATTTTAGGAGTTCATGCACGACAGATATTTGATTCACGTGGCAATCCAACAGTAGAAGTTGACGTAATAACTGAAAACGGAATTTTAGGAAGAGCAGCTGTCCCTTCAGGCGCTTCAACAGGAGAACATGAAGCCATGGAATTGCGTGATGGCGGTAAAGATTATATGGGAAAAGGCGTGCTTACAGCCGTAAAAAATGTAAATGAAATTTTAGCTGAAGAAATTATCGGAATGTCTGTATTTGATCAAAATCAAATTGACGCTGCGATGATTGCGTTAGATGGCACAAAAAACAAATCTAAATTAGGCGCCAATGCTATTTTAGGCGTTTCGTTGGCAGTGGCAAAAGCAGCTGCAAATGAATTGGGAATGCCTTTGTACCGTTATATTGGCGGTGTAAGCGCAAATACATTGCCGGTTCCTATGATGAATATTATAAATGGTGGTTCACATTCTGATGCGCCTATTGCGTTTCAAGAATTTATGATTATGCCAATTAAAGCCAAAAACTTCACTGATGCATTTAAAATGGGTACTGAAATATTCCATAATCTTAAAAAATTACTTCACGATAGAGGATTAAGCACTGCAGTAGGAGATGAAGGTGGTTTTGCACCAACTTTTAACGGTACAGAAGATGCAATTGAAACAGTATTAAAAGCAATTGAAAATGCTGGATATAAACCTGGAGAAGAGGTGAAATTGGCTTTGGATTGTGCAGCAGCTGAGTTTTATGTAAATGGAAAATACGACTATACAAAGTTTGAAGGCGATAAAGGCATTATAAGAACTTCTGAACAGCAAGCAGATTACTTGGCAGAATTGGCTTCAAAATATCCAATTATTTCCATCGAAGACGGTATGGATCAAAATGATTGGGAAGGATGGAAATATTTAACCGATAAGATTGGTGATAAAGTTCAATTGGTTGGCGATGATTTATTTGTAACTAATGTTGAAAGATTGTCAAAAGGAATTGAAAATGGAATTGCCAATTCAATTCTGATCAAAGTAAATCAAATTGGTACTTTAACTGAAACGATTGCAGCAGTTAATATGGCGCAAAATGCAGGTTATACTTGCGTTATGTCTCACCGTTCAGGAGAAACTGAAGACAATACCATTGCTGATTTGGCCGTTGCGTTGAATACAGGTCAAATTAAAACCGGATCAGCTTCCCGTTCAGACAGAATGGCAAAATACAATCAATTGTTAAGAATTGAAGAGGAGTTAGGAAGTGTTGCTTACTATCCGCAAGAAAAAGCATTTAAGATTTAAGAATATGAAATTATTTAACAAAAAAGCCGAGAATTTTCTCGGCTTTTTTTTGTTATGTAACAATGTATACGTTTTTAGCAAAACATTGACTTAAATCATATAAATTTCTTATAATATTCATTAGATTCGTGATAATTAACAACAAATAATTTAATAACATTAATATATCTATATAAGCGATGTCAAATAAAGCGATTTTAGAATTTAACGGCAAAAAATATGAATTTCCAGTTTATACAGGAACTGAAAATGAAATTGCCATGGATATTTCAACATTAAGGTCTGTAACTCAAGGTTTAATTACCCTAGATGTTGGTTATAAAAACACAGGTTCTTGCTCCAGTAAAATAACTTTTTTAGATGGTGAAAAAGGAATTTTAAGACACAGAGGTTATTCTATAGAGGATTTGACTAAAAAGGCCAGTTTTTTAGAGGTTGCCTTTTTAATCATATTTGGTGAACTTCCGACAAAAGAAGAATTCGAAAAATTTAAAATTGATATCAAAAAGTATTCAATGGTAAATGAAGAAATGAAAGATATCGTTGAAGGTTTTCCAAAGTCAACACACCCAATGGGGATGTTGTCAAGTTTAACGAGTGCACTTACTGCTTTTAATCCAGGTGTTGTGAATGTTAACTCAAAAGAAGATATGTACAATGCAGTTGTGAAAATATTAGGAAAATTTCCTGTTTTGGCAACTTGGGCACATAGAAGAAATAACGGATTGCCATTAAATTATTCCGACAATTCATTAGACTACATTTCAAATATCATGCAGTTGATGTTTAAAATACCAACAGAACAATATGTGATTAACCCAATTGCGGTGAAAGCACTTGATGAATTGTTAATTTTACATGAAGACCATGAACAAAACTGTTCAACATCAACTGTTCGTATGGTGGGTTCATCTGGAGCTGGGTTGTTTGCATCAGTTTCAGCAGGAGTTTCTGCATTATGGGGACATCTTCACGGTGGAGCAAATCAAGCAGTTTTGGAAATGTTGGAAGAAATTGAAAAAGATGGTGGTGATGTTGAAAAGTTTATCAATAGAGCAAAAGATAAAGATGATTCATTCAGATTGATGGGATTTGGACATAGGGTTTACAAAAACTTTGATCCACGTGCCCGAATTATTAAAAAAGCGGCTGATGAATTATTTGCAGATCTTAATTTGAGCGATCCAGTTTTAAAAATTGCAAAACACTTAGAAGAAGTGGCACTTAAAGATCCATATTTTGCAGAACGTAAATTATATCCTAACGTAGATTTCTATTCAGGAATTATTTACCGAGCTTTAGGAATTCCTGTGGCAATGTTTACAGTGATGTTTGCTGTAGGCCGTTTACCTGGATGGATTGCACAATGGAAAGAAATGCGTGAAAACGGAGAGCCAATTGGTCGTCCGCGTCAACTATACGTTGGTGAGCCATTACGTCCATTTAAAGAATTTAAAGAAAGATAATTTCAAATTTTTTTAAATTTATAAAAAAACCTCATATTAAGTTATGGGGTTTCTTTATTTTTACGTAAAATTAAAATATATGATAAAATTGAATGTTCACAATGAGACTTCTCGACTTCGGTCTGTGGTTTTGGGCACTGCAATCAGCAATGGGCCCACGCCAAAAATAGCCGAGGCATATGATCCTAAATCATTGGAACATATCATAGCCGGAACTTATCCGCTTGAAAAGGATATGGTGTTTGAAATGGAAGCTTTTAACAAGGTGTTTGAAAAATATAATGTAAAAGTGTACCGGCCAAATGTATTTGAAAATTACAATCAGATATTTACCAGAGATATTGCCTTTGTTATTGAAGATAAGCTTTTTAAGTCGAATATTTTACCTGACAGGGAAAAAGAAATAGAAGCCATTCAATATGTTTTGGACGAAATTGATCCCAACAATATTATTACGGCTTCTGATGATGTTCATTTTGAAGGCGGTGATGTGATGCTTTGGAATGACCATATTTTTATTGGTACTTATAAAGGCGATGATTATAAAAATCTGATTACAGCCAGAACCAATATGAAGGGTGTCAATTTCATTAAAAATTTATTTCCCCATAAAATTGTAAAGGAATTTGATTTGGTGAAATCGAATACAAATGCAAGAGAAAACGCACTTCATTTAGATTGTTGTTTTCAACCGGTTGGAAAAAATAAAGCCATCATTCATAAAGAAGGTTTTAGAGATGAAAATGATTATAATTATCTGGTAAATTTATTCGGAAAAGAAAATTTGTTTCACATTACAAAAGATGAAATGTACCAGATGTTTTCCAATATTTTTTCAATATCGGATGAAGTGGTGGTTTCAGAAAAAAACTTTACGCGACTCAACAATTGGTTGCGAGAACAAGGTTTTACGGTTGAAGAAATACCATACGCGGAAATATCAAAACAAGAAGGGTTGTTAAGATGCACAACATTGCCTTTAATTAGAGATTAATTTTATGGAACAAATTACAAATACAATTTTAATGATTCGCCCAGTTTCATTCCGAATGAATGAGCAAACGGCCGTTAATAACTATTATCAGAAGGTTTTGGAAAGTTTAACGCCCGAAACAGTTCAATTTAAAGCATTGCAGGAGTTTGATGATTTTGTTGAAAAACTGAAGGCGGTTGGCGTGAATGTGATCGTCATTAACGACACAATTGAAACCGACACACCAGATTCAATTTTTCCTAACAATTGGATTTCTTTTCACGAAAATGGTGATGTTGCTTTATACCCAATGTTTGCTGAAAACAGACGATTGGAAAGGAGAGAAGACATCCTGGAAACGCTGGAAGAATTGGGTTATCAGATTAATAATGTGGTGGATTATACTTCTGCGGAAGAAGAAAAAATTTATCTGGAAGGAACAGGAAGCTTGTTGCTGGACAGGGCAAACGGAAAAGCCTATTGTGCATTATCTCCAAGAGCAGATGAAGATTTGTTGATAGAGTTTTGTGAAGATTTTGAATTTACGCCTGTTTCTTTTGTCGCAAATCAAACTTTGAATGAAAAACGGGTGCCAATTTATCACACCAATGTGATGATGTGTTTGGGTGAAAAATTTTCAGTTATTTGTTTGGACAGTATTGATGACAAAAAAGAACGCAAAGATGTTATCAAACATTTAAAGGAAGACAAGAAAGAAATTATTGCCATTACGGAAGAGCAGGTCAATAATTTTGCCGGGAACATGCTTCAGGTTCTGGGAAGCAATAATGAGCGCTACATTGTGATGTCAAACTCAGCCTTTGAAAGTTTAAATAAACAGCAAATAAACCAGCTTGAAAAGCACGGTAACATACTTTACAGTTCATTGGATACCATTGAAGCCTGCGGAGGCGGAAGCGCCCGTTGTATGATGGCTGAAGTTTTTTTGCCTAAAGAAGAATAATTTAATTCAATAAATCAGGTAAAAATGCTTTCTAAAAAAACAAAATACGGACTTAAGGCGTTGAGCTATCTTGCCAGACAAGAGCCAAATGTTCCTATATTAATTTCAGATATTTCTGAATCGGAGAATATCTCCAAAAAGTTTTTGGAAAGTATTTTATTGGCACTAAAAAAGAGTGGAATCCTTTCTTCCAAAAAAGGAAAAGGCGGCGGCTATTATTTGATTAAAAATCCGAATGAAATAAAAATTTCAACTGTAATTCGCTTGCTTGAAGGTCCAATTGCGATGTTGCCTTGCGTTAGTTTAAATTATTACGAAAAATGTGATGACTGCACCAGCGAAGAGCGTTGCAGTTTGAATATTTTAATGGCAGAAGTGCGTGACAGCACGTTGAAAATACTTGAAAATAAAACATTGGCAAATTTTCATTGCGGAACAGACAATTCATAGATATAAAGTTAATAAGCAAAAAAAAGACTGTCTATTGAGACAGTCTTTTTATTTTTTTTTGAATTAGGCTTTAACTAAAACCGGAATTTTTATGTCGAACAATGCTGTTCTTAAAGTTTCCAATTCGCTTAATAACACTTCTTTATTCGCCTCAAAATAAATTTTTGATTCGGAAAATAATTGCTGGTAATATTCAATGCCTTCATTTAAATTGGTTTGAAAAGCCGTTAAATATTTTTGATTTTTTACATTAAATGAATCACTAAACTCATCAACTTTATTGGAAAAATAATCAACGTACATCGCCAATTCCTTGATGAACATATGCGGACGGTTTTTTGTTTCAATCACATTTGCGCGTCCATAAATATGGTCTACCATTTCTTTTAACGTTAAATCCTTTGTGAAATAAGCCATATTTGGCCCCGGACAAATTGCAACGCCTTGTGTTTCCCCTTTTCTTTCAATGCCATAATTAAAGAAAGCGGCATTGGCCAATCCTTCGCACAAACAAGCTTTTTCGGTAATTTTATTGACTTTTTCGGCAAACTCAATTGAACTTAAGTTTTCTTGCTTTAACTCATCTAATTTTAGCGTTTGGTATTTTTTTGAAGCCGTGCAAATTACTGTTTCGGTGAATTCTGTATTAGAAGAAAGGAATTTTTTGGTACATGCACTACCGGCTTTACCAGCGGCAATTCTTTCGTTTTTGATAATCTCATTGGTATTTCCCCTTAAACTGTTAAAAGGTACGCCCAGCGGAGAAATATTGCTTAAAAACAAATCTTTTTCGGTGGCAACCCGCAACGCTTCTCTGGTTACCTCATCAACTGTGGATACTTCGGGAACCAATAAAAATGGAGAACCCCAACCCACAGAATCAATATTGTAATTGTCTAATAAAAATTCATGTTCTTCGAAAGTACCAACGCCTCCCTGAACGGTAATCGCCAAACTTAACGGCTCGGTTGGAATGTTTTTTTCCTTGCTTTTTAATGCTTCAACCAAGATTCCGTGAATCTCATCAATTAAAGCAGTTTTGTTCATTTTAAATTCCTCTAAAATTGGGCCCAATAAATAACCGTCAGAGGCAAAGGCGTGACCGCCACAATTTAATCCGGATTCTATTCTGTATTCAGAAACCCAAAGTCCTTTTTTGGCTAAAAATTTACCTTGAATAATTGCTGATCTGTAGTCGCTTACTTTTAAAATGATTTTCTTTCTCAGTTGGTTGTTTTCATTTGGAAAAAAATCATTGAAATTTTCAAAATAACTGTACAATCTTGGATTCATTCCTGCAGAAAGTACCACAGATGATTCCAAAGTACTGTTTGCAAAACCTCTTAATGCAGCGTGTGCGTCATTAAATTCAATTGGCAATAAGTCTTTTTTGCTATAATTGGGCTTGTCCAATTTGGTCATAATATTTACATCAATACTCCCTGGTTTTAGGTTGCTGTGGATCCAATTGCTCAAATCTTCTTTTACCGTATTGTGTTGAATGGACTGAATGAAATTTTGTTTTAGTTCAGAAAAATCAGGAAGCATTTCCATATATTTTTCAAATTCACTGTTTTTCTGTTCGAAACTCTTTTTAAGATTTTCAAATTTTTGTTTAACAATGATATCTACCGTATTTAAATAAGCGGTAATTCTTTTAGCTCTATAATCCTCTACTTTTGTTGAAATTTCTTGATATGGGATTTTGAATTTTCCTGAATAATATTCATTCATTTTTTCAATGATAATATCATCTACAACTGAAATTACGGAAGAAATACCATATTTTGCAATTTTAATAGGGGTGTCTATAGTAAAAGCAATCCCCATTACTGGTACGTGAAATGAATGTGGGTTGTTTTTTTGTTGCATACTTCTTGGTCTTAAATTATTTTTTACAAATAATTATTATTTTTGGATACAAATGTAGGCAACTACAAGTTATTATCTGTTAAATGTTTTATAAATAGTGTTTATTTTTGGTCTTATTAGGCAATATAGTATTGGTTTATTTGATAAATTTTTTAATAAAAAAAATGGAATTTCCTTTTTAGCACCTAATATTTTCAAAAAATAAATAAAAAAACCGACTCATATTCAATGAGCCGGCTTAAATTTAAATCGGTTTTATTGTAGCTAGTTTCCAGAAACACTTCCTCCTGATGAGGTTTCTTTAGCAACAGTTTCAGGACTTCCTTCATAATCAATATGGGCGCCGCTGCTGGCTTTCGCCGTTAATTTACCAGTTGCGTTCACGTCAATACTAGCACCGCTGCTTGCCTCCGTTTTTGCATCTACAGTTTTAAGTTCTTTCGCATTTATGGTACTTCCGCTACTTGAGTTTGCAGTAAATGTATTGCATTTACCATAGAGCTTGATTGTTGATCCACTTGACGATTCGCTTTTAATGTCATCGGCGTTGGCTCGAATTTTAATGGTGCTTCCGCTGCTTGAATCAAGTTCTAACGATGCAGTCTGTATTGTGTTTTCCGAATTTACAGATGCACCGCTCGACGCTTTTATTTTTGAAATAGTTTCGGTTGTCAAATAAACATTTCTTGCTTTTGCCTGAATCACGTTTTTTTCAAAATAAATGTTCAGCTCATTATTTTTTACTTCCGTAACCAATAAATTTAGGACATTTTCATCTGCTTCAACGTTAATAGCTGTTGGTTTTCCCTGCGTTATAAATAAATTAATTCCTTGTTGTACATTAATTATTTCAAAATCTGATCTAATTTCACGATCTTCAGATACAACATTTCTGTTTCCTTTCACGCCAACAACTTCATCAAAAATGCAGGAACTAGTGGTGAAAAGCAATGTCAGATATATGGAGATTAAAATGGTAATTCTTACTAAAGTTTTCATAGTTTGTTTGTTTTTTA
>CAZBGP010000023.1:0-26791 GCA_964491495.1 uncultured Lutibacter sp. | reverse complement strand
GGAATCAATTTAAAATACCATTTTTGATTCATTTTGAAGGAAAAAGGTTAAAATATTTCCTGTCTTAGGAAAATCTATTTTTAGTTTTGCGTTGCTATTTTGGCCTTTGGTAAAATTCGTTCCACAAAATAAGAATAGGCCAATTCTGAAGGATGTAAACCATCTGAAGCCACCAGTAACGGATTCTGTAAACCCTTTCTTGTGATGTCTGTAATAGAAACAAATTCTATCTTATTCGCCAAACAAAACTGTTGTGCAAAAGCATTGTAATTGTCTATTTCTGTTGAAATTTTCTGCGAATTTCCCAACTGCTGCCCTGTTGGCGTGTAAGCATAATCCGGAATAGAAACTACAATGAGGTTGGACTTATCACCTTTGGCAAGCGCAATCGCTTTATTGACCAATTCGGGAAATTCTTTTTCATATACAGAAAAAGCTTTGTTTTGGTATTGATTGTTTACCCCAATTAACAGCGTTACCAAATCATAATCTGGAGTCAAATTTTGTGCGTTTATGGCCGAAATTAAACTGGTGGTTGTCCAGCCGGTTTGTGCAATAATCTTCAAACCATACGTAGTATTGGGATTTGAATTTACAAGATTTTTTTTCAATTGCTCGGGAAACCTGCACGTTTCACAAACACTTTGTCCAATGGTATAACTATCGCCCAGTGCTAAATAACTTACTGTTTTTAACTGATTTGTTATCGGAGCGCTTGGTATATAATCAGTTTCATAATTGTCGCTATCACAACTTATGATCAAGAGCCATACAAAAAGAACCGGTATTTTTAACAACTTGGCGTTCATTATTCCTGTATCAAGAGGTTGAGAAAGTATTTCATTTTGTCAAAAAAATTATTTGCGATTTTAGTCTAAATTCAAAAGTAATAATATTCAAGATTGGATTAACAAATTAATATAAATAAAAACATTAAAAATGTATTCTTGAAAAGAACATTTAAAAAACAGCATAAATTTTATGTATTGCACTTATTATTAGCTTAATTTTTGTAGTTTTCACCAAACCAATCAACTACCACATGAAATTTTATCCTATTAAAGCAATAGTCATTTTATTGCTGAGCATTTCCTTAATTGGCTGCAAAAAAACAACCACTTCCGAAGCAATTGAAATCAATTTTGTCAAAGAAAATTACGATAAAATGGAAACCACCATCACTATGCGCGACGGCATTAAATTGTTTACCGTGGTTTATTCGCCCAAAGACAAAAGCAAAAAATATCCCATTTTATTGCAACGCACGCCTTACAGTTGTCAGCCTTACGGTGCTGATACCTTAAAAACTAACATTGCGCCCAATAAATATTTGATGGAAGAAGGAAATATTGTGGTTTATCAGGATGTTCGCGGACGTTGGATGAGTGAAGGAACTTACGACAATATGCGCGCTTATATTCCAAATAAAAAAAGTAACAAAGACATTGATGAAAGTTCTGACACTTACGATACGATTGACTGGCTGGTAAAAAATGTGGAGAATAACAACGGAAATGTGGGAACCTGGGGAATTTCCTATCCCGGTTTTTACAGTACTTATTCAACCATTGATGCGCATCCTGCCTTAAAAGCAGCTTCACCGCAAGCTTGTATTGGCGATTTCTTTTTTGATGATTTTCATCATAACGGTGCTTATTTGTTGAGTTATTTCAGGGCCACCGCCTTGTTTGGAACGCCAAAAGATGCGCCATCCGATACGGCCTGGTATTCGACTCCCGATTTAAAAACAAAAGATCAATACCAGTTTTTCTTGGATGCGGGTCCGTTAAGCAATTTAAACCACTTTTTTCAATATGAAAAACTGGATGAAACTGCGCCGCAAAACAAAGACAAAATTGATGATTTTTTCTGGAAAGAATTGACAGAACACCCAAATTACGATGAAGTTTGGCAAAGCAAAGGCATTATCCAGCATCTGAAAAACATAAAATCTTCTGTGGCAACCATGGTTGTAGGCGGACAATTTGATGCCGAAGATTTATACGGTCCGTTGGAAACCTACAAAACCATTGAACAATACAACAAAGACAATTACAATACCTTAGTTTTCGGACCTTGGAGTCACGGACAATGGGCAAGAACAGACGTTGAAAACAGCGTAGGAAATTATTATTTTGGCGATTCCATTTCCATAAAATTCCAGCAACAGATAGAAACGAAATTTTTTAACCATTTCTTAAAAGGCAAAGGTGATAAAAACTCGGGATTGCCCGAAGCTTATGTGTATGACTCAGGCAAAAAAGAATGGAAATCATACGAAACCTGGCCGCCTGTTGGTGCTAAAAAAGTAGCGATGTATTTGTCAGACAACCAAAAATTAACCACCTCCGAAGAAAAAGAAATCGGCATAAAATTTATCAGCGATATCAAAAAACCGGTGCCGTATACCGAAGACATAAAAATGGAATTTATCCCAAGAAAATATATGACCGATGACCAGCGTTTTGCCGCCAGAAGAGGCGACGTGCTGGTTTTTGAGACTGAAATTTTGGAAAATGATTTCACTTTGGCCGGTGATATTTTGGCAAAACTGCAAGTGGCAACCACAGGAACCGATGCCGATTGGATTGTGAAAGTGGTTGATGTGCATCCATCTGATGTTGAAGAAACCAACAAAAATATGCAGGACCATTTAAAGCTAAGCAATTATCATTTAATGGTGCGCAGTGAAGTGATGAGAGGAAAATTCAGAAATAGTTTTACTTATCCTGAACCGTTTATTCCGAATAAAAAAACTGCGGTAAACATCAAGTTGCAAGACGTAAATCACACGTTTAAGAAAGGCCATAAAGTGCAAATTCAGGTTCAAAGCACTTGGTTTCCGTTGATTGATCTGAATCCGCAAACCTATGTAGACAATATTTTTAAAGCAACAAAAGAAGATTTCAAAACCCAGACGCATACCGTATTCACATCTTCATCCCTTGAATTTTCAGTATTGAATTAAAAAAAGAAGAGCCAAAACTTTTGATGTGAACATCAAGGTTTTGACTCGAACTTAAACTACTAACTAAAATTTTATTTCAAAGAGGATCTTTATGTGTTTATTGACCAATTAATCTACAAGTGCTCTTTTACTTATTATAATCTGATGACGAATGTATGATTACTAAAATAAAATAATAATGACATTTGTCAATTTTCAGAGAAATTTTATCAAAAAATTTCGATATTTATTAAACAATCATTAAAACAATTGCCAAAAATATTGACACGAAAATGAGTACGCTAGATTTCCAAAAAACATGGGCCTTTTTAAGTTCCATAAAATAAAATGCCACGCCAAGAAATTTGACTATAAAAAGTGCTAAAATAATTGCGGAAGCCGCCTTTAATCCGATATCCAACGTTACAACCAAGGCCGCCAATAATGTTAGCGCCAAAAGCGATATTAGTACTTTAAAATATAGGTGATTTTTCATTAAAATAGTAAATAAATTACAGGAAATAACAAGAGCCAAATTAAATCGCACATATGCCAAAATGTGGCGCTCGCTTCAAAATCATCTGCGGACATATCTATATTTTTTTTGTTTAAACCGATATAAACAGAACTTAAGATCACCAATCCAACTAGCACATGAATCACATGAAATAAGGTAAGCATCCAATAAAACGAGAAAAAAGTATTGTAGCCAATCGATAAGCCAGCCTCCATTTTCTCATAATACTCAAAACTTTTCAGCAATAAAAACAGGAATCCTCCCAACATTGTTAACTTCAAATACAACGAAGATTTTTTGATGTTGTTCACTTTAAAACTTTCTACGGATTTCACCATAAAAAATCCGCTTGACAGCAAAAAGATGGTGTTAACTAAGCCAAAAGTTGTGTTTAAAAGCAACCTTGAGCTGTGAAATACCTCGGGTTCGTCTTTGCTGTACATTGCCATCGCAACCAAAGCCATTCCGAAAGTAAATAACTCTAAAAAGATGATAATCCACATTAAAATTCCTCCCGGCGGATAGTATATGTTTTTTGAGTTTATTGATTGTGACTCCATACGTAAAAGTTTAATCCCAGTCCAACAAACGTTTTTGGCCTTCCAGTTTTTGAATTTCGGTAATGTCCTGAGACATTTCAATCACCCCTTTGTATTTTTTATCGTTATCTCGAATCGCAAAATACCTGATATGGATAATTCTTCCCTTGAAATTAAACCAAAACTCTGCAACATCTTTTGTTCCGGCTTTAAATTCGGCCACAATGCGCAACACCATATCCACACTTTTTGGCGGATGGCAAAAACGAACCTCGCGGCCAATTATGCCTTTGCTTCGCGGAAAAACCCTGTCGTCACCTCTGTTATAAAAGACTACTTTGTCATTTTCATCAACATAAGTAATGTCAACCGGCAAAAAACGCAAAAGCAAATTCACCTGTTCCGGCGTCATATAACCTTCATCATAATGGAACGTGTTTTCCAATGAAAAAGACAAATCACGTTGGGTAAAATCGTCACTTGGATGCACATAAGCTGCTTCCTTAATTTCTGGATACGGCGCTGGTTTCACCAACAACATCCACCCTATTTCTTCATCACCCTGATAAAAGGCATTCCAATCTTCTTCCGTTAACAATTCCATTGAATTTGGAAACAATCGCATATCTTCTATGCTTAACAAACGTTTAATTCCTTCCACCAGATAAGGAATATTATCAATAATTTTGGCCGTATTTTTTTCGGCATTGTATTCATTTAACAATTTGATTTGCGCTCTTAAATTGTCGTGAAAAGACCACATTCCCTGACTGGGACCTTCCCATCCATATTTTTCCAAATAAGGAAACAACTGGTTTTCCTTGCGGGCAAATCGTTTTTCGATGGTGGTTAACTGATTAAAAATATTAAAATATTTCTGAAAATCTTCAACAGGATCTGCTTCTGTCAATTCCAATAATATTTCTTGAATTAATTCGCTTTCCCTGTAATATACTTCAACAGGATGGCCTATCGGCAATTTCTCTACGGTTGATAAAAAAGAATTCATTTTATAATATTTTTGATTTTATAATGAGTGTTTTAAACTGCGTTCCCTTTTAATTGTTTGAAATTTTGTTTGCTATTGTTTCAATCTCCTTTTTCAAAACTTCAAAGTCAACGCCGCTTTCTTTGCAGGCAATTTCAAGTGTTGCACCGCCGCCACAGCAAAAATCTATTTTATATTTACTAAAAACATGGTCGGCACCCATATTTTGGGCAACTACTTCTGCAACTGTATTTTCTTTAGTGATGCTCATCATTTTTGGTTTAAATTATGATGCAAATATACTAATAAAATACAAATTTGTCTTTTATTATTTGATTAATATTTGTACGCAATTAATCGTAAATTTTGATAAAAAATAGTTTTTGTAAATAGCCCGAATTGGCTTTAAGACTGATGCCTGATTTTTTCAAATAACAGCACTAAAGATTTCAGCAATTCAACTGGTGTGGTTAAAATCTGATAATGATTTTGCCCAAACATTTGCGGTAAATAGTATTTTGCCTGTGCTTCTATGGCCAGCGCATATGAATTTATTTGGCGTTCGTTTAATTCGCGCAAGGCTTGTTTCACATCGTTAACGCCGTATTTTCCTTCGTACTTATCATAGTCGTTAGGCTTTCCGTCAGAAATTAAAATAACCCATTTATTTTTGGTGTTACGCTTGTCCAACATGGATCCGGAATGTCGCAAAGCAGCGCCAATACGGGTGTAACCGCTTGGCTCAACCGCACCAACTTTAAACTTTGCCTTGTTCCAATCTTCGTCGAAATCCTTTATGGTTATATAAGTGGAATGGTTTCTGGTTTTAGAATAAAAACAATCTATGGAAAAATCGATATTAAATTCATTTAAAAGTTCTCCAAACAAAATAGACACTTCTTTTTCAACATCAATTACGCGGTTTCCAGCGGCATAACCATCACTGGACAAACTGATATCCAACAACAACAAAATGGATAAATCTTTTTCTTTTTTCCGTTTGGAAAGGTAAATTTTTTCAGAAGGCGTATGACCGGAATGCACATCAACAAACAAATCGGTTATCGCATCAATATCAAATTCTTCCCCTTGGGTTTGCCTGCGCTGAAATTGATATTTATTATTTACTGTTGTCAGCATTTTTCGCAATCCCATTAAGGTCGAATTGTTTTTCAACATTGTTCTTTTATAATAGGAAACATTCGATTTCAACTGCGATTTTGGATATACTTTACAGAAATCGTTTTTATAAACACGTTTGGCATAATCCCATTCATCATGTGTGATATAATATCCCGAACTGTCATGTTCCGCACTTTCAGAAACCGTGGTGTTTTCCATAAAATCGGCCTGATAAACGGAGTGCGCAGTATCATCAACACGAACCGTATATTTCATGTTCAATTCTTCCAAAGCATTTGAGTGATCTTCCAAATCGTCATCACCATCAAAATCTTTGAAATTTCCCCCAAACTCTTCCGCAGTTTCCACTTTTTCAAATTGATGTTGCAGCACCGCATCTTCTTGCTGTTTTACATCAACCTGCACTGAAATAATTTCTTCAACCGCTTTGGATTTTATGATCGTTTTTGGCTGATCTTCATCACCTTTTTTCACGGCATCCGTAAAATTATTCAAGGTATCACCATCATTTATTTGGCTATTTTGCATCCACTTTCCGTAAATAAAAGAAAAATCAACAACTTCCTTTTCTCTGACTTTACTTTGATAAAATTGTAAGAATTTTACGTGGTATTGTTTGGTCACAGGAAATTGCTCAAACATAGATTTCAAAACGCAAAATGAAGTTTCTTCCGCTTTTTGTTGGGATTCCAATAACTCGTGTTCCCTATTGTCGTTCCAGTTTAAATCTAAATTTTTTTGAACCGATAAATACACAATTCTGAATAAATAAAATGAAATATTTTCCTCATAAGAAGGAAAGTCGGAAAAAGTAACTGGGAGAAAAAAGTTGTTATTTTTGTAGCCGCCTTCTCTTTCAGCCTCAAAAATCTCAATGGATTCACCGGTGATGGCACGCGCAAAAATGGTCAGTCGCGGTTTTAAGTCGGATAAGTTTACGGCATGAGCGATGTTTTCCTGTTTTTTTAGGCTGCGCCGCTTAAAGTAATAAGCGAGTTTGGTAAACAGGTATTCATCGGGTTCGAACATTTTTTGAGTTTTTAGTTCTCAGTTTTCAGTTAAAAATTTAATGGCTAAGCTGAAAACTGTGAACATTTTTAATTTGATGTTAATAAAATACAACAAAATATATTTTTGTTTTGGTCGTTCCCCTGCGGGTCGGGCTTTCACTACTCGCATCCCGTGAAAAACGGGAGTGCTCAAACATGCCGTTCAATCCCTAACGAAAATTTCATAAATAATCGAATTTGTTCTTGCGATCTTTGCGTATTTTCTTTGCGCTCTTGGCGGTTAAATTAAAATTTTGTTTAAATGATATATGTATCATTTTTATTTGGTTTCTATCAGAAAACACCAAAATGCTGGTTTAAGTAGAACTTAACGTTAAATCATTAAATTACATAAATCCTTCAGCGCTTCTATCACTTCCAAATCATCGGTCAACGGTTCAACAACGGCCACTTCAACCGACAATCTTTTTGGCAATCCGCTATGGATTAATTTTGCGGCATCAACCAACAAACGGGTTGAAACAGTTTCCGCCAACCCAAGTTCGGTCAGATTTCTGATTTTTGTGGCGATGTTCACCAATTTCTTCGCAATATCCAGTTCGATTCCGGTTTCATTCACTAAAATCTCCGCTTCAATTTTGGCTTCGGGATAGGCAAAAGAAGTCGCTATAAATCGTTGTCGGGTTGATGGTTTTAATTCTTTAAATCCCTTTTGATAGCCAGGATTAAAAGACGCCACCAGCATAAAATCGTTGTGGGCTTTAACGGTTTCACCCAATTTATCGATAAACAATTCCCTTCTGTGATCTGTAAGCGAGTGAATGGCCACAATTACATCGGGTCTTGCTTCTGCAATTTCATCCAAATAAATAATGGCGCCTTCTTTTATGGCAGTTGTAAGCGGACCGTCTAACCAAATGGTTTCTGCGCCTTTTATGATGAACCGACCAATTAAATCGGTCGAAGAAGTTTCTTCGTGGCAGGAAATAGTGATCAATTTTTTATCCAATTTATGGGCCATAAACTCAATAAATCTCGATTTACCGGTTCCTGTTGGTCCTTTCAATAAAAAAGGAATTTTATTTTTAAAGGCGTGTTCAAACACCTCAATTTCTTTACCGATTGCGTGGTAATATGGCGTTTTGATGCTCATAGGTTGGTTATTAAAAGTTTTATCAGCAATAAAAAAACCAGCGTATCAAATTATATACATATTTTAAAAAATATAACCTTCAACGCTGGAAATCCATCTAAAAAACTACAAAAAATTCTTAATTTAAATTACTTATTCATTAATTTCTAAAGCCTCATCACTTGGTTTTCCATGCTTATAAAAATCAATGATATAAAGTATGATTCCTATAGCAAAAATTGTAGCGCAAAGCACCAACACCACAAAGTGAATGGCGATTTCTTTTTGCACGAGCATAAAATCCATTTTAAACTTACGCTCTAAATAAACCTGGGCTACACCGGCCACTCCAAAAGCAACTGTCATTCCAACCATTCCAACATTAGCCAGCCAATAAGCCATGCGACCTCGAGAACTGTCGTATAATTTTCTTCCTGTCATATTGGGTAAACTATAACTGATGATTGCCAAAACAATCATTCCGTAAGCGCCCCAAAACGCCAAGTGGCCGTGCATTGCAGTAACTAAAGTACCATGTGTATATATATTTGTTTGTGGTAAAGTATGTGCAAAACCAAGCAATCCTGCACCAACAAATGATACTATTGCAGCACCAAGCGTCCAGTATAAAGCCAATTTATTTGGATGTTTTTTCTCTCCTTTTCTATACATATTTACTGCGAATAAAGCCATCGCCAAAAATGCCAACGGTTCCAATGCTGAGAAAATTCCTCCAACTATCAGCCAAATTTTATTTACGCCAATATAATAGTAGTGATGACCGGTTCCCAAAACGCCTGATAAAAAGGTTAACCCAACAATTACATATAGCCATTTTTCAATGACTTCTCTGTCAACACCCGTCAATTTAATCAATAAGAAAGATAAAATACCGCCCATAATCAATTCCCAAACACCTTCAACCCATAAATGAACTACCCACCAACGGAAAAATGAATCCGTTACTTGACTGTCAAACGGCAACATTCCCGGTAAATACAACAATGCAGCAAAAAGCAATCCCATAGAAAGTACCAAAGCTGTTGTTGTTTGTCTTTTTCCTTTAAATAACGTAGTTAAAATGAGCCCTAAGAATAAGAGTACATTTACTACAACCAGATAATCTAAAGGTCTTGGGATTTCTAAAAATTTTCTTCCTTCCCAAATATTAAAGTGAAATCCAACGATGGCAGTTACGCCAACCAATGCCAAACTAATCAATTGGACATAAGCCAATTTTACGTTTACCAATTCGCGTTGTGCTTCTTCGGGAATTATATAATAGGCAGCACCCATAAAACCAGACAATAACCAAACTACCAATAAGTTTGTATGAACGGCTCTTGCGGTATTAAAAGGTATAAATTCGTGTAAGTTATCGAACCCCATGCGGGCGAATCCCATGACGAAACCATAGGTTATCTGTAAAACTAACAGCAGCATTGAAAGGGCAAAAAACCAATAGGCTACTTTTTGTGATTTATATTTCATGTCTTATAAGTTTATTTATTCATTTTTTCTTTAGCCAATGGAGATATCACCCTATCAAAACCATTTAAATCGATTTTTCCAATCCATTCAAAAAAGGCCACAACATCTGATGCTTCTTGCTCCGTCATTCCGTAAGCAACCATTTTTCTTCCGTTAGGTTGCCAAGGTGTAGGTGACATTAAAATACTTTTGATTACTTCTTTCCCATTCCCGTCGTATCGAATATCTAAACGGTCAATGACTTTTGTTAATTCGGGTGCGTAGTAAGCGCCTTCCCCCAATAAGGTATGGCAGCCCATGCAATTATTGGTTTCCCAAATTTCTTTTCCCCTTATGGCTTCTGCTGAGAGGTTTTCATGATTTGTCTGGTCATTTTCTTTAGTGAAAGAAAAAATGGTAAGTCCTATAAATATAAGAAACGTTACCAATGTTCCGCCTAAAAAGAAAGCCCTTGCTTGTTTTTTAGATAACATAGTTTAACAGATTTAATTGATTATTTGGTTAATTTATTAAAAGATCTTTTTATCTTTTAATATAGCGAAAGTATAATATTACAATTAATTAAACTATGATTTTTGTCATAAAATTTATTCGAGTGGTGCCTCAAATGATGGATTGATAATTTTTAAGGTTAAAAAAGTTCCTTTATCAGAAATTTCCTGTGCAAACTCCATAATTGTTAAATCCCTAAACTTCGCCAATATATTGTTTTTAAAAGGCACAACAATATGGTGTATCGGACAAGGATTGGTTGCATCGCATTCGTTTAAACCTAAAAAACAGCCATTCAATTTATTTAAACCATCAATATTATCAATGATATCAAGCACATTTTTCTGTTTATTTTTTTCTGATAAAAAGAAACCTCCATGCGGACCTTTGCTGGAAGAAATAATTTTTCCACGAACAAGTTGCTGAAATAATTTCGCCAAGAACGGACTTGGAACATCAATATTTTCAGCAATTTCCTTTACGCTAATTTTCCTTTCTTCATTTGAATGCTCTGCTAAATACAAAGTTGATAAAATAGCATACTTACTGGCATTTGATAACATTTCTATATTTTTTTACAATTTATTTCCGCAAAAGTACCGAAAAAAGAGTAAATGGTATTATATTTTTTTGAATTTAGCTGTAAAATGTCTCATAATAGGTGCTTCATCGACAATTACATATCCCGATTTTGCTTCCTCGCGGGTATCGTAAATATTCTTCAACGCCACGGCAATATAATCCATATGATTGTTGGTATAAACCCTTCTTGGAATAGCCAACCGCACCATTTCCAATTCAGGATAGCGATTTTCGCGGGTTACCGGATCTCTGTCGGCCAAAACAGTTCCTATTTCAACACCTCTAATGCCACCAACAATATAAATTTCAACCGCCAAAGCCTGCGCCCGATATTCTTCTCTCGGAATTTTAGGAACAAATTTATTGGCATCTAAAAATATGGCGTGACCACCAAAAGGTTGTTGTACAGGAACACCAAAATCGACCAACTTTTGACCCAAGTAGGCTATTTGCTCAACCCTGCTTTCCAAATAATCAAACTCTGTAGCTTCATCCAATCCAACAGCCAACGCGCCCATATCACGGCCATTCATACCGCCATAAGTGATAAAACCTTCGAACATAATATTAAAAACGGTGGCTTGCTTAAAAACTTCTTCGTTGTTAAGGGCAATAAATCCGCCCATATTTACCAATCCGTCTTTTTTAGAACTCATTGTCATTCCATCACCATAAGAAAATACTTCTTTGGCAATTTCCTTAATTGATTTATTTTTATAACCAGGTTCTCGTTTTTTGATAAAATAAGCGTTTTCAGCAAAACGGGCAGCGTCAAAATACAACGGAATGCCGTATTTTTTACACAAAGCCGAAACCTCTTTGGTATTTTGCACAGAAACTGGCTGTCCGCCCGCACTATTACAAGTAATCGTGAGCACCACAAAAGGAATTTTTTCTTTTGGATGGCTTTTAAAAACTGTTTCAAGTTTGTTTAAATCCACATTTCCTTTAAACGGATGCATATTGGAAGTGTCGAAAGCTTCATCAATGGTACAATCTACCGCCTTTGCTTTCCTGAATTCGATATGGCCTTTGGTAGTGTCGAAATGAGAATTTCCGGGAACAATATCGCCTTCTTTCACCAAAGCGGAAAACAACACATTTTCAGCGGCACGTCCTTGGTGTGTTGGTAAAAAATAATTAAAACCTGTAATTTTTTTAACGGTCTCTTTAAGTTTTAAAAATGAAGATGAACCGGCATAACTTTCGTCGCCTATCATCATTTCGGCCCATTGCTTATCGCTCATGGCGCCAGTTCCTGAATCTGTCAATACATCAATAAAAACTTTATCCGAAGAAAGATTGAACAAGTTATAATCGGCTTCCTGTATCCATTTTAATCGTTGCTCTTGCGTTGAACGTTTGATGTGTTCAACCATTTTAATTTTATAGGGTTCTGCGTATGGTAATTCCATAAGAATATTTTATTTATAAGATTTTGAAAAAATTTAAAAACGTGATTGAAAATCACCAAATAGGGAGAAAATTAGGCGCGAAAAGATTCGGGACGCTTTATATTTAAGAAGACATCCGCGTATAATTTAAAATGGTTTAGGTTTTTCATTTACTGAATTATAGATCACAAATTTACAAAAATTATTAAACAATTATTTCGATATTTTTTATTCTTTTTTAATGACAATAATCAGTTAATGCAATAAATGTTACAGTTATATTTGTGCTTCAAATTTAGCAAGATTAAGATTGGCTTAAAATTCAATTAAAAATTTAGTATTATGACAATTATCATTATCTTCGCAAAACGTTTTTTATTACTAATAAATCTATTAAAATGAACAAATTTCTTTCACTTATTTATTCAACTCGTGTTACTGCTGTTTTATTTTTAGTTTATGCTTTGGCAATGGGTGTGGCGACCTTTATTGAAAATGATTACGGCACTGAAACTTCAAAAGCTTTGGTATATAATGCATGGTGGTTTGAGGCCATTATGGTTTTTTTCGCAATCAACTTTTTTGGAAATATTTTTAAATACAAACTTTACAAAAAAGAAAAATTGGTGGTGCTGGTTTTTCACTTATCCTTTTTCTTGATTTTGATAGGCGCCGGAATAACCCGCTATATCAGCTTTGAGGGAATTATGCCCATTAAAGAAGGTGCTGTAAGCAATGTTTTTTATAGTGAAAAAAGCTATATAAGCGTTATTGTCAATGATGGCAGCGAACAAAAAACACCTTACCATAAGCAAATATTATTGTCAGCTTTAGGCAACAATAATTTCCATTACAAAACAGATTTTAAAGGAAAAGATGTTGATGTAAAATTGACAAAATATACGCAAAATGCCTTGGAAGTTTTTGAAGCCGGCGAAACTGGTGATGAATTTTTAAAATTCGTTGAATCGGGTGCCGGAGGAAGACACGACCATTATATTAAAAAGGGTTCATCAGAAGAAGTGCACGGCGTAATGGTTGGCTTTGATTCACCTACGCCAAATGTTATAGATTTTATTTCAACTGATAGCGGTTTAAAAATTAAAACGGCTGTTGACGGAACTTTTTTTAGAATGGCCGATAAATTTGAAGGTACCATTGTTAAAGATTCTTTGCAGGACTTTTCACTATTAGCGGTTCATTCAATTGCCGGAATGGAATTTGTGATTCCGCAAATGCCAATTAAAGGATCCTATAAAACAATTTCGGGCGACAAAGAGCAACCTGGTTTGGCCCAATTAGAATTTGAAGTTACTGCAGGCGGTGAAACTAAAACTATAAAATTAAACGGCGGGCAATTCGCCATTCAGCCACCAACGGTATTTTCTGTCGGAAACTTAAATTTCAGAATGAGTTATGGCGCCATGCAAATGCAATTACCGTTTAGTATTAAATTAAACGATTTTCAATTAGATAACTATCCGGGATCTAACAGCGCTATGTCATTTGCAAGCGAAGTGACCGTTATTACCCCTGAAGAAACCTTCGATTTTAGAATTTTTATGAACAATATATTAAATTATAAAGGCTACAAATTTTTCCAGTCAAGCTATAACATAACATCTGAATATGAAGAAACCCATTTATCCGTTAATCACGATTTCTGGGGATCTACAGTGACCTATATCGGTTATTTCTTATTATATGCCGGCTTAATGTTGATTATGTTTGTGAAAAATACGCGATTCGATTTCCTAAGAAATAGCCTGGATAAAATTAAAAAGAAAAAAGCAGCGGCAACAACCATTTTATTGCTGTTGGTTTCAACGTTTGCATTTTCGCAAGATCACAATCATGAACCACTTCAAGAACAAATAGATTCATTGGTAACAGCCAATGTTATTGATAAAAGCCACGCAGATAAATTCAGCAGGGTCATTATACAAGATGCTGGCGGAAGAATGAAACCCGTGCATACTTACGCATCAGAATTGTTAAGAAAAGTAAGCAAATCTGATACTTATAATGATATGAATGCCACACAGGTATTTTTATCTATTCAACAAAACCCAAGGCTTTGGTTTCAGGTTGCCATGATATATATTGAAACAGGAAATACGCAATTGAGAAATCTGATAGGTATTCCCCACGAACAAAAATATGCATCGCTAGCTAACTTTTTTGATGAAAAAGGAAATTATAAACTTACTGAAATACAACAGGAAGCGCAAAAAAGCAACATAAAAAGCAAATATGAAAAAGATGTAATCAATGTTGACAGAAGGGTGAATTTATTATATTCTGCCATTACAGGCGATATATTGAGAATTTTTCCAATTCCAAACGATCAAAACAATACCTGGATTTCCAATAACGACTTAGACGAAGCCAATTTCAAAGGTGCTGATTCGGTGTTTGTACGCCAAATTTTACCGGTGTATTTACAAACTTTAACGGCATCACAAGCCTCTAAAAATTACGCGCAATCTGATGAAATCTTGGAAGGAATTATAAAATTCCAACAAAAATACGGAGGTGCCGTTTATCCTGCAGAACATAAAATTGATGTTGAAATCGCTTATAACAAGTACGATATTTTCAAAACAATATACAGCTACTATATGTACATCGGCGTATTGATGTTCTTTTTGGTGATTTTTCAGATTTTTAAGAAAAATAAAATTCTTGATTTATCAATTAAAGTATGTATCGCCATCGTATTATTGTTATTCACGCTTCATACAGGAGGTTTAATTGCACGTTGGATTGCCAGTGGCAATGCGCCTTGGAGTAATGCATATGAATCTATGATCTATGTTGGTTGGGCTACTATGCTTTTCGGATTGTTATTTGGAAGAAAATCATCTATGACAATTGCCGCAACCTCGTTTTTAACCGCTTTTATTTTAATGGTGGCACATTGGAACTGGATGGATCCTGAAATTGCAAACCTGCAGCCTGTGCTAAATTCGTATTGGTTAATGATTCACGTTTCCATAATTGTGGCAAGTTACGGCCCGTTTGCTTTGGGGATGATATTAGGTTTGGTCTCTTTGATTTTAATGATTTTAACCACTAAGAAAAATAAAGAAAAGGTGGGATTAATGATCAAGGAACTTACCATTATCAATGAAATGGCATTAACGCTTGGGTTAATCTTATTGGTCATCGGTAACTTTTTAGGCGGAATGTGGGCGAATGAAAGCTGGGGACGCTATTGGGGATGGGATCCAAAAGAAACTTGGGCATTAATTAGCATTATGATTTATGCTTTTGTGCTTCACTTGCGCTTGGTTCCAGGCTTAAGAAGCCGATTTACATTTAACATGTTCTCTGTGATTTCATTTGCATCGATTTTAATGACTTATTTTGGGGTGAACTTTTACCTGTCCGGATTGCATTCTTATGCGAGCGGCGACAAAGTAATCACACCAACATTTGTATATTATGCCATTGCTATTGTTGCAGTCATAAGCATCCTTGCGTATTTTCAATTTAAAAAACATTATAAAAAATAATTAAAACCGTTGCAAAAATGTAACTTTGCAATCCATTAAAAAAATTATCAATGTTTAATAAATATTTAAAGCTAGTAGTAGCGGCAGGAATTTTAGTTTGGGCAGTATTTCAATTTATTGAAGGAAACATCATGAATGGAATTTCAATTGTGCTGCTGTCCAGTATTTTTGTGCTGTTTTATTATAAAAATGAATTTATTTTGTTGGCATTTTGGCAACTCAGAAAGCAAAATTTTGTTGGAGCAAGCAAATGGTTGTCGTACATTAAAAATCCGGAAAGCGCTTTAATTAAAAAACAGCAGGGTTATTACAATTTCTTACAGGGAATTATGGTTTCCCAAACCAATATCAACCTGTCTGAAAAATACTTTAAAAAAGCGTTGAGTTTGGGGTTGAATATGAAGCATGATATGGCGATGGCAAAACTGCAATTGGCTGGTATTGCTTTGTCTAAAAGACGAAAAAGAGAAGCGACCATGTTAATCACTGAGGCTAAAAAACTGGATACACAAAATATTTTAAAAGATCAAATTAAAATGTTGAAGGATCAGCTTAAAAAAATATAAATCTTTATAACAAAAAAAAGCACGCCAATTGGCGTGCTTTTTTTTGTTGTATTATTATCTGTTAATCTTTAATAGTTGCTGTTAATGACCTGTCGTATTGAACAATAAAAACGCCGTGGTTTTCAAAACTTCCCAACAAATTTCTGTCATATTTAAAAAGCGTTGATAGCCTTGATGATTTTCCAGCCTTCAGGCCTTGCTCCAAAGTGCCCATAGTTGCAATTCTCGCTAAAACATCATAAGTGATATCAAATCCTTTTAGTGCGTACTTAGAAGGAATTGCAAAATTTATTTTCTGATAGGTTTTGTAAAAATTATTGACATTGGTATCATCAACATCTATAAAATCAATGGAAGGATACATAAAATTTAATTGACCCAAAAGGTTATTGTCCACACTGTCAAAGTTTTTTCCTTTATCCAATGCTATCAATGTAATGTTGAAGTTATCGGCCAAACCTTTTAAACTATTGACTGCCGATGCGGTTGTCACCATTTCATCACTCACCAAAAATACCCAGTTATTTGCAGATTTCGATAATTTATCAGAAAACTTTCCGCCGGAAATATAGCCATATTCCGATTTTACCACCGCTATATTTTTAACGTTCTTAAAGGTTTTTAGCCTATTCACAACTTGCCACAGTTTTGTTTGTGATGCTGATTTTCCATCATTAATTACAACAATATTTTGGCCTTGGTAATTTCTTTCCAAATGTTTCAACAGCTCACTTTGCAGCATTTCATCTTCAGGTGCCACTTTAACCAAGTTATTGGCAGAATTGGCAGTCTGGTTTTTAGAATAACAAGGAACCACAACAGACGCGTCTATACGTTTTGAAAGCCAATAAGCATTGTCAAAAAACAGAGGTCCAATCACAGCATCAGCATTTTTTAAATCATTTCTGTTGACAATAGCTTGAAGTTTTTGTGTGGAATCTTCAGAATCTTCAGAATCTATAAATTTAACTTTAACGTTCACTCCTTGATTTCTTAAGGAATCAATTGCCATTTTTGCCCCTAAGTGAAAATCGGTAACAATATTCAGCAAAGAATTGCTTTTTCCAAAGCTGTTAATTTTTGTTGAATCTGATGACTTATTTATGTTATATGGAAGCAACATAACAAGATTAATTTCTTTTGAAGAATTTAAATTTTCATTAAAAACACCTTTTTTTACTGACATCATTTTTTCATTCCCTAACTTATTTTCCTGTGATACCACCTTTGTTTTATTCCAATTTTGAGTTGGTTTCATTTTTAAGGTCATTCCCAATTTTAAACCATCTGAAAGTTCCGGATTTAACCTTAATAATTCAGCTTGAGAAACCTGGTAACGGTTCGATAAATTATACATAGTGTCATCTTTAACAACCGTATGAAGTTCGAAGGTTACCGTATCGTTTGTTTTGACTGGGGTTGCTCCTGCCTTAGGAATTACCAATTCCATTCCTGGTTTTAACCCATCCGCTATCTGTGGATTTACGGCTATTAATTCCTCCATCGTAATTCCAAACATTTTTGAAATGCCATACAAAGTATCTTTTGGCAAAACATAATACGTCTTTTTGTCGTTTTGCGCTTCTTTTACTTCCTTAACTTTAGTATCCGCATTACCGTAATTCAAATTTGGCACGATGATTACAGTGTTTGGCGCCAGATTTTTGTTTATATCAGGGTTCAGTTGCAGTAATTCTTTGGAAGTGATGTGATACGTTTTGGCAATGCTTTTTACAGTTTCGCCGTCTTTAACCGTATAGGAAACATACTTTTTTTGCTGCGCAATTGCTATAACCGAAAACAAAAAAAGGAATACAAATAATAGGGTTATTTTTTTCATCTGTTCACATATTATTTTTTTATTGGTAACAGCTGCTGTTCGCCTTTGATCATTGTTGTATGTATCAAAATTTGTGATGGCTCGGTTCATAAATGATTTTAATTTTTTTGAGGGTTATTCCCACTCAATTGTTGCAGGCGGTTTGGAACTAATATCGTACACCACTCTATTAACGCCTTTTACGCTATTTATTATTTTGTTTGATGTTTTTTGCAAAAACTCGTAAGGCAAATTCACCCAATCGGCGGTCATTCCGTCTGTGGATTCCACCGCGCGTAACACCACTGCTTTTTCATAGGTTCTTTCATCACCCATTACGCCTACTGAGTTTACGGGCAATAACATTGCTCCTGCCTGCCAAACCTTGTCGTACAATCCCCATTCTTTCAATCCATTTATAAAAATGGCGTCCACTTCCTGTAACATTTGAACTTTTTCTGCGGTGATATCGCCCAAAATCCGAATGCCCAAACCAGGTCCCGGAAAAGGATGTCTTCCCAACAATTCTGCATCAATTCCCAAAGTTGCACCAACCCTGCGCACCTCATCTTTAAATATCATCCGCAACGGTTCCACAATTTTAAGTTTCATAAAATCGGGTAAACCGCCCACGTTGTGATGCGATTTAATGGTTGCTGATGGGCCGCCGCTTACAGAAACTGATTCAATAACATCAGGATAAATAGTTCCTTGTGCCAGCCATTTTACATCTTCAATTGCATGTGCTTCATCATCAAAAACTTCAATAAAAACCCGACCGATTATTTTACGTTTTCCCTCGGGATCCGATTCTCCTGCTAGCGCTTTCAAAAAACGTGCCGAAGCATCAACGCCTTTTACATTAAGCCCCATTCCTTTGTATTGGGTCAATACATTTTCAAATTCATTTTTTCGCAACAAACCATTATTTACGAAAATGCAATATAAATTGGCGCCAATAGCTTTGCTCAATAAAACTGCCGCCACTGTAGAATCTACACCGCCGGAAAGTCCTAAAACAACCTTGTCGTTGCCAATTTGTTTTTGCAAACTTTCAACGGTCAATTCCACAAAAGAATCGGGTGTCCAGGTTTGTGCAACGCCGCCTATTTTAACAAGAAAGTTTTCCAATATTTTTATGCCGTCTGTTGAATGGTAAACTTCCGGGTGAAACTGAATGCCAAAAGTATCTTCATTTTTAATTTTAAAAGCCGCATTTTCAACATCGTGTGTGCTTGCTATTAATTCACAATTTTCCGGTAAATCAACAATGGTATCGCTATGGCTCATCCAAACCTGGCTTCCTAAGTGCACATTTTCAAAAAATTGTTCATTGGTTTTTACAAAAGAAAGATTTGCCCTGCCATATTCCCGAGTATTTGAAGATGCTACTTTTCCGCCAAAATTATGTGCCAAAAATTGCGCGCCATAACATACACCCAACAAGGGTTTTTTGCCTTTTATCATTAATAAATCTGGATGCGGAGCGTCATCGGCTCTAACGGAAAACGGACTGCCGGAAAGGATTACCGCCTTGTAATTTTCGACCTTAAAATTTTTACTGTTGAAAGGAAAAATTTCACAAAAAATGTTGAGTTCTCTCACTCTTCGGGCAATTAACTGCGTGTATTGCGAACCGAAATCTAAAATAAGTACCTTGTCTTGCATCCGCAAAAATAATATTAAAATAAATATGCCATAATACTTTGTGTAATTTTTTCTGAACAAAATGATTTATTACAAAGAAAATAGAATATAGAAAAGAGAAAATAGACAAATGCGCTTAAGCAATAAGTTAAAGGTTAAATTAAAAAATCGTAAATCGTAAATCAAAAATCGTATATGGTTTTGCGTTAGCGATTGAAATGGAAATACTTTTTTGAGGTTTTTTATCCGAAAAAAAGATTGCAATGAAAAGCGCGACCCGCAGGGAAACGCCCAAATAATTGCTGTTTAATTCTCAAAAAAGGTGCTATTCCGAATCTTTTTGACCGCAAATAACTTCATTTAAAACATTTTTTGTTTTTTGGATATTGTCATTTTTATCGAAATGCCGTAAATCGTATTTAAGGCTGTTTTTAGCCGATTTAAGCCACTTTTTTAAAATGCGGAATTTGTTGATAACTAATCATAGTGCATTCGTAAAACTCATTAAAATAGTTTGCTGTTTGATTATATTTGTATGTTATAAAATTTACAAAAAAATAGTTTTTAATATGAGTGAAGAACCTAAAAAAAGCAGTTATACGGCCGATAGTATTCAGGCGTTGGAAGGAATGGAACATGTGCGCATGCGTCCGTCCATGTATATTGGAGATATTGGCTTAAGAGGATTACATCATTTGGTTTATGAGGTGGTTGATAACTCTATTGATGAAGCGATGGCGGGCCATTGTGACGCCATAGATGTAATTATAAATGAAAACAATTCGGTTTCCGTAAAAGACAACGGTCGTGGTATTCCTGTGGGAATGCACAAAAAAGAAGGCGTTTCGGCACTTGAAGTGGTGATGACCAAAATTGGCGCCGGTGGTAAATTTGACAAGGATTCTTATAAAGTTTCGGGTGGTTTGCACGGTGTTGGTGTTTCTGTAGTAAATGCACTATCGGAACATTTAAGAGCAACCGTTTATTTAGACGGAAAAATTTGGGAACAGGAATATTCAAGAGGAAAAGCCTTGTATCCTGCAAAAATAATTGGCGAAAGCAATGACAAGGGAACATTGGTTACTTTTTTGCCCGACTCCACTATTTTTACGCAAACCATTGAATTTAATTACGACACTTTAGCGACTAGGTTGCGGGAACTTTCCTTTTTAAATAAAGGAATTACGCTTACTTTAACCGACAAAAGAGTTTTAGATGATGAAGGAAACTTGATTACCGAAACGTTTCGCAGTGATGAAGGTTTGCCTGAATTTATAAGATATTTGGATGCTACCCGCGAGCCTTTGATTTCAAGAGTGATTTCTATGGAAGGTGAAAAAAATGAGATTCCTGTTGAAGTTGCGATGGTTTACAACACTTCGTATACCGAAAATTTACATTCGTATGTAAACAATATCAATACGATTGAAGGAGGAACACATTTAGCAGGTTTTAGACGCGGGTTAACAGCTACTTTAAAAAAATATGCGGATGACTCTGGAATGCTAAAAAACCTAAAATTTGATATTGCTGGGGATGATTTTCGCGAAGGTTTAACAGCAATTATTTCGGTTAAAGTTGCTGAGCCACAATTTGAAGGACAAACAAAAACAAAATTAGGAAACCGTGAAGTTACCGCCGCAGTAAGTCAGGCTGTATCTGAAATGTTGCAGAATTATTTGGAAGAAAATCCGAGTGATGCCAGAATCATTGTCCAAAAAGTAATTTTAGCCGCACAAGCACGTCACGCAGCCAAAAAAGCACGTGAAATGGTACAACGCAAGACTGTGATGTCTATTGGCGGATTGCCAGGGAAATTAAGTGACTGTTCGGAAACTGATCCAGAAAAATGCGAAATTTTCTTAGTTGAGGGAGATTCGGCAGGCGGTACGGCAAAACAAGGTCGCGACAGGGCTTTTCAGGCAATTTTACCTTTAAGAGGTAAGATTCTGAATGTTGAAAAAGCCATGGTTCACAAGGTTTTTGAAAACGAAGAGATTAAAAATATGTACACTGCTTTAGGCGTATCCATTGGTACGGAAGAAGATCCTAGAGCGTTAAATTTAGACAAGCTTCGTTACAGCAAAGTGGTGATTATGTGTGATGCCGATGTCGATGGTAGTCACATTGCCACTTTAATTTTAACTTTCTTCTTTAGATATATGAAGGAATTGGTTGAAAACGGCCATATTTATATTGCCACGCCTCCATTATATTTGGTGAAAAAAGGCCAAAAAAGAGAATATGCATGGACAGATGACCAACGAGATCTTATTACCCAAAATATGGGTGGCGGATCATCTATTCAACGATATAAAGGTTTGGGAGAAATGAATGCCGAGCAACTTTGGGATACCACTATGAATCCGGAATTTAGAACACTCAGACAGGTCACTATTGATAATTTATCTGAAGCTGACAGGGTTTTCTCTATGTTAATGGGTGATGAAGTTCCGCCACGCAGGGCATTTATTGAAAAAAATGCAAAATATGCAAAAATTGATGTGTAATTATAATTATAGATAAAACAAAAAAGACTGCCCTTAAAAGCAGTCTTTTTTTATCAATTAATTTGATTAAATTTGATTACTAAAAAACTTAATTCAAAAATTAATTTTATGAAAAAATTTGCACTACCAATACTTATGCTGATTTGTGCTTTTTCGATGAAAGCCCAAACGGATGATGGTCTTGAATCCATACTTTATGCCAATATCCAGGACGCCAACAAATTAACAAAAGCCTATATGAATCCTGCCATGAAAGGATTGATTTATGGGATGAACAGCGGCTGGTATCATACAGCACAAGCCCACAAAACATTTGGGTTCGACATTTCTATTGGTTTAAACGCTTCTATGGTGCCAAGCAAAGATGAACTTTTTAAATTTACCAACCTTGGACTGTCTTCATCAACAACGTCAACTTCGCTTACAGGCGCAACCGTTGCTGGTACAAATACACTTGAAGCACCGGTTACCGTAACTGCTGTAATTGAGGGACAAACTGTTTCAAAAACATTTTTAATGCCTGCGGGTGTTAAAGAAGATTTGCCTTTAAATGCAGTTCCTACGCCTTCTATTCAATTTACTTTAGGATTGCCAAAACAATTTGATGTGATGGTTAGGCTGGTTCCAGAAGTTGGCTCTGACGATGTATAAGGCAATTTATTTGGGGTTGGTGTTAAAAAAGAAATTACCAGTTTATTTGGCCCCATTGAAAAACTGCCGCTGCATATTTCTGTATTAGGCGCTTATACCAATATGGATGTGAATTATAACATTCAAAACGACAGTTCAATTCCCGGCGCCAACCAAGTTGCCACATTTAATTTATCTTCCTACACCGTTCAGGCAATTGCTTCCATAAACTTTCCAATCATTAATTTTTATGGAGGAATTGGTTATGGCGCAGGTACATCAGACTTAAAAATGTTGGGAACTTATGTGTTGGAATATGAAACTGGGCAACCTTTTCCAAATGATACTGTTGAAAAAACAGTGACTGACCCTATAAATTTGGATTTTGAGGCAAGTGGTGTCAGAGCTACCGTGGGAACAAGATTGAGTCTGGGATTCTTTAAAATATTTGCCGATTACACCATTCAGGAATACAACACTCTGGCTGCAGGAATTGCATTCAGCTTTAGGTAAATTCAGTTGGCGTTTTAAAATTACACATTTACCAATATTTATATCATAAATTTAAAAGGACTGCTTAATTGCAGTCCTTTTTTTATCATAAATATTACCGCCTTTTTGCATAATAATTCGTAAATTTGGATTAATTTTTTATAAAAATAAACAACACATTAGATATGAAAGTAACAGTAGTAGGAGCAGGTGCTGTAGGTGCAAGTTGTGCTGAGTACATCGCTATTAAAAATTTCGCCTCGGAAGTGGTATTGATTGACATTAAAGAAAATTATGCTGAAGGTAAAGCAATGGACCTTATGCAAACAGCATCGTTAATGGGATTTGACACTAAAATTACGGGAACAACAAATGATTATTCAAAAACAGCAGGAAGCGAGGTTGCTGTTATTACAAGCGGTATTCCAAGAAAACCTGGTATGACGCGTGAAGAGTTGATTGGAATTAACGCCGGAATTGTAAAATCGGTTGTTGAAAGTTTGTTGAAACATTCTCCAAAAGTGATTATTATTGTGGTAAGTAACCCAATGGATACGATGGCGTATTTGGCCCACAAAGTTGCGGGAATCGCTAAAAACAGAATTATTGGTATGGGTGGTGCGTTAGACAGTGCCCGTTTTAAATACCGTTTGGCTGAAGCATTGGGCTGTCCGCAATCTGATGTTGACGGAATGGTGATTGCCGGTCACAGTGACACAGGTATGTTGCCTTTAACTCGTTTCGCTACAAGAAACAGTGTTCCTGTTACACAATATTTATCGGAAGAACGTTTGGCGAAAGTTGCTGAAGACACCAAAGTTGGTGGTGCAACTTTAACAAGTATGTTGGGCACAAGCGCCTGGTATGCGCCGGGTGCAGCAGTTTCTTCTATGGTTCAGGCCATTGTGAACAACCAAATGAAAATGTTCCCTTGTTCCGCTTTATTAGATGGCGAATATGGATTGAAAGACATTGCCATAGGCGTTCCTTGTATTATAGGCAAAAACGGTATCGAAAAAATTGTTGAAATTGATTTAACAGATGCAGAAAAAGCCAAATTTATTGAAAGTGCTGCAGGCGTCAGAAGTGTGAATGATTTATTGGTTTAATCATTTTTTAAATAAATTTAAAAACTCCTCAAGACTTTGGTTTTGAGGAGTTTTTTTTGGTAGTAATTTGAAATTTGTAGAATTATAAATTGTTAATTATTATGCTTTTAAAATTTGACCTATCACATTTCAACTTAATTTGTATATTTAGAGCATAAAACAACTGACAATGAGTAATCTAAAATATTTAGGCGCCTTTATTTTGGCAGCTACGGCTTATGTTTCATTTACCAATGTTGGAATTTGGACCTATTTGCCCCTGCTCTTTGCTTTTGGGTTCATTCCTTTTGTTGAATTGCTTCTTAAACCAGATGCAAAGAATTTATCCGAAGAAGAAAAGAAAAAAGCTTCTAAAGCACCCTATTTTAATTTGGTTTTATATGCGGTTGTTATTGTTCAAGTCTTCTTTTTGATTTATTTTCTGATGGTAATTCAGGAAAACCTTTCCACTTTCGATTTAATGGGAAGAATCATTTCAATGGGAATTTTATGCGGCATTTTCGGGATCAATGTTGGGCACGAACTTGGTCATCGCACCAACAGATTTGAACAATTTTTGGGTGAAATATTACTGCTTACTTCCTTGGAAACCCATTTTTTGCCTTATCACAACAGTGGCCACCATCACAATGTGGCAACGCCTAAAGATCCGGCAACAGCCAGAAAAGGCGAAATTGTTTTTTTATTTTGGTTTCGTTCACAATTGGGAAGTTATTTTCAGGCCTGGAAAATTGAAAATGACCGAATGCGCAAAAAAGGGAAATCGGTGATTTCATTTTCAAACAAAATGCTTGTTTACACTTTTGCTCAAATTTCCTTGTTGGCTTCAATTTATTACTTTTTCAATCTGCAAACCATGTTATATTTTCTTGCAGCAGCCATTATTGGTATCTTGCTGCTGGAAACTGTAAATTATATTGAACATTATGGCCTACTGAGAAAAATAAAAGAAAATGGCAATTATGAAAGGGTGCAGCCCCACCATTCTTGGAATTCAAACCATATTTTGGGACGCACGATGTTGTTTGAATTGTCGCGCCACTCGGATCACCATTACAAAGCCAGCAAACATTATCAATTATTGGATTCCACGCCCAACAGTCCGCAAATGCTTACCGGTTATCCGGGAATGATGTTGTTGGCCTTGTTTCCGCCTTTGTGGTTTAAAGTGATGCATAAGCAATTGGACTTTTTTAACAAGCAACAAAGTGCCTGTTAATTTCTTGTCTTTTTGGGTATCTTTCAAACTATTTGGCGCTTAAATTCATTCCAAAGCATTTTTTAAAATAATCCATAATTCGTTTTTATATCATTAAATTATTGCTTAATTTTAATTGTTAATGGCTGGTTTTTAGAACAATGCTAAAAATAAATGCCAACTCAGTAATTACTGCAATTAATTATGACAGACCAGAATAAAACAAGAGAAGGCCTTATTCTTGAATTGCAAAAATTGCAGCAGAAGCATTATTTGTTAGAGTCCTTGTATAATAAAAATATCACCCAACTCAAACAGGACCAAGAGGAGCTAAAAAAAAGCGAAAAAAGGTATGCTGATTTACTAATCAGTCTTGATGTTAGTGTTGTTATTCATGCCCCGGATACTTCAATTGTAATGAATAATTCCAAAGCATCTGAATTATTGGGTTTAAGCGAAGATCAAATGAAAGGAAAAACAACAATTGATCCAAACTGGTATTTTTTAGATGAAAATGCTATTCCAATTCCTATTGAAGAATACCCGGTAAATAAAATTGCAAGCAGCCGAAAATTAATTAAAGATTTTATTTTAGGTGTTAAAAAACCCGCTACTGGTAATATTGTTTGGGTTTCTGTTAACGGATTTCCAGTACTAAACAGCAAGGGTGAAATATCCGAAATAGTCATAAGTTTTATTGATATCACCCAGCAAAAAAAGTCAGAGCAATCCCTTCAAGCATCAAAAGATTATTTGGATAAAATTATTAATTCAGCAGCGTCGCCTATCTTCGTTAAAGACGATACACATAGATTTTGTTTGGTTAATGATTCGCTGTGCTCATTTCTGAACCTAAAAAGAGAAGAACTTATAGGCAAAACCGGTTACGAACATTTTCCGGAAACGCAATATGAGGTGTTTATTGCCAAAGACAATGAAGTTTTTAATACAGGAAAAGAAAACATTAACGAGGAATTCGTTACGGATGGGCAAGGAATAATTAAGACTATTGTCACCCACAAAACCTTATATGCTGACAAAGAAGGCAACAAATTTTTGGTTGGCGT
>CAZBGP010000022.1:1063-27096 GCA_964491495.1 uncultured Lutibacter sp. | reverse complement strand
TTCAGGACGACAAACAACATATCTTAAAAGCGATAAAAGAAGCGCAGTCAAATGCGGATATTGTAATCATTACAGGCGGCTTGGGCCCTACAAAAGACGACATTACCAAACTGACACTGACAGAATATTTTAACGACACCCTTATTTTAAATGAAGAAATCTCCAGCCATATACAACAACTGTTTGCGAAAATTAATTATCCATTTACCGAAGTAAACAGAAATCAGGCATTGGTGCCATCAACCTGTATTCCTTTTAAAAACGAATTTGGCACCGCACCGGGTATGTGGTTTTACCAAAATAATAAAGTGGTCGTTTCATTGCCGGGCGTACCTTTCGAAATGATTGGCCTGATGTCGCAAAGCGTGCTGCCAAAATTGCAGGCAACCTATAATTTGCCTTTTATCCTCCATAAAACTATCATTACCTTCGGAATGGGTGAGAGCATGCTAGCCGAAAAGATTGAAGATTGGGAAACCAATCTGCCTTCTTTTGTCAAGTTGGCTTATCTGCCTTCATTCGGCACGGTTCGTTTGCGGTTAAGCGCCAAAGGGTCAACGCCTGAAATGTTGGAAATCGCCATCGCGCAGGAAATGGAAAAATTGGCAAAATTAATTCCTGATATTATTGTTGGTTTTGATGAAAATGAAACCATTGAATCGGTTATAGGGCAATTGTTGACCGAAAAAAAGCAGACCTTGGCGATTGCTGAGAGCTGTACGGGCGGAAATATTGCCAAAATAATCACGTCGGTTCCAGGTGCATCTAACTATTTTGTGGGAGGAATCGTGGCTTACAGCAAAATGGTAAAAATGATGGACCTGAATGTTTCTGAAAAAACAATAGCCGAAAACACCGTGGTGAGTGCACAAACTGCTGAAGCCATGGCGAAGGGAATTCAGCAAAAATACCAAACCGATTATGCGATTGCAACTACCGGAAACGCTGGGCCAACAGCCGATAAAACCGATAAAACCGTAGGAACGGTTTTTATAGCCATTGCCACGCCAAACACCATTTTTTCTAAAGAATTTTTCTTCGGTAAACCCCGGGAAAAAGTGATAGGCCGGGCTTCAAATAAAGCTTTGGAATTGTTGCGGAAAGAAATTTTAAAAAACTAGTAAAATAAGTTTGTGTATTCGAGTTTAAAAATTTAATTTTGCATCTCGTTTTGAGAACACACTAAAAAGGTACAGAAATATGTCAAGAGTTTGCGAACTTACTGGAAAAAAAGCAATGGTAGGAAACAATGTTTCACACGCATTGAATAGAACTAAAAGAAAATTTGACGCTAATTTAATCAAAAAGCGTTTTTATATTGCTGAAGAAGACAAGTGGATTGTTTTAAAGATCGCCACATCTACTTTAAAAAATATAAATAAATTAGGGCTCACTGCAGTTTTAAAAGATGCAAGAGAAAAAGGTTTTTACAAAAAATAATCACTAGGAAATGGCAAAGACAAAAGGAAATAGAATTCAGGTAATTTTAGAGTGTACTGAACATAAAGGTACTGGAATGCCAGGAACTTCAAGGTATATCACCACAAAGAACAAAAAGAACACACCAGACAGGATGGAAATCAAAAAATTCAATCCTATCTTGAAAAAAGTGACAGTTCATAAAGAAATTAAATAATATAAGACCATGGCAAAGAAATCAGTAGCATCGTTACAAACAGGATCAAAAAGATTATCAAAGGCTATAAAAATGGTAAGATCTCCTAAAACCGGAGCTTACACATTTGTAGAAGCTATCATGGATCCTACAATGGTAAAAGACTTCTTGGACAAAAAATAACAATTTGTTTATAGATTAACGAATAGAGCTACTTTCAATCTTTTGAGAGTAGTTTTTTTTTTATATTTACCCCAGTAATTTTTAAAAAATGAGTTTATTCAAAAAATTATTTTCTAAAGAAAAGAAGGAAACCTTAGACAAAGGTCTGGAAAAGACCAAAACGACGTTCTTTTCGAAGCTTACCAAAGCGATTGCCGGAAAATCCAAGGTTGATGACCAGGTGCTGGACAATTTGGAAGAGGTGTTAATTTCTTCGGATGTTGGCGTGGTGACCACGCTTAAAATTATTGAACGCATTGAAGCAAGGGTGTTAAAAGACACCTATTTGGGAACTGACGAATTGAATTCGATCCTACGCAAAGAAATTGCGGGCTTGTTATCGGAAACAAATGCCGGCAATGAAACGGATTTTACAACGCCTTTGGATAAAAGACCTTACGTCATTATGGTGGTGGGCGTAAATGGCGTAGGAAAAACAACGACCATTGGCAAACTGGCGTCACAATTTAAAAAAAGCGGCAAAAAAGTGGTGCTTGGCGCTGCGGATACTTTTCGTGCTGCCGCAATAGACCAATTGCAGGTTTGGGCCGACAGGGTTAGCGTGCCAATGGTTCGCCAGGAAATGGGAAGCGATCCTGCTTCCGTGGCTTTTGACACATTGAAATCTGCCGTGGCACAAAATGCCGATGTGGTAATTATTGACACTGCGGGCCGATTGCACAATAAAATTAATTTGATGAATGAGCTGACCAAAATAAAACGCGTTATGGAAAAAGTGGTGCCCGATGCGCCCCATGAAGTGTTGTTGGTGCTCGATGGTTCCACCGGCCAAAATGCCTTTGAGCAGGCCAAACAATTCACCAAAGCCACAGAAGTAACGTCACTCGCAGTCACAAAACTGGACGGTACGGCCAAAGGCGGTGTGGTGATAGGCATTTCCGACCAGTTTAAAATTCCCGTGAAATACATTGGCGTTGGCGAGGGAATTGACGATTTGCAGGTCTTCAATAAAATTGAATTTGTAGATTCTTTTTTTAAGTAAAATACAGAAACTTTAAAATAATTGGTATGAAGAATTATCTTTTTTTCGCATTGCTGATTTTGACGCTCTCCTGTAAAAATTTGGCGGTGGACAATCAACAAACTGTTGCGCAAAGTGCCGATACCTTAAAAGATTTCAGGGAATTTAAAGTACTGGATTCCAAATATATCGACAATGATGCAATGTGGACGCCCTTCAATAAAGATTTAAAAGGTTTTTCTGAAGCAACTTACACGGCGTTGAAGCCTTTAATTTTAGAGCAAAATATTCCAACCTTGCAAAAAAATATTGCGGAAGGCAAACTGACCTATGAAAAATTGGTCTTGTTTTACCTGTACCGCATCAGAAAATTTGATCGGGAAAATAAGCTTTCCTTAAATGCAGTAATTGCCTTAAATCCAAATGCTGTAAAGGAGGCCCGACAAAAAGACAAACAACCTAGACCGTTGCTTGGATATTCGGTTTTTGGAATGCCCATATTGTTAAAAGACAATATCAATGCAGCAGGAATGCCAACAACGGCAGGTGCTGCAGCTTTGCTACAAAATATGGCTGAGGATGCTTTTATCGTAAAACAATTAAAAAATAACGGAGCATTAATCCTTGGAAAAGCCAATTTAAGCGAATGGGCTTACTTTTTCTGTGGCGACTGTCCGAGCGGCTACAGCGCTGTGGGCGGACAAACATTAAATCCCTATGGCAGAAGAATATTCGATACCGGCGGTTCCAGTTCGGGAAGTGGGGTTGCGGTTGCGGCCAATTTTTGTGTGGCTGCGGTAGGCAGTGAAACTTCAGGATCTATTTTGTCTCCCTCAAGCCAAAATTCTTTGGTTGGATTAAAACCGACGGTCGGTGTATTGAGCAGAACGGGAATAATTCCAATTTCAAGCACTTTGGATACCCCGGGGCCAATGACAAAAAATGTGATTGACAATGCCATTATGCTCGAAGCGATGACAGGGTTTGACAAAGATGACAGCGCTTCGGTAAATCTTGAATCAGAACCGGTTGGCAACTTAATCAACACTTCATTAAAAGGCAAACGCTTTGGTGCTTTTAAAGGGCTGATGGAAGATTCCTTATATGTGGAAGCACTGTCAAAACTTAAAAATGAAGGCGCAGAAATTATAGAAATAGAACAACAACAAATCGATTTGCCCGGATTTATCCGTTTGCTGAATCTGGATATGAAAAAGGATTTGCCCGTATATTTCCAAAAAAATGCCAGCGCAGCCATTACCCTTAAATCGTTGGAGGATGTGATGGAATATAACAGAAAGGACAGTTTAAGAAGTGCTCCTTACGGACAGGAATTGTTTCAGGGCATTTTGGACGATAAAGGAAGTTTGGAAGATTTGGAACGCATCAAAGACACGTTAAGCACCAACGGCAAATTGTTTTTTGAGGGACCGATGAATAAGCACAATCTGGATGGGATTTTGTCTATCAATAATTTTCACGCCGGCTATGCGGCTGTGGCAAAATACCCGGCCATGACAGTGCCGATGGGCTATCAAAAGGACGGGAAACCGAGAGGCCTGACCTTTATCGCCAAGCCATTTCAGGAAATAGCCTTGTTGCAGTGGGCCTTGGCCTTTGAGCAAGTGTCAAAAGCAAGAAAATTGCCAGTGAACTATCATTGAGGAATTTAAAATGACCTTAGTTTAAACCATTCGGTTAATTAATGACCAGATTAATTTTTTTCCAAAGCGTTTCGTCAAATCCGGATAGGGCAAAATTGGTGCCTTCGGCGCTTTCGCCCATTCTGACAATGACCAGTTTTTTGCTGGGCACAACATAAATTTTCTGATCGTTTTTTCCCAAAGCACAATACAAATCGTCTGGAGCAGAAGGTATCAATTTTCCTTGAAATTCCAATTGGGTTTGTGGTAAATGATAGCTGTCCTTGCCGTTTAACCACCACAAATAACCATAGGCCTTGTTTATGTTTTGTGAGGTGTTAATGGCCTTGGTAAAATAGGTTTCATTTACAATTTTAGTGGTATTCCAGGTCCCTTTATGATAAGCCAATAAACCAAAGCGCGCCATGCTTCTGGTGGTGCTCCAAAAAACACTGAGGTCACCGGATGGAATCCAGGTTCCGGTCATGCCAATTTTATCCTTCAAATGTTGATTAAAGTAACCGGAAAAAGTTTGTTGTGATGCTGCCGCGACAACATCCTGAAGTTTGACATATACATTGTGATAGGCCCACCGCGTTCCGGCATCCGCTTTGTATTTTAGATTGGCAGGCGACACATCATCCACCAAACCATCGTCCAAACCCGTAGTCATCGTCAATAAATGTTTGCATGTAATCAGGTTTTCTTTTGCGATTGATGCACTGGTCCAGCCAACACCGAGATAATCCGAAACTTTGTTGCTGCTGTTGAGGAGTCCGTTTTCTTCGGCAATTCCCGTTACCATGGAGGTCAACGTTTTTCCGGCGCTGGCCCAGTACCAGGGTGTGGTTGCGGTATGACCGTTAAAATAATGTTCCATCACAATTTTGCCGTTATGCAGCATGATGAATCCCTTCGTGTTTTTTGATTCCAGATAATCCAATAAAGGGGGCACCTGACTTTGGTTCCAGTTTAAGGCTTCTGCGGAAGTGGTTTCCCAAGTATTTCCGGTTAAAGGCGGAAAATAGATGGATGTTTGCGGTTTATCAATGGCATCACTTTCAGAACAGGCGCTGAGAAAACTAAAAATAAGCAGGCAAAGTAGAAGTTGCTTCATCAACATAGATTAAAAATGGCATTTAAATTTAATTAAAAAGGTTTGATTACTTTTGCAAAATAAATAATTTCATTTTTTGTTTAAAACTAGGAAATAAATACGAAATGGTTTCAATAAAATAGTACTGCTAAAAATAAATACTCAAAATTAAAAATCTGTGCGCACAAAATCAAAGAAAGAAAATAAAATTAATGTAGTGACCCTTGGGTGCTCAAAAAATGTTTACGACAGTGAAGTGTTGATGGGGCAATTGATCGCAAACAATAAAAATGTGGTTCATGAAGATGAAAATGATGACGGAAACATTGTGGTGATCAATACCTGCGGGTTTATCGGCGATGCCAAAGAAGAATCGATCAATACCATTTTACACTACGTCAATAAAAAAGAATTGGGTGAAGTTGACCGTGTTTATGTGACCGGCTGTTTAAGCGAACGTTACAAACCCGATCTGCAAAAAGAAATCCCCAATGTCGATGAATATTTTGGCACGCACGATTTGCCAAATTTGTTGAAAGTGTTGGATGCCGATTACAAACATGAACTTATAGGTGAACGTTTAACAACCACCCCCACACATTATGCCTATTTAAAAATTGCGGAAGGCTGCGACAGGCCTTGCTCGTTTTGCGCCATTCCTTTGATGCGTGGAAAACACGTGTCAACGCCGATTGAAAATTTGGTGATTGAAGCCACAAAACTGGCCAAAAAAGGAATCAAGGAACTGATTTTAATTGCGCAGGATTTAACGTATTACGGACTGGATATCTACAAAAAAAGAGCCTTGGCCGATTTGTTGACCGCTTTGGCAAAAATTGACGGGATAGAATGGATTCGTTTACACTATGCTTTTCCAACGGGCTTTCCGTTGGATGTGCTGGAAGTTGTCAAAAATGAACCTAAGGTGTGTAATTATCTTGACATTCCGTTGCAGCATATCAACGACGACATCTTAAAGTCGATGCGAAGGGGAACTTCCCATGAAAAAACAACCAATTTAATTGCAGAGTTCAGAAAATCCGTGCCGGATATGGCGATCAGAACCACGTTAATCGTTGGCTATCCAGGTGAAACGGAAGCAATTTACCAGGAATTGAAAGAATGGGTGGGCGCTATGCGTTTTGAGCGTTTGGGTGTTTTTGCCTATTCCCACGAAGAAAACACACACGCGGCGAGTTTAAAAGACAATGTTCCCGAAAAAGTGAAACAAAAACGCGTAAGCGAAATTATGGAGTTGCAAAGCCAGATTTCTTTTGAATTGAACCAGGAAAAAGTGGGCAAGGTATTCAAATGCATCATCGACAGAAAAGATGGCAATTATTTTATAGGAAGAACAGAATTTGATTCACCCGACGTAGACAATGAAGTGCTCATTGATGCCACGGAAAACTATGTGCAGGTAGGCAAGTTTGCGCTCATAAAAATTACCTCAGCCACCGAATTTGATTTGTATGGGGAACCAGTGAAAAGTTAAATATTAAATTCAGAAGACCGAAGTTAATAAAATCAAATTCCCCTCTTGAGAAGCCTGTCCCGTTTTTAGAACGGGAGGGTAAGGGGTGTGTAAAAAACATGAAAGGAATAAACAAAAAAGGCGAGCTCAAGCTCGCCTTTTTTGTTAATTTAAGAAAATGGCATTGGTGAAAAATAGTTTTCCGTTTTGCCAGAACGAACGGAATAACGGATTGTCCACCATATAAATGAGTTGTCCTTTCCCTTTTTGCTCAACCCCGAACAATAAGGAATTCGGAACATTTTTTAAAGCTTCAGATCCTGCAAATCCCGAAATATTTGTGGTGTTTTCCGCAAAATAACCAACGTTGGCACCATCTTTTAACAATTTATAGGAAGTGCCGCTTAATTTTAAGCTATGGTAAAAATTAGGATAACCATAAGCCAACGGATGCGTATTGTCTAAGTTGCTTTTAAAAATACTGCCCGTAATGGTAGTTTTAATATCATTGCGTTCTTGCTGATCGTAGGGAATTAAATGAGGCTTGGCATTGTCCTTATCTTTTAGGGTATCTTTTTTTACTTTTAATGCAAACCCTTCTTTATCGGCAAAACTATTTAAGGCACTTCCAATGGCGATCAAAGTTCCTCCATTTGATACGTATGAAGTTAAAGTTTCCAATTCATCCTTATTGGCATTGTAGTCATCGGTTAAAATCAGTACATCATAGGTTGAAAGATTTGTGCGGTTTAAATTTAAATTATTGATGATGGTTAACGGATATTTTAATTGCGTTTCAAAAAAGTGCCAAATTTCTCCAAAGCTTAATGAAGAAACGCCTTCACCGGCAATGGCTGCAATTTTTTTAGGTTTGATCAGTGAATAATTTGAAGAACCAAAATCGGTTCCTGAATTTACAAAACCTGAAGTTACTGAAGTTAATTTGGTATTTGAACCATTGGCCAGCTTTGTGATTAAATCATCAAAATTTTCAAGATGTTCATTGTCTGCGCGCATAACCACCAAGGTTCCTTTTTTATAGGAATTGCCATCAATAGAAAAATCGGCTTTATTAAATCTGACATTAAATTTGTTTTCCAGCAATTTACCCAAAAAAGAAGCGTCAGAAACTTCATTCCATTTATGGATATAGGCATAGGCATTAGTATTTGCGACGTTGTTGTTATTAGTTTTATCGGATACTGAATTTTTAGGGTTTCCTATAGCGGCGTTTGACACATATCCCTGCAGGCCATAGGCATAAGGAAGGCTCCAGGCGGTAATGTCGTAAGTTAACGAGTCTATGAGCTTTGCTTGTTTTTCAAATAAAACTTTCACCATTTTTCCTTTGGCCTGATTGGTTGGAATCACCAAATCACGCTTGGTGGTTTGGACCGATTTTACGGAATTTGAAGCATAATCATAGGCTTTAATGGTTATTTCATCGGCCGGGAAACTGTAAATTTCATGTTTTTGCAGCAACTCAACTACCTGATTAATTTTTTCAGGGTCGCCTCTTAAAATATAATTTTGATTGGCAGACTTGCTGTTGTTAAAGAAATTTTTAAACTCCGAAAGTAATTTTGAAGTGTTTTTGGAAGTCATTTCAACGGTTGAAATCCCTGCTGTAAAATGATGGGCAATACGGTCCTTTAAGGTCAGCACAGTTTTATTTTCTATGGTTACCCCCAATCCGGCACTAATTCCTGCTTGCTCGTAAGTCATCCCAATGGCGCCCAGATAGGTTGGATACGTGTCTCCATAACTTGGATAAAATAAATCAAAACGTTCTTTCGTAAAATACCGCCAGCCATTTTCATCAAAGTATTTGGCATTGTTTTTTCCTATTTGCGTTTGAAAATCACGTTGCCAATCGGTAATTATTTCGTGAAAAGGTTCTGCTGCAGGCGCGAAATAATACGGACTTTCGTAACCTTGTTCGTGAAAATCAACATGCACTTGCGGCAGCCATTTATTGTATATTTTTAAACGCTGTTGCGTTTCAACTTGCGATGCCCATGCCCAGTCTCTGTTTAAATCAAATAAATAATGGTTTGCCCTGCCTCGTGGCCAGGGTTCTCTGTGTTCAAATGCGTTCGGATCCGCATTAAAGGGCGTGCTTTTAGTTTGGTCGTACCAGTTTACATAACGGTCGCGACCATCCGGATTTAAGCAGGGATCAATAATGACAAGGGTGCTTTTAAGCCAGTCTTTTTTGGTTGTAACCAGCTCAAACAATGTTTGCATGGCAGCTTCAGTGCTCGAGGCTTCGTTTCCATGGACGTTGTAGCTTAACCAGACCGTGGCAACTTCTGAAGTAAAATCACCTTTTAAAATGCCTGTTCTTTTAAGATTGTCTTTCCTGATATTTTCTAGGTTATTTATATTTTCTTCTGAAGAAATATAAGAGAGGTATAATGGTCTGTTTTCATACGTGATGCCATATTGTTCAAGTTTCACGTTTGTTGAATTTTCACTGACATAAGTGAAATAATCCACCACTTTATGATGTCTTGTGAATTGAGATCCCAATTCATAACCCAAAAATTCAGAGGGTGATTTTAGGGTTTGGGAGATGATAGCGGAAAAGGTGAATGCGGTGAATAAAATGGTTAAAATGCTGTTTTTTTTCATAAATGATAAATTTTAAACGCTGGTATCTTTTGGGTAAATGATGACAATATTTTTAGTATGCTGTTTTCTGTTAAATTATGAATACAATAAAAAAACAATGATACAAAAATTATTTAAGGCTTTCAAAAATAAAAGCAGGCTGCTTTTGCTTCTGACGGTAACCCTAATAAATTACAAAGGAGCTAAGTTAAAACACAAAGCTCCTTTGATAATGAACTAATTTATATGTTAATTAATAGCCTTCATTTTGGATTAAATTTGGATTTACATCCGTTTCCCTAAGTGGAATAGGCAGTATCAGTCTATTCGCGGTTGAGGCAATACTTCCTATGTTTACACCGAGACGTTTTGCATCAAATAAACTAAATCCTTCAAAAGACAGTTCTCTTTTTCTTTCCATTAAAATGGTTGCCAAATTAACGGAATTATATAAGCTGGCATTTGCCCTGTCTCTTAATGCATTGATGTCATTAAGCGGCGTGGCTCCTATATTCGTTGATCTTCTGAAATTACTTTCTGCACGAATCAGATACATTTCGGCCAACCGCAGAAACGGAATATTTCCAAATTGGTTTTTCCACTTGCCAGTAGCAGTTCCCCTTGAGGTTTCATAAAAGAAAAGTGAACGTTCATCATTGGAATCATCATAAATATTAAAATGTTGCGAGGTAATGCCAAGATCTGGGTTTCCGTTACGGCCTCCAAACTCTGAACCTGCCCAAAACGTGCTAAAATCATTTAAACTGGCATCCTGGCTTGTAACTTGCCAGGCAAAAAGGTCTTCAGTTGAATTCTCTCCATTGTTAAACGCTCCATCAAAAGTAGCGGTTAATTCAGCGCCACTGTTGTTAATCACATCATTTGACATCGCACGTGCATTATCATAATCTCCTTTTTCCAGATAAACCCTTGCCAATAAAGCAGCTGCGCTGTATTTTGTAGCGTAAATATCATTTGAATCAGGAAGTAAATTATAAGCGTCTGTTAAATCAGCAATTACCTGTGCATAAACTTCTTCCAACGTATTTCTTGAAGGATATTCAATGATCGAAGCGTCTAATACGGCTGTCAATGAAATTGGCACTGCAAGCTGACTGTTTTGTGACCCAGGTACATAAGTTTTTGAATACAGTCTCGCCAAATCAAAATAGGCCATTCCTCTTAGAAATTTTGCTTCGCCTTCTGTAACATCTTTTTCGTATTCATCAGTAAATACGCTTAAACTTGATAAAACAATGTTGGCTTCATTACTGATGTCATAGGCATTTACCCAGATGCTTTCCACAAAACTGTTGTCTGATAAAATCGCTTTTTCGTTATATTCTGCAGGTTGAACATAAGTGCCGTTCCAGGAAAGGCTTCCGTTATTTCCAATGAGTTCTGATGCCAATGTGATTCCGCCGCCGTAACTTCCGTTATCACGTGCCACAGCATAGATATTGTTTAAAATTTTCTTAACGTTTGCCGGACTTTCAGTAGCTACCTCAGGAGATAGGTTTTGTTCCGGTTCAATGTTTAGATTGTCATCACAGGCTATAAATGGCAAGGTAAGCAGTGACAGTATAATTGGTAGATAGTTATATTTTTTCATAATGCTTTCTTTATAGGTCAATATTTAATCCAATTGTAAGTGTTTTTGCCGGAGGAGAGGAGTAAAATGTAATCCCCTTTTCAATATTTGAGTTTCCGTTGTTATCATAGGAAGACTCAGGGTCATAACCGCTGTAATCTGTAAAAGTCAACAAGTTTATTCCGGTAAAGTAAAGTCTTAAGCGATCAACAGAGAATTTTTGGGTAACTTCTCTTGGAAACGTATAGCCGAATGATAAATTTCTCAATCGGATAAAATCTGACTTTTCCAAATAACGCGTTGATGCTTGTTGGCCGTTTGTAGTGTACATTCTGGCTTGCGGCACCATGGTGATGTCACCCGGATTTTGCCATCTGTCTAACTGGTCAGCAGTTTGGTTGTCTTCATACCTTGCATTGCCCGATTGAAATTTTCCGCCTTCATTGTATAATGATGAACCCCATTCTCCCTGAAAAGTTAAAGAAAAATCAAAGTTACGAAAAGACATCGTATTGGTAAGACCCGCCATGAATGTTGGATATGGACTGCCAGTAATGATTCTTTCGGCTTCATTGTAATTATTTGTGGTTGTTTTATCCAAACTGCCATCTGTTTTTACCGTATTTTTATAAAACAACGCATCTCCGTTTGCAGGATCAACCCCTGCATATTCTACCAGGTAAAAAGAAGAGATTGTTTCACCTTCCCTTACAATATTTCTTCCTGCTACAATATCGCCACTTGGCAAATCAGTAACTTCATTTTCTAAAGTTGAAAGATTCAGGGATGTTTTCCAAGTTAAGTTTTTGGACATGACATTATTGGTGTTTAAAACAAATTCAAATCCTTTATTGGTTAGTGATCCAACGTTACGTGTAATGGAAGTATAACCGGATGTTCCCGGGATAGGTTCATTCAACAAAAGGTCGTTTGTTTTTTTGGAATAATAATCAATTTCACCGCTGATGCGATTGTTTATGATGCCAAAATCCAAACCAATATCAATTTGATTGGTTTTTTCCCATTTTAAATCTGGGTTTCCCAATTGAACCGGTGACAATCCGGATTTCTGGTTATAGGCGGTTCCGCCGAAAAGACCCAAACTTGCAAAGTTACCAATGCCGGCATTTCCTGTTACGCCATAACTTCCTCTTAATTTTAATAAGGATATAGTTTCGGAATCTTTGATAAAATCTTCTTCAGAAATAATCCAGCCTACTGAGGCAGCAGGGAATACGCCATACCTGTTGGAAGCTCCAAATCTTGAAGATCCATCATATCGCAAACTTCCTTTTATCAGGTATTTATCCAAAATAGAGAAGGTCGCTCTTCCAAAATAAGAAAGGAAATTGTATTTGGTTCTGCTGGAAGTCCCCGAGGTGATTTCAGAAGCGCTCGCCACTGTCTGCAAATCGTCTGAAGGAAAACCGGTTCCCGCAACATATTGTCTTTTTCTGGAACTTTCTTCAAAACTCATACCGCCCACCAATTCAATATCGTAATCTTCATTAAAAGTTTGGGCATACGTAAAATAATTACTGATGCTATATTTGTCCGATTGAATGGCGTTTGCGTCTGCATAACCGTTGGTAGAAGCCGATTCTGTTAAACTTCCTGCAAAATATTCTTCAGTCTGGTTATTATTGTCGTAGCCAACTTCTGTCTTGAAAGCCAACTCCGGAAGAATTTGATATTCCAAATAGGTATTGAGCAAAACCCTGAAAATATTTACCTGCCAATTTCCGTTGTATTCCTGCATTAAAAAGTTATAATAAATGCTGGTTTCATTGTTTGGAACAATACCATCATCCAAGTAAGCGGGTGTAAGCGGTGATTGCGCTACGGCCTGTAAAGGTGTTGAGAACGAGTTGTCTGTCCCTATTCTTGAAATTTTTGTTTTGCTTAAGCTGGTATTCATGCCAACCCTGAATTTATCTGAAATTTTATGGTCCAAATTGCCTCTGAATGAATAACGGTCTAAGCTGTTTCCGCGCACAATTCCTTGGGTATCATTATAACCACCGGAAATAAAGAACAAGGTTTTATCAGTACCGCCGGAAATTGAAAAATTATGTTCCTGAACCGATCCTTTTACCAAAGCCAAATCTTGCCAGTCGGTATCAACTTCTCCGGTTCTCCAGTCTTTTCCGTTCGACATCCAGTCAAAATAACCGCCTTCTTCAGTTAACCATGTGTCTTCGGCACCATAACTGTTTGTGGAAGCTTCCGTAAAAAGTTCTACATATTGTTCGGCATTTAACCATTTCATTTTATTGGTGGCCTCGCTCCAGCCTGTAGAGGTGTTCAAAGAAACCTTTGTTTTACCCGATTTCCCTTGTTTGGTGGTAATCAAAACAACCCCATTTGTGCCCCTGGCTCCATAAATGGCGGCAGACGAGGCATCCTTTAAAATTTGGATGGATTCAATATCGTTAGGGTTCAATGAAATTAAAGGGTTAATTGGTGCTTCAGAAACACTTTCATCATCATTAATCAAAGGCATCCCATCAATCACATACAAAGGTTCCTGGGAAGAAGAAATACTTGATACCCCTCTAATTCTCATTTTAACACCGCCTTCTACCTTACCGTTTATCTGTGTAATTTGAACGCCGGCAGCTTTTCCTGTAAGCGCTCCCTGCATACTTGCAATAGGAATATTGTTGATGTCACTGGAAGAAACTGACGCAATGTTGTCTGTCACTTTCCGTTTGGATTGTTTACCAAATCCAACCACCACAACTTCTTCAAAAGTGTTGTCAGAAACCATTTCAATGTTGATGACGGTTTCCTGGCCAACAGATCTTTTAATAACTTTGTAGCCTACAAAAGAATAGACCAACACATCTTGCGGACTTGCCATGATTTCATATTTTCCGTCAAAATCTGTTTGAGTGCCTTTACTGGTATTGTCAATAACAATATTTACACCAATTAATGGCAACCCGTCTTCTCCTTTTACAACGCCGGAAATTTTTTTTCCCTGGGCCATTAATAAGGATGAGACAAAAAATAATCCTAGAAAAAAGTAGTTTTTAATTTTCATACATCTGTTTTTAAATTATAATTTGATTAATGTTTATGAATCCTGAATTAAAAATTTTCGCTTATATTTTATTTTTTATTCCATAATAAAAATTCCAATAAAGAAGAAACTCTATAGTGAATAAGCGATAACATTAACAATAGTACAAAAAAAAACATACCTATGAAAATAATACATAATTATTTTTTTAATTTTTAATCAAGAAAATGGTGTGTTATTTTTAGTTAAAAAAACAACACACCATTTAAATTAAAGTCAAATCTTCAACAATATTTGACTTTTTATAAGTTTCACAAAATCATAAACACACTATTTTACATGGCTGTCAAACCATTTAATATAGCGTTCATACCTGTCTTTTATAAATGAAGGTCGTTCCAGTCCATGGGATTCTCCCGGATAAACAACCAATAAGGTTTTTCTGCCCAAACGTTTCATAGCCTGATACATTTGTTCGGAATTAAGAATAGGTACATTCCAGTCATCACTGCCGCCCATCCATAAAGTTGGAGTGGTAATTTTTTCGACATCATTAAACGGTGATAGCTTTTCCCATAATTCAGGATTCTCCCAAGGAAGTCCCAATTCAAGTTCCCAGGTTAATTGATAGTGATCGTGACCATAATTGGCACGGTAAAGTGACTCACTTGCACCTGAAACGGCACCCTTAAATCGGTTTGTTTTGGTGATAACATAATTTGTTAATATACCGCCATACGACCAGCCTCCAACACCCAAGCGGTTTGGATCTGCATAGCCTTGGGCAATCGCATAATCAACGCCGGCCATCACATCCTGGTAATCCTTGTTTCCCCAATCCGCAAATAAAGCCTCTGAAAATGGTTGCCCGTATCCGGATGAACCTCTTGGATTGATCAAAAGTGTGACGTAGCCTTGGGCAGCAAACAATTGAGGTGATTCACTAAAATCAAACTCATATTGGCTAACCGGCCCTCCGTGAAGCCATAAAATCAGCGGGTATTTTGTTTTTGGGTTAAACCCTAAAGGTTTTACCACAAAACCTTCAATGTCGGTGCCGTCCTCACTTTTAAAATGAATCTTTTCTATGATGGGTTTTAGCGCCTTATCCAATATTTCATCATTTACGGATGTTAATTTCTTCAAGGCGTTATTTTCAAAAGTGTATACCTCATATGGCTGGTTGCTTTTGCCTAACAACGGAGCGATCATCGTACCATTTAAGGAATAGTCGCCAATGCTGAAATCACCCTGAATCGCCCTTTTAAAATTTTCTCCTGAAGGGTCCACCGAGCCAATAATACTGGTGCCGTTTTCTTCAATCAGAAAATAAATCGATTTTCCGTCCTGGGAAAATTTGGGTTTATTGATATTTCGGTCAAGGTTCTCAACAAGTAATTTATGCGTTCCGCCCGAAGCTGGGGTGATGGCCATTTTTTGTGTGGCATACCACATGGCTTTGGTGTCAATGATGGTGGTGTGGACAATATATTTCCCGTCCGGACTCCAGGCCGGAGCGTTATCGGCATTTGGGTTAGTGGTCACTTGTCGTAAAGTTTTTCCTTTGTCTTTATTGTCCGCGGAAACGATCCAAATATCCGTATTGGAATTTCCGTCCTGATTGTCGGTTCTGTTGCTTACAAAGGCAATGGATTTTCCGTCAGGGCTCCAAACCGGACTTATATCATCAAAATCCCCTGAAGTTATCTGAACAGGGACAGAATCTCCCGGCGTAAAAATATAAAGATGGGTTCGGTAACGGTCAAGGTAACCTTCATAATCCTTTTTAAACTGCAGGCGATCGATAACTGCCGGTTTTGCCTTTTTGTCATCTTCTTTATCTGCCGTTAATTCTTCGGGCTTCGGGTCATTTAAACTTAACAAAATTCTTTTGCCGTCGGGCGACCATTCATAACCGGAAACTCCTTGTTTAATTTTTGTCAATTGTTGTGCATCGCCGCCATTTCTGTTGAGTGTCCAAACCTGTGTTTTATCATCGGCTTTGGTTGCAAGAAATGAAAGGTGTTTGTTATCGGGACTCCAACGCGGCGCGCTTGCGTTGTAAATTTCTTTGGAAGTCATAGGGATGGCTTCTCCTCCCTGAGCAGGAATCATCCATACCTGTTTTTCAGATTTGTCTTTTTTTAAGTTCATTTCAGAAGTGACATAGGCAATCCATTTGCCGTCCGGACTAATTTGAGGATTGCTGATCGATTTTAATTGCATCAGGTCATCAATGGCAATCGCTTTTTTTGCATCTTGAGAATAACCTTCAAAATAAATTAAAAAAAGCAGAAGGAAGCAGGTGAATTTTAAAATTTTAGAAGTCATAATTGCTGTTGTTTGTTAAAAGACAATAATTCGATAATTAAACTTTTATTGAGGATAACAATTTTAATAAAATAAAATCGATTTATTTCAATAATAAAAATAATCTTTTTCATTAAGTTTAAAGTTGGGAAATTTAACAACGATTTTTTTATGAAAATAATTTATTTGGTAATGCGTGTTCCGGTAATTTGAAAAGTTAAATATTAGGATAATATTTCTTAAATATTTTATTTTTATTGGACTATTGCTTAAAAAATTGTGCGATGCAAAGTAAATATTTTAACAAACAAACAAATTAGCATCGTTTGCTTTATAAAAAAATAAAATTACGTTAAAATGACCAACACAACTTTCACCAATTTTAAAATGAAACATAGGTTTGCGAATTTACAGCAATCGCCCGTCACCAATTTGGGCCTGTATGAACAAAATGAACCACCGTCCGGCGAATTGAAAAGTCATTTACCTTTAACTATAAATAACATTGTACGCATGCAAGTTTAATTTTTTTATTTCAACCTTTTCAGGCTATTTTTCCGGCTTAATTATTTGTAATTATTTAACACTTATTTTTATTTATTAGGTTTTATAATTGATAACTTCGCCCGCAAATGAAAAGAAAATTAAACAGGGTGTTGCAGTTGTTTTTTGTCGTAACAATTCTTATCGGAATTGGATATGATTTACATGATGAATACAGCGGTCATTCTGATAAAATAGTGCTTTCATCCGAAGATAATACTGAAGAAAGCTTTTTTGTTTTTGATATGGATTTTATTGAAGAAGATCAAATGAAGCATTATATTGAGAACAACCTTTTAGTGACACTTGATTTTGAAAATTATAATTTCAAAAACTCCTTTTTAATTCTGCAGGCCTCTTTTATTATTTGGCAACCACCCAAAAATTACGCTTAAATTAATTATTTACAAGTTCGTGAACAATTAGGTCCCCTAATTAAGAATTTGTGAATCAAAGTGAATCTTGATTGGTTTACGCAATTTACCTTATTATTAATTTTAAGACTTTAGATTATGGGATTTGACCATTATAATAAACCTAAGAGAAAGTATCGCAATGATTATGATTATCAAATAAATGCTGATTTTAGACCCAACAGGAGTGAAATGGGGCTAAACATATTAAAAAAGATTTTAAACAACAGAAAGCTAAAAACCATCCTCATCATAGGAGTTTCAATTTTGCTGATTATTATCATAGGCTTAATTGTGCTGCTATTTCCTTTACTTGTAAAAATATTCAATTATATAAGTGAAAATGGGGTTCAGGGTTTAGTGGAACTTGTTACGGAGACTATTAATAAAATTTGGACAGGTACCAACTAATGATGGATTACAACAAATTATATTTCAAAAAAGCAATGGTTTTAAATTGGGATTGTACAATCACAAATTTTTATTCATATAATCAAAACATAGGCTTAAAAGCCGTCGTTACAGTGATGCTTTTTCAAAGTTTGTTTATTGTGCTTGCGCATTTTTTATCGTTTAAAAGGTTTCTTGAGTATAAAGTTTAATGATTTTTAGTACTTTAAATTCAGAAAAAAAATATAATTTTGTTATCATTTAAAATTTAAATATGGTTGTAGACATTTACATATGGATTGGTTTTTTGGCGTTTGTTCTTATAATGCTGGCATTGGATTTAGGGGTATTTCACCGTAAATCACATGAAGTAAAAATTAAAGAAGCACTTATTTGGACCGCAATCTGGATTTTCATGGCGATGCTGTTTAATTACGGTATTTACGTTTTTATGGGCGAGGTAAAAGCGCTTGAGTTTTTAACCGGTTATGTTATTGAAAAATCATTGAGCGTGGACAATCTTTTTGTCTTTATCATGATTTTTACCTATTTCAATGTGAATCCAAAATACCAGCATAAAATTTTATTCTGGGGTATTTTGGGAGCCTTAATTATGAGGGCAATTTTCATATTTGCCGGCGTGGCCTTAATTACCAAATTCCATTGGATTATTTATATTTTTGGAGGATTCTTGGTGTTTACTGGAATAAAAATGCTTTTTCATAAAGATGAAATCATTGAGCCGGATAAAAATCCTTTGGTGCGTTTGTTCAAAAAATTTATGCCGGTGACCACAGAAGAAAAAGGAGATAAGTTTTTTGTGAAAATTGACGGCAAAACATTTGCCACGCCACTTTTTGTAGTATTGCTTTTGGTTGAATTTACGGATTTAATTTTTGCCGTTGATTCAATTCCGGCGATCTTGGCCATTACCAATGATACCTTTATTATTTTCACGTCCAATGTTTTCGCTATTTTAGGGTTGCGGGCATTGTATTTTGCGTTGGCGGGAATCACGCAATATTTTCATTACCTTAAGTATGGGTTGTCGGCAATACTTGTTTTTGTCGGTGTGAAAATGTTGGTGGTTGATTTTTATAAAGTCCCGATTGTTTATTCTCTATCAACAATTTTAGGCATACTTATCATATCGGTGGTGTTTTCCCTTCTTTTCCCTAAAAATGAACAAATAAACAGTTAAATAATTTTAAAATTTACTTATTATGAATTGTCCAAGTTGTAAAATTCCTTTAGTAATGTCTGAAAGACAGGGTATAGAAATAGATTATTGTCCGCAATGTCGTGGAATTTGGCTTGATCGCGGAGAGCTTGATAAACTGATTGAAAAATCAAATTCCGCTGAAAATCAGCAAGATTTTAGAGCTGGATCTCCACAACAACAGCAGCAACAACCGCCATCTTCTTCTTATGATCAGCAAAGAGATCAGGCCTATTATAACAGGCACAAAAGAAAAAATTGGCTTAACGAATTGTTTGATTAAGGTATATGGGACAGGGAAACCTGTCCCATTTTATTTTAGGATTTATTTACTTTTTACTTGAAATAAAGTTAAACACTTCACGAATGGTTTTCTTTCTGATTTTTCGTTGCAAATCCATATCAACAAGAATGAGCGTGTATTGAAATTTGACTTCCAGATAATCCATTTTCATTTCAACCACTTTTAAATTATATGATTTTGGTTCAATATATCCGCTGAAACTTTCTAGCGATAAAATAATCTCTTTTTCAAGTTGTTCAATGCTGTCAATATATTTAAGCGCTATTTGAAAATCAACGGTCATCAATCTAACATCCCTTTTTGTATAGTTAATTATTTCACTGTAATAAACTTTAGAATTCGGAATAATGACAATGTCATCATCATCATTAAGAATTTTAACCTTCATCATGCCAATCTCAACGATTTTTCCTTTTTGGTGATCAATTTTAACAAAATCATTTATTTCGAAAGTGTTTGAAAAACTTAAATAGACACCGCTTAAAAAATCAACGATATACTCCTTTGTCAATATTGCAAATGCTGCAGCAACAATGGTTAAAGAAGTGATTAACTCAGAAGGGTTTATGCCAAAAATGCTTAAGAACATAATAAACAGGCCTGCGCCAAAAGTAAAATTAGCGATGTTCTCTATGCCAAAATGCACATTGTTTTTTTTGTCAAACGGGATCTTATTTTTTTTGGAATAGAAATATTTGGCAGTATTTGATAAAAAGTTAATGGCAATGTAAAAAATCACGAATGCCAATATTGATTGCAACTGATAATAATCTGCTATTATTTTGGACGTTACGGTATTGAAAAATTTCAAATAAAGTACGCCAAATAACAAAATTACATTGATGATAAATACCCAATATTTTTTCATTGTTTTCATTTAATTATTTACGATTCCTAATAATATAACAACATAAAATCCGGTCAATGAATAATTCACTGCTCATTATGACTATGGTTGTTAGATCGTTTTAAAGATAGGTAAATATTAAATTCAATTTTAGGTATGATTGCTTTATTTAAGCTGTTTTATTAAAAACCAACAAAGGTATTTTAGCGCTGAATGAATAAGATTCAGATTTGCTGCCATAAAATATTTTCTCAACAAAACTTCTGTTCTGTTTTGTAAACATAATTAACAGGGAAGGTTTTAGCAATGCCGAATATTTATTGATCTTTGCTATCAAACTGTCTGTGCTGTTGCAATCTATTAAACGCAAATCAATGCTGCTTTTTTGATATTTTTTTAATGTTTCATCCAGGTTGGATTTTTTGCCTGATGCTTCAAAAGGATAATTAAAATGCAGTAATTTAACCTCGGCCCCTAATGGGTGCGCAAACGCCACTACTTTTTCCAATTCTTTATCAAGGTGGGTCAGATCCGTAAAATATAGGAGTTTTTTAATGCTTTTCGTTCTGTAATTGTGTGGAACCGCTATAACAGGAACAGTTGAAAAATTAATAAGGCTGGAAGTTGTTGTGCCCAATATTTTTTTAAAATAGCCTGCGCCGCGTGTACTTAGGCAAATATAATCAAAGTTATTTTGCAAGGCATGTTCCCGGATGGCGCTGTCCGCCATGATGGCTTCTTTAACCACATATTTTATTTTTTTAGGAACCTCACCTTTATTTTTATAAATCAAATTTACATATTGATGAAGTTTTTTTTGATTCTTTGCCGCCTCGCTCTTTTTAAAAGATGCGAAAGCAGCATCGCTCCACGAAGTAGGTTTCATAAGGTGATAAGAATAAAAAAACGTTAACTCAACAGGAATTTGTGTGGCCAGTTGAATTGCGAAACGCAAGCCTGCTTTTGCATTCTTGGAAAGATCTGTCGTTACAAGCACTTTTTTCATCGGATTATTTATTTAGGTTACTGTTAGTTCATAAAACTTCACGGGTAAAACATAATCATTTCAATAGCAATAAGAAAATAATAGGATTTTATTGCCTCCTCCAAAATTTTGAAAATACTTTTTTTTAACACTTAAATATACAAAAAAAATGACAAATAAAATAATAATCCCATATTTATAAGTGCAATAAGAAAGTGCAACCGGATCGATAAAAACAGTTTTATTTCTTAATTTCAACAAACGGTTTGAATTGTTTACTTTTATAAAAAATAAATTTGCAATAAAATGAAAGAAAATCCTGAAGATAAAGAAAAGATCGATTTCAAAAAACATTGGAATGCGGCTTACCAAAAATCGCCCATCACCAATTTGGGCTGGTATGAAGAAAATCCTGCACCGTCCATCGAATTGATTGAAGCCTGCAACTTGCCAAAAGAGGCGCTCATTTTTAACGCAGGCGCCGGTGCCACCACGTTAATTTCGGAATTGTTGGCAAAGGGATATGAAAATATTGTGGTGAATGACATTTCATCAGTGGCTTTAAATGAATTGAAAAGCCATTTACCTTCACCGGTAAATACAACTGTTCAATTTGTGATGGATGATTTAACGAATCCTTCCGAATTATTAAAAATAAAAAATGTCGATTTATGGCATGACAGGGCTGTGTTGCATTTCTTTACGGAAGAAAAGCAGCAAAAGGCATATTTTGACTTGCTGAAAGGCGCTTTAAAACCAAAAGGATTCGTAATTTTGGCAGAGTTTAATTTAGAAGGCGCAAAAAAATGCAGCGGACTGGACGTTTTTAATTACAATGAAAAAATGCTGCAGGAACGCTTGGGAACCGATTTTGTATTGTTGAAATCATTTAATTATACATACACACAGCCTTCAGGAAATACCAGAGAATATGTATATACGTTGTTTCAAAAAAAATTGTAAAGGTTCATGAGTGTAACCCATATCCCTTTTGCCGACACCGGTTATTTTTCAAAATTGATTTGTGATTATCTGGACAGAAAGCCCGAATTGTCTCAGTTTTACGGAAATTTTCCTGATCTTGAGGGTTTTAAAAATCAGATCAAGACAAAAAAAACAGCATTTTCAGACGCGTCAAGAAATCTTTTGTCCGATGCGCTTCAAAATCAATATAAAAATACGGCGGTTTCGGAAACCGTCAGTCAAAATATCGCGTCATTGGCAGACGAAAATACGTTTACGGTAACTACCGGACATCAATTGAATATTTTTACCGGTCCCTTGTATTTTTTGTATAAAATTGTGACCGCTATTAATTTGGCCGACAGGTTGAAAAAGGAGTTTCCGCAGCAAATTTTTGTGCCGATTTATTGGATGGCCACGGAAGACCACGATTTTGAGGAAATTCAGTATTTTAACGTCAACAACATCAAAATTAGCTGGAACAGGGAAAGCAGCGGGGCAGTGGGCCGATTGAAAACAGAAGGATTTGAGGCTGTTTTTGAAGAATTTTCAGCGATTTTGGCTACTTCCAAAAACGCCGATGCATTGCGTGAACTGTTTAAAAACGCCTATTTAAATAACGAAAATCTGGCGGAAGCCACCCGATATCTGGTAAATGAACTTTTTGGCACCTACGGATTGGTCATTGTTGATGGGGATGATACCAAACTAAAAAAATCTTTGGTGCCTTTTGTAAAAGAAGAATTGCTACAGCATACTTCCTTTAACAAGGTTTCAGAAACGGATAAAAGGCTGGAATCCTTCGCTAAAATTCAGGTGAATCCAAGGGAAATTAACTTGTTTTATCTGAAGGATACCATACGGGAACGCATTATTTTTGAGAACAGTCTTTTTAAAGTCAACAACACCAACCTTGTTTTTTCGCAAAACGACATCTTGCAGGAAGTTGAGTCGCATCCCGAAAGGTTCAGCCCAAATGTAATTTTGCGTCCGCTTTACCAGGAAATCATCTTGCCAAACCTGGCCTATATCGGCGGAGGCGGGGAGCTGGCCTACTGGTTTCAGCTAAAAGATTTTTTTAATGCCGTAGCCATTCCTTTTCCGATCTTGATACTGCGGAACTCGGTATTGCTGGCCACCAAAAAACAGTTGTACAAGCTCGATAAATTGGGTGTTTCGGTTCCTGAGATTTTCAGCAAACAGGAAAATTTAATTGCAAATGTTGTTACGAAACTTTCTGAAATCAACATCGATTTTTCGGAACAGAGAAATTACCTGAAACAGCAATTTGCCGATTTAAAAATGCTGGCGGCGAAAACCGATCGCACGTTTCTGGGAGCGGTGAATGCCCAGGAGAAAAAGCAGTTGAACGGATTGGACAATTTGGAGAAACGCCTGTTAAAAGCGCAAAAACACAAACATTCTGAAGTAGTGGAACGCATTGTTGCGTTGCAAAATGCGTTGTTTCCTAACCAAAGTCTGCAGGAACGTAACCAGAATTTTTCAGTATTTTATGAATTAATGGGGGCAGACTTGATTCCAACGTTAATTAAAAATATAGATCCGCTGAAATTTGAGTTTGCCGTTATTGAATTTGAGTAGCGATTGGTGTTAAAGACAATATTTTGTCCTTAAAAGTATACTGAATTTCCAACACACGTTCGTTTTTTATTTTTACGGCTTCTTCTTCCGTTAATTCAAAATCTATTTCGGTGTAAAAGGCAATCGTATTTTTAATTTGATTGGATGCCACATCGTTATTGTCAGAGCTCAACACTAAGGAATCATTTTCAAAAATAAAGGTCAGCGTACAACCTGTCCGTTTTATTTTGGTCGAGAAATCACCGATAATGATGGTTTTGATAAAAGGAAATCCGCCCAGTTCCTCTACATCCAAATACACCGTGTTGCTGCTGTTTTCCCCGTATTTTGTGCCGCCTTTAAAATCAATTTCAGAAATAATTTCGGAAATGCCAATCGTGCTTTTCGGTTTGAAAAGATTTAAGAAGGAAAATGCCATAATTTTTAGGAGTTTTAATTGTGAAATGCCTGGTTGTGCGCCAATTGTCCGCCGCAATTTGTGCAATTTGTTTGTGTGCCCGCTCCACCATAACAGCCTTTGTCACAGGTATAATGATAAATCCCCTTCGCATTTTGTGCAGGAGACGGTGCTGCCGGCGTATTGGCTGCCGGTGCCTGAATATTGGTAGGGACATTCAACGGTCCGTTTTTCAATAAATCCTGAGAATGAAAAGCGTCGTTGTGCAAATACGGATTTTTACAAACCGGACAAGCGCCTTGAACATCGCTGCCGCTGTTTGCGCATTTATTGCCGCAGATATAGTGCTTTACGGAAGCAGTCTGGGTGTTTTCCTGCAATACAGCAGGTTTTGGTTTCTCTTCTTTACAAGAAAATGAAATGGCCAAAACAAAAAACAACAAAATTTTAATAGTTTTCATAGTAAGAGATATTTCTTTTTAAATGACGATAGTGGCAAATATAATAAAAATTATAGGAAGGCAAAATAAGTTGTTTGTTGTTGGTTTAATATTTCAAGTTTCAAGTTTCATGCAAATTTTTAAAGTTATAATCAAATTCCCCTCTAGAGAGGGGTTAGGGGTGTGTAAAAAATTTGGCAAATGCAACTATTTAACTTTTACCAAAAGAAAAAAGGCAATTTTTAATTCATTAAAAATTGCCTTTTTTGTCTTTTCCAAAATCACGTATAACGTATAACGTATAACGTATAACGTATAACGTATAACGTATAACGTATAACATATAACGTATAAACTAAAACATATAACGTATAACTGTTTGCTACAAATGAATCACTTCCCCGTACGCATCGGCAACAGCTTCCATCACCGCTTCACTCATGGTTGGATGCGGATGGATGGTTTTTAGCACTTCGTGCCCTGTAGTTTCCAGTTTCCTTCCCAAAACAGCTTCTGCAATCATATCGGTAACGCCGGCGCCAATCATATGGCAACCCAGCCATTCGCCATATTTTGCGTCGAAAATCACTTTCACGAATCCGTCCGGTGTTCCCGCGGCTTTTGCTTTTCCTGATGCAGAGAAAGGAAATTTTCCAATTTTCAGCTCGTAGCCTTTTTCCAAAGCTTGCGCTTCTGTCAGTCCAACGCTGGCAATTTCAGGGGTTGCATACGTACAGCCCGGAATGTTGCCGTAGTCGATGGCTTCGGTGTGCAAACCTGCAATTTTTTCCACACAGGTAATGCCTTCTGCGGAAGCGACATGGGCCAGGGCAGGACCCGGAACAACATCCCCAATGGCGTAATAGCCCGGAATATTGGTCTGGTAAAATTCATTCACAATAATTTTATCGCGGTCGGTGACAATACCCACATCTTCAAGTCCGATATTTTCTATATTCGATTTGATGCCCACAGCTGAAAGCACGATATCGGCTTCCAGTATTTCCTCACCTTTTTTGGTTTTAACCACCGCTTTAACGCCATCACCGGAAGTATCCACAGATTCCACAGAGGAACTGGTCATGACTTTAACGCCCGATTTTTTGAAGGAGCGTTCAAATTGTTTGGAAACGTCTATATCTTCCAAAGGCACCAGATTTGGCAAAAATTCCACAATGGTCACTTCCGTTCCCATCGCGTTATAAAAATGGGCAAACTCAACACCGATAGCGCCTGAACCTACCACAATCATTTTTTTAGGTTGTGACGGCAAGGTCATCGCTTCCCTGTAACCAATCACTTTCTTTCCGTCCTGCGGCAAGTTTGGACGCAGCCAGATCATGCGGCTCCAAACAGAGT
>CAZBGP010000022.1:200-1053 GCA_964491495.1 uncultured Lutibacter sp. | reverse complement strand
TCTTCCCGTCTTGCGGCAAGTCGGGCAATTCACGTGGACGCGCGCCGGTGGCAATAATAATATGGTCGGCACTGTATTCGGTCACTTTTCCTTCCGCATCGGTCACATCCAGTTTTTTGCCGGTTTTCAGTTTTCCGAAACCGTCTATAACCTCAATGTTGTTTTTTTTCATCAAAAACTGAACGCCTTTGCTCATCCCGTCCGCCACATTTCTGCTGCGTTTGATCACGGCGCCAAAATCTTTGTCGATGGCTTCGGCTTTTAAGCCGTATTCATCCACATGTTTTAAATAGTCATAAACCTGGGCGCTTTTTAACAAGGCTTTGGTCGGTATACAACCCCAGTTTAAACAAATGCCGCCTAAATTTTCTCTTTCTACAATAGCCACTTTAAAACCAAGTTGTGATGCCCTGATGGCAGTAACGTAGCCTCCCGGACCACTTCCTAAAATAATAATGTCGTATTTCATGTTTTATTTGTTTAATCGTTTATTCGCTTATTTGTTTAATCGTTTATTTGTTTAATCGTTTAACTGTTTATCTTATCCACGTCTCCCGCACAAAATGCAGGACAAGCTTTTCCCAAGTAAAGTGAGTTTGATTTGGAATTATTATATTATTTAGATCTAATAACTTTCAGTATTTTAAATTCCACATCCTACTTTTGTCATCGGTCTTTCAGCTTTTGACTTTTTAAATACATTCTAGTTTTACACACCCCTGACCCCTCTCAAGAGGGGAATTAATCGTGGTGAACTTTTAACTTTTAATATCTAATATTTAATATTTTTTTGATTCCAGTTTTACACACCCCTGACCCCTCTCAAGAGGGGAATTAATCGTGGTGAACTTTT
>CAZBGP010000022.1:0-100 GCA_964491495.1 uncultured Lutibacter sp. | reverse complement strand
AACTTTTAATATCTAATATTTAATATTTTTTTGATTCCAGTTTTAACACCCCTGACCCCTCAAGAGGAAAGTATTAGCCGTTTAATTCACTTTAGTCTTT
>CAZBGP010000021.1:0-29053 GCA_964491495.1 uncultured Lutibacter sp. | reverse complement strand
ACCTTTTGTAATAATTACATTTGCAGCACATAAAAATATAGAAAACAGTATGGGAAGAGCGTTCGAATTTAGAAAAGGAAGAAAAATGAAACGCTGGTCGGCGATGGCGAAAACATTTACCAGAATTGGTAAAGATATTGTGATGGCAGTGAAAGAAGGCGGGCCAAATCCGGAAGCCAATTCTCGTTTAAGAGCGGTCATTCAAAACGCCAAGGCTGCAAATATGCCCAAAGAAAATGTTGAGCGCGCCATTAAAAAAGCAACCGATAAAGATACTGCCAACTATAAAGAAGTACTATTTGAAGGCTACGCACCGCACGGGATTGCCGTTGTAATTGAAACTGCTACAGATAATAACAACAGGACCGTTGCCAACGTAAGAGCGGCTTTTAACAAATGCAACGGAAACTTTGGCACATCAGGATCTGTCGTTTTTATGTTTGACCATACATGTAATTTTTTGATAAAAGCTGACGACCTCAAGATGGATTTGGAAGAATTTGAATTGGAATTGATCGACTTTAATGTGGAAGAAGTTTTTGAAGACGAAGAAGGAATTTTGATTTATGCGCCTTTTGAACAATTTGGGGCCATCCAAAAATATCTTGAAGAAAATAATATTGAAATTCTTTCCTCAGGTTTTGAGAGAATTCCGACTACAACAACCAAACTTTCTGAAGAAGAACAAGCCGATGTCGAAAAATTATTGGAACGTTTAGAAGATGACGATGATGTGCAAAACGTTTACCACTCAATGGAAATGATTTAATGATAAATTTGTTTGGCAAAAAATCTTCAGAATTAAAACAGGAAATACACGAGGAAATAATATGTCCGAACTGCCTTTCTAAAAACACAACAAAAATCTCTGTGTTGGGTGTTTACAAACATCTTTTTCAAATTCCGTTTATTTCTGGTGGCAAATATGGATCTTCCGTTTGCACAAATTGTTACCATACTGTTGAATTGTCAAAAATGCCGATGGCCATAAAATTGGCCTATTATGAAATGAAGGAAACCTCAAAAACACCTATCTGGTTTTATTCAGGATTGTTAGGGATAAAAGTGATGGTTTTGATTAAAATATTCAGTCGGCATTTTTAGAAGATGGAGTACTTATTTTAAAAATTCCAATGTTTTTGCTCTGTCGATTTTATTTGTTTCTGTTTCCATAAACTTTTCTAAAAAGTAGATTTCCTTCGGAATTTCATAGGCTGAAAGAGTTCCTAAACACTGGATTTTATTCAATAAATTTTCATTTTTGATTCCTTCACAAATCAAAATCAGTTTTTCACCAAGAACCGCATCTTTTTTTCCTGCGACAAAAAATAGATTTTCAATAATTACGGCCAATTTTTCTTCAATTTGCTCTGGAATTAATTTTATGCCGCCCGAATTAATTACATTATCAATTCTTCCCAGCCATTTAAATTCAGTTGAAGAAATCAGTTCAACCAAATCGTTGGTAATCACTTTTTCGGTTGAAATTGTTGGCGCATCAATCACCAAACAACCTCTATGATCAACTGAAATTTTGATGTTCGGAAGAATTTCATAATGAGATGCTGAAACAAGTTCCCCATGACGTATTTGGTTAAGTTTTTTAACGGCAATGTGCGTAATGGTTTCCGTCATTCCGTAAGTGGCAAAAATTTCTGTTTTTACCTCCTGGATTTTACGCAAAAGCTCATTTGAAACCGTGCCTCCGCCGACAATCAGTTTTTTTATTTTATGAATATCTTTTAAAGAATTGTGCAATTGCATAGGAACCATGGCCGAAAAATCATAGATTTTATTGCTATTTTCTAACGGATTTGACGTTGGTTCCACAATATCTAAATGCCAGCCCAACGTTAGCGCCCGCACCAGCATCATTTTTCCGGCAATATAATTGTTGGACATACACAACAATGCCGTAGTTTTTTCGGGTAAATTAAAATAATCGCCTGTTGCTTTTGCGCTGCTAAACATCTGTTTTTTTTGAAGCTGAATGATTTTCGGATTTCCGGTAGAGCCTGAAGTTTTCACTTCAACAAAAGAATTCGCATCAAACCAATCCGTTAAAAAAACAGCCACTTCCAAAGAAATTCCTTTGGAAAAATCGATCAGTTCATTTACAGTTTGAAATGAGTTTCCCTGTAATTTAAATGCACTGTGATATGGACTTTCAACCTTTAACATTTAACTTTTTTCCTATCCCCAGTCCTTTCCTAAGGACAGGGAGTTGATTATTATTGTAAAATAAACTTTTAAATATTAACATTTTTCCCGCCAACATTAGTTCCCCCTTCGGGGGTTAGGGGGCTTTTAAGCAACAAACTCCTCTTCCTTAAATTCTATCGGTTTAAAAACGCGGCCTGCTAATTTTTCTTTCCAGTTGGTCCAGCCATATTTTTTTGAAAATAACAGCAAAATCAGCGGATACAATATAAATACCGGCACAAACATTTCCCAGTCAATGGAAGGTTCGGAAATATCGACCAATAAAGCATCGGTTTGAAAAACCGTCCAGTTTGTTGTCACCAACACTGCCGCAACAATGTTGTTTGCCGCATGAAAACCCAGAGCCAGTTCCGTTCCTTCATCCATCAAGGTGAAAATTCCCAGCACCAAGCCTGTTCCTATATAATACACCATAATAAACCATCCCAATTTCTCTACTTCCGGATTTAATCCGTGCAACAAACCAAAAATTGCCGATGTTAAAATGAGCGGCGCAAAAGAATTTTTAAACCAGGTTCCAAATCCCTGCATTAAATAACCCCGAAACAACAATTCTTCCATACTGGTTTGGATGGGTAAAAACAAGAACGATACAAACAATAAAGTGAAAAAGGGAACAGGTTTAAAATTCCAAACAAAATCTTCGGGCGCCATAAAATAGCCAATGGCCACCATAAAAAGCCCTACAATTGCCCAAACTGAAAACGCATAAAAAAATCTTCCCCAATCTACTTTTTCCCTGCTGGTAATTAGCGTCACTATTTTTCTTTTATGAATTAATTTTATACCTAAAAACAAGAACAGCAATCCGAAGAAAAAAGTAGCGATCACCAACAAAAGATACAAATTTGCATTTATTCCTAAATCGGCAAAATTTGTGCCGGCAGAAAGCATCAAAGTTTCCATATCGCCCGCATACATATAAGCGACAAACGTTAAAGGAATGATTCCAAGAAATTGCCAGCCAAAAATCAATAACATAAACGTGAGCAGATAATCTGTCCAATCATTTTTTCCTTTGTATGCTTGTTGTATAAATTTCATTTCTATAATTTAACGTTCCATTTAATTTTGTTGTTGTAATGTAAATTCTCTCCCTTTACCTCTAGCGGACTTTCGAAATTGTTGGTAAACAAACTTCCAGTTCCCAAACCTTGCGGCATGTTATTATTTAAAGTATAAGTCCATTGCGCAATGGCGTTTAAACCAATATTGCTTTCCAAAGCCGAGGTAATCCACCAGCCGATATGTTGTGCTGATGCCAACTGAATCCATTCGGTACTGCCTTTAAAACCACCCACCAAACTTGGTTTCAGAATTATGTATTGCGGCTTTATTATTTGTAGTATTTTCTGCTTATCTGTTACATTAAAAACACCAATTAATTCCTCATCCAACACAATAGGCAACGGCGTTTTTGCACACAATGCGGCCATTTCAGCAATTTGCCCTTGCTTTATGGGTTGTTCAATGGAATGAAGTTCAAAATCGGACAATCTTTTTAATTTTTCCAAAGCTTCAGACGGAAGAAAACCGCCGTTGGCATCAACCCTGATTTCAATTTCTTCGGAAGAAAATTCTTTTCTGATGCTTTTCAGCAACGAAATTTCCGATTCAAAATCTATCGCGCCAATTTTTAATTTGAGGGTTGAAAAACCGACATCCAATTTTTCTCGGATTTGTTGTCGCATAAAAGCTTCCGTTCCCATCCAGATTAAACCGTTTATTTTTATTGAATCTTTTGACTCGGTAAATTTTGAAGGAAACAATTGATAAGGATTTTCACTTTTAACTGATAAAAAAGCCTGTTCTAATCCGAATTGTATGGAGGGAAATTCTATGAGCTCTTGCAATAATTCATCTAAATTTCGATTGATATTTTGGCAAAGCCATTCCAGCTTTTCTTCATAATCCGGTCTGTCGTCGACGCTCAATCCTCTAAAAACCGCACATTCTCCAAAACCAATATTATCGCCATCAACCACTTTTAAAAAATAGGTTTCCTTAGCGTGTAAAACACCTCTTGAAGTGCCGCTTGCCTGCTTAAAATTCAGGATATATTTTTGAAAAAATGCGTTCATTTATTTTATTAAATGCGAAAGATACAAAATTTGAAAATTTATTTTATATTGGCAAAAGAAATAAAACCTGTTTTATGGACTTGCCACAGATACCGAATTTAATTTATTATGCGATTCCTTTTTTTATCGTGACAGTGATTATTGAAGGCATTGCCATTTTCAAAAAAGATCCTGAAAGCTACAACATTAAAGATACTTTTGCTTCTTTAAGTATGGGAATTGGCAATGTGTTGGTTAATTTAATAAGCAAATTAATTGTAGTTTTTGTCATCACTTTTTTATACGAAAATTTCAGATTGACAACCATTCCTTTTGTTTGGTGGGCCTGGCTGTTGATTTTGTTTGCTGATGATTTTTGTTATTATTGGTTTCATAGGATTGGGCACGAAAGTCGGTTTTTTTGGGCATCTCACATCATTCACCATTCCTCACAAAAATACAATTTAAGCACCGCGTTGCGACAAACCTGGACGGGAGGATTCTTTAGTTTTATTTTTTATCTGGCTTTGCCAATATTCGGTTTTCATCCGTTGATGATTTTTACCCAGATGGCGGTCAGTTTAATTTATCAATACTGGATTCATACCGAATTGATTGACAAAATGCCCCGCTGGTTTGAAGCTGTTTTTAACACGCCATCACATCACCGGGTGCACCACGGATCAAATCCTTTATATCTCGACAGAAATTACGCGGGAATTCTCATTATTTGGGACCGATTATTTGGTACTTTTCAGCCGGAACTAAAGGAAGAAAAAGTTGTTTACGGATTGCATTCAAATATCAATACCTACAATCCCATAAAAATTGCATTTCACGAATGGATTGACGTTTTTAAAGATGCCTTTTCAGCAAAAACTTCTTTTTTAAAAAAACTTGGCTATTTCATTAAACCGCCGGGTTGGAAACACGACGGCTCGGGCTTGCTTTCAAAAGATTTAAGAAAAGAATGGCTTATGGACCAACAAAAAAATGCGACCATAAATCAGAATTAACCCTAAAAATTGCTTGTCTATAATTTTATACTGGCGCCAATTTCAAGCAGAAACAGCTCTTTTTTTGCTTTGGCAAACTTTATAAAAGCTTCTTTATGGTCTATTTTTATGTAGCCAAAAGTATCAAAATGAACGCCCAAAACTTTATTGCATCCTAAAAATTTAGTGGCAATAATAGCTTCATCTACACCCATCGTGAAATTGTCACCAACAGGTAAAATTGCCAAATCGAGTTCGCCAATGACTTGAGGAATTAATTTCATATCATAGGTTAAAGCGGTATCGCCGGAAATATAAATCCTATGATGACTCGTTTCTATGACAAAACCTCCCGGTTGTCCGCCATAACTTCCATCAGGAAAAGAACTGGAATGAATGGCATTTGTATAATGCACTGTTCCAAAATCAAAAGTCCATTTTCCTCCGTGGTTCATAGGATGCCCTTTAATTCCTTTGCCTTCAAAATGAGTGACAATTTCAAAATTGGAAATTACTGTGGCGCCGGTTCGTTTTGCAATGGCTTCAACATCCAAAATATGGTCTTGGTGTGCGTGGGTTATTAAAATATAATCGGCCCGTAATTTGTTTACATCGATGTTTTTTGCCAATTCATTGCCTGTAATAAAAGGGTCAATTAACAGTGTTTTGTCTTTTGTTTCGATACTTAAACTTGAGTGACCTAAAAAAGTAATTTTCATAATGGGAAGTTTGTTAGTGATACCCTGCAATTTAATAAAATAAATCCATAAAAAAACCACGGAAAACGAATTTTCCGTGGTTTCCAACAAACAAATAAGTAAAGTTTGTGAATTAAAATTGATACTTGACGTAGGCAGTGAAATTTCTGCCAGTTTCGTAAATACGTCCTGCGGAAGTATTTGAATTTTGATAAGAATAGTTTAAATGTTCGTAATAAGCCTTGTCAAAAATATTCAATACCGCAAATCCGATTGAAAAATTATCGAACGGCATTACTCCGGCTCGTAAGTCCATGGTTCCAAAACCTGGGGTTTCTTGTTCCATAAATGAAGCCGAAATTCGGTCTTGTTTCGCTACCAATCGCGAACTTAACGCTACCCAAAAGTTATTTTCTTCAAACTTAACGCCCAAATTTGCCATAAAAGGCGGAATTTGTGCCAACGGCTCGTCCAAATCTTCATTTTGGGCACGCGTATAGGAAAGTTCAGATGTAAATGACAATTTATCTGTAGCCCTCACATTAAAATTAAACTCAAATCCGGTTTGTGAAGCTTTATCAATATTGATAAATTGTTTGGCGAAAACCGGCGGCGTAGTTGGCATAAATTTTCTTGGAATAGATGTGTTAACCACCCCATAAATATAATCTTCCAAGAAAGAGTGAAATACCGATGCGCCAACTTCAAAAGAATCAAATTTCTTCGAAAACGAGAGTTCAATTTGGTTATTTATTTCAGGTTTTAAATTAGGATTCCCAACATATTCATAAGGATCTACGCCAACGTTAAAATGATTGATAAAACGTTCTGACATTGATGCGGTTCTGATTCCTCTCCCAACGGCTAACTGTGTTTGAAATCCGTTTTTTTGATATTTTACAGAAGCGTTTCCTCCGATGTTCACTTCAGTTTCATCCTTAATTTCGCCACCATACAACGCTTCAAAATCGGGCGCAGGATCATTTAGCGATGCCGAAATAAAATCGGCCCTGACACCTGCAGTAATGGTGGTATAATCAGTAATTTTAATTTTTTCTTCAGCAAAAACACCAATATCATTTAAATCTGCATCCTGCCAAACTTTATCCGTAAAAGTCATAGGCATCGGCAACACATTGCCATTCATCATTTTCACAATTCGTGTTCTGTCCCCTTTTCTGTTCAGCAAATTGGCATCAACGCCTGCAAACAATTTTGAATTGTCTGAAGTATTAAACACCATTTCTGCTTTACCGCCGTAAGAAAAAGATTCAACAGGTGATTTTGAATCGGTTGCCATAAAACTCGGACGATTTTCGTTGGTCATTAAATGATCCACATAAGAATAAAAAGCCTTAAAAGTGAAACTGCTGATTTTTTCTGAAATATTGTCGAATTTATAATCAATTCCTGCCAAATAACTATCGTCGTAAGGCGAATCCATTGGCAAGCCAGCGTGGTCAATATCACGTGCAAAAGATTGTCTCCAACTAAATTGCAGACGTTGGTTCTCTGTTGGATTTACACCAACTTTAACAGAATAATCTGTTGTTCTGAATGAGGATTGCACCTCATCACCATTTCCATCAGTATAATCGCCAAAATCACGATAAGAACCATTCAACTGAACATCATATTTCTTGGCCACATACACCAACGAAGCGCTACTTACCAAATTACCGCCGTTAGATTCATAACCGCCTTCGACACTTCCATGAAAACCAAGTTCATTTTTTGATGGATTTTTAGAAACTAAATTGATGATTCCACCAAAATTTTGTCCGAAACGAACCGTAAAAGGGCCTTTTACAATTTCGATTTTTTCAATTTCCTCCGGAATTACGTGCGTTGTGATTGGATCCATTCGGCTCGGACAAGCATTGTGGATTTTCATTCCCCCATCGTATTGAACATTTAGTTGTTCGTATTTAAAAGACCTGAATACAGGTTCAGAAGCATAAGCGCCGCGCTTTACAATCGCAAAACCCTGAATGTCTTTGAACAAATGCCCGACACTTCTTGGCTGGCTGACCATTTTTTCAGAATCAGAAATTACGGTAGATTGGGAAAGATTGCGTAACGGATTGGCATCCACAATAATTTCGCTTAAATCTATTTGTGCCGATTGCATTTTGACCAATATGTCGTTTTGCAATTCCACAACAATTGTTTTAAAACTGATATGGGAAATTTCGGCTTTATCACCTACTTCAGCTTGAATAGAAAATTCCCCATTTGCACTGGAAACGGTCACTGATTTATTTTGAAGCAATTTTATGGTTGCATATGCTATCGGATTGCCAGTTTCCTCCGATAAAATTTTACCGCTGATGACAGCCGACTGCGAAAAGGCTGTTGCAACGCTAAACATTGCCAATAAGATTCCTATGATAGTATTTTTCATTTTATAATTTCGTTTTGATATTTGTTTTTCATCCCAATGATTTATCCGAATATATTTTTTTAAATGATCGGAATCAGCCCAAGATTATCATTCATCTAAAATTGATAAATAATAAATTTTAAGCATTTCAATTACGTGTTAAAGCTTGATATTGATTAATTCAACGATTCAAAAATCCAGAATCGACCTTATTGTTCCAAAAATCGAGGTTTTAAAATACACTGAATTAAGCGCCGATTTACAGCACTCTAATTTCAGGAATTGAATTAAATAAAAAGCGTAACTGGTAAGATTAAGAAACGAATTGAGGCGGTTTCAATAAAGACTGATAGAAATCTTGTGAAGTGTATTTATTAACAAAAAATCTATGTGTAAAGTTCTCGTCGAAGTTTTTCAACGTGTATGAAAACTGATCTAATGGTGAAACAGGGTATTTCTCAAAATCAATTTGGGGAATGGTAGATTTGTGGTCGTGATTGTCGTGATTTGCTTTTTTAATTTGCTTCTCTAAATAACACTTCCCATTACATTCTAAAGAAGGTTTGTCTCTATTCTCACAAAGTACCGTTGCAATATAATCATAATTGGCATAATACTCCATTATCGGAACCAACGGACGAACCATGGCCAGCAAATAAAGCAGATAAAAAAATATGCCGAAAAACTGATTTTTCATTTATGAATTATAAACAGGACAAATATATCTTTTATTTTTTAATCCAAAGTAATAAAAGTCACTTTAAGCCGCTAAAAAAGTACCCAAACCAAACAATATTGCAAACAAAAAAGTACTGAGTGCCAATTTTTTTAATTCAGGATCTAAAAGAATGGGTCTTTTATTGCGGACAACCACCAAAAAATGTTTTCCAATTGGAATATAGGCCAGCAAAAATAATAGTTGATGCCAGGATTTGTAAAAAACAAAGGAATACAATGCGGCAAACAAAAACGAAGAAATCAACAAATAATAATGGTAATATTTGGCATACGCTACGCCTATTTTTACCACTATGGTATTTTTACCCGATTTTGCATCTGATAAACTGTCGCGCATATTGTTTAAATTTAACACGCCAATGCTCAAAAAACCAATTGAAAATGCCGGTAAAAAAATGGTGAAGTCTAGCTGTTTAGTGAATAAATAATAACTCCCGCAAACACTCAACAACCCAAAAAAGAGGAATACGAAGAAATCGCCGAATCCACTGTAGCCATATGCTTTAGTGCCCATAGTGTATTTTACTGCGGCTGCAATGCTCGCAATTCCCAAAACAAAAAACACCAATAAGTTTACAAAATCGTCCTTGCCAAAAGCAATGTAAATAAGTAAAATAGCAATAAGTAAAGTTATTGTACTGGTTATTTTAATGGTTTTTAATAATTGTTCCGGTGAAATTTCGCCGCTTTGAATCGCTCGCTTGGGACCAATTCTGTCCAAATTATCGGTTCCTTTAACGCCATCTCCATAATCGTTGGCAAAGTTGGAAATAATTTGAAAACCAACAGTGGTTAACAAAGCCAGTGCGCAAATAACCCAATTAAAATAACCATGAGAGGCGGCTAAAAAACTGCCGACAATAATTCCTGAAACGGATAATGGCAACGTTCTTAAGCGGGCGGCTTTCACATAGACTTTAAACATGGTGCAGTTTTTTTCAATAGCTATTTCAGAAAATTTATAAATCTTCGGCGTTGGCAATTAATTCGGCAATGTCCATCACTGTAACATTGTGCTCTTGATCTTTTGCTTTAATGCCATCTGTGATCATTGTATTGCAAAACGGACAACCTGTTGCTATAATATTTGGTTTAGTTTCTAACGCTTCTTCTGTGCGTTCAACATTTATTTCTTTATTTCCTTTTTCAGCATCCTTAAACATTTGCGCGCCACCGGCACCACAACACAATCCGTTGGTTTTACAACGCTTCATCTCAACCAATTCCGCCTCCAATTTTTCAATCAGTAAACGTGGCGCCTCGTAAATATCATTTGCACGGCCCAAATAACAAGGATCGTGAAAAGTAATGCGTTTTCCTTTAAATTTTCCGCCTTCGATGGTGATTTTTCCTTCATCCAACAAAGATTTCAAAAATTCGGTATGATGCAAAACCTCATATTTTCCGCCCAACTCAGGATATTCATTTTTTAGGGTGTTGAAACAATGCGGACAAGCAGTCACTATTTTTTTGACTTCATAGGCATTCAACACCTCAATATTGGTCATCGCCTGCATTTGAAACAAAAATTCATTTCCGGCTCTTTTGGCAGGATCGCCAGTACAGCCTTCTTCGGTACCCAAAACTGCAAATTGCACATTTGCCTTGTTTAAAATTTTTACAAAAGCTTTCGTGATTTTTTTTGCTCTGTCGTCAAAACTTCCGGCACATCCAACCCAAAATAACACATCGGGTTGAATACCCTGCGCGGTCATTTCTGCCATTGTAGGTACATTCATAAGTTTGCTTTTTTATTTATGTTATTCGTGCTGACCATCGTCGAACACTTGAATGGTCACATCTTTATTGATTAAATCGGTAAATTTACCGCGGTAACGTGTTGCTTTCACCAAATGATTGTCAATCCAATGGTAGTTTCCGCCTCTTGGTTTTCCCATCACCATTCCGTGATATTTGAATCCGTGCTTTTTAAGCCAGATTTCTGTAACTTCGCGATGCGCTTCGGTTCTTGAGGTAAAAAAGAAAATAATATGGCCTTCGTCATACCATTTATTCAACGTTTTAATCGCGTCCGGATAAGCTTCAGCCGTAACCATGCGTTCTGGTTCTTCATTTGGAATATCTTCTCCAACGGTACCATCAATATCGATCAAATAATTTTTGATTCCTTCAGGTAAAATTGGGCTTATATGTAGTCCTGCTTCAACTTTTTCGTGCAATAATTTTTCTACATCCTCAGTTTTCATAATAAGAGATTCTTATATTTTTAGTTAGTATTTATTCGTCTTTCCAATTAAGTCGGTCCATTTGGTTGTACTGCCAAGGCGCCCCATTGTTCTCAATATTGGTCATCATGCTGTTCAATTCTTGCGGTGCGGCCGATTGTTCCATCACCAAATAACGCCGTAAATCAATAATAATTGAAAGCGGATCAATGTTTACCGGACATTCTTCAACGCAGGCATTGCAACTTGTGCAGGCCCAAATTTCTTCAGCAGTGATATAATCGTTTAACAATTGTTTGCCATCATCAATAAATTTGCCGTTTTTATCGATGTTTTTACCAACCTCTTCCAATCGGTCTCTGGTTTTCATCATAATGGCACGCGGAGAAAGCTCTTTTCCAGTGATATTTGCAGGACAAGCAGCAGTGCATCTTCCGCATTCGGTGCAGGTATAAGCATTCATTAATTGCACCCAATTCAAATCAGTAACATCACTGGCGCCAAATTTTTCGGGTGGCGCGGCATTTTCATCAGGCGCCGCATAAGGATCGGCACTTGGATCCATCATCAACTTAACCTCATTGGTGACAGCTTCTAAGTTTGTTAACTGACCTTTAGGCTTTAGGTTTGCAAAATACGTGTTTGGGAAAGCCAACAATATATGCAGGTGTTTTGAATAGTATAAATAATTCAAAAATATTAAAATACCAACAATATGCAGCCACCAAGCGGATCTTTCAATAATATTTACCGTGGTAAAACTAGATTCCTGAAATAGCATCGCAATATATTGGCTGATTGGATTTCCAAGGTTTAAATTTTGAAAATGATTGTCGGTAGCATTCATTAAAAGGAATAACGACATTAAAACCATCTCGAAATATAAAATATTCAACGCGTCATTTTTTGGCCAGCCTTTCAAATCCTTATTCCAGAAACGCGGAATTTGTAATACCATTCTGCGTATCCAAAATATGATTACTGATGCCAACACAAGGAATGCCAATATTTCGAAAGTGCCAATCAAAAAACTATAGAAACCTCCTAAAACAGAAAAAACGCGATGCGTTCCAAAAAGTCCGTCAATAATGATTTCCAGCACTTCAATGTTGATGATGATAAAACCTGCGTAAACGATGATATGAAGTATCCCGGCAATTGGGCGTTTTACCATTTTCGATTGCCCCAAAGCAATTTTTAGCATATTATTGAAACGCTCTTTTGGTAAATCGGATTGGTCAATATTTTTGCCAAGCTTGATATTCCTGACAATTTTTTTGCTGTTTTTTACAAAAAACCCAATTCCGATCATTAATAGAATTGCAAATGCGATGTTATCGATATAATTCATACATTTTAGTTTTTTGCTGATTTCAATAGTTTAAATTTTATGTAGCTAGCTCATTTATTTCTAATTTTCTACCTCAACTTCAGGTTCAGCCACATACGGTTTTGCCTTTTTTCCGAATAACGAAAAGTGAACAAAACGCTTGGGATTTAATTTCATTTCGCGCAGCAACTCGTCCAATTCTTTTGAGGCACTTGTAAGGTTATTGTACATTTCTTCATCTTTCAGCAATTTACCCAAAGTTCCTTTACCCGATTCTGCATTTGCTAAAATACCGTTTAAACTATTCACGGTAGTTTCTAAATTTTTAATGGTTGCGCCCAAGTTTGAATTTGCTAAAGAATCTGATAGTTTTGCAAAATTGCTGGTCATTAACTCGGCATTGGTCATTGTATTCCCAATTTTAACTTTATTCGATGCCACCATTTCATTTACCGATTTGGAAATGGCATTGAAATTTGAAATTGTAGCATTTAACTCTGCAATGCTTGATTTTAAATCAGCTCTGGTTTTGGCATCCATAATTTCATTGATGCCAACCAATACTGAATCAGCGCTCACAACAGCATTTTCAACTTTTTCGAAAAGTGGTTTTAAGTTTTCAGAAACTGAAGTAATCACATCCGCTTCTATTTCGCCCGGTAAATAATCTCCTGGTTTCGCCATATCGCCTTCAAAGGAAGGAATTAGCGCCAAAGATTTTCCGCCCATTAAACTGGCACTGTAAATCTTGGCAACACTGTTTTTTGAAAATTCTAAATCAGTTTCCACACTAAATTCCACAATCAACCAACCGCGCTTGTTAGGATCATCATTAAAAGTTACCGCAACAACTTTCCCAACTTCAACACCGCTTAATGTAACAATACTGGCTGTGTTTAAACCCTGCACATTGCTATATTCCGTAAAATAAGTTTTTGTTGGTGCGTCAAATATATTTAGACCTTTCAGGTAATTGTATCCCCATATAAACAAGGCAATTACAGCTAAGGCAACTATGCCTGTTTTTAACTCTCTGCTAATTTTCAAATCGATTCAATTTTATTGGCGCAAAATTACTACTTATTTTTGGGAGTACTAAAAAACATTTTATGATTTTTTAATAACATCTTCCACCGGTATTTTTTTTCCATTTTCAAATGCCACAATAAAAGCTGAGGAATATCCTTTAGATTTCGCCAATTCGTGCATTTTTTTTATTTCCGTATAATCCGAAGTGCTGCCCAGATAATATTTATAGCTGCCATCAACTTGCACACGCTCAATATTGTTGAGTCCTTTAAAATTATAGGATTTTGTCTCAATTTTATTGGCCCCAGATGCAATTTGCACTTTAAATATAATTTTTGAGAAAATATTGCTTGAATTATTGGCAATGTCGGTATTTGTTTTTGATACCGGATTGTTTTCATTTTTTGCAATATTGTTGCCAACAACAGTGTTTAACGTAAGTTGCTGAATGTATTTCAAAATATCGGATGAAATTGATTTAGAAAATTTATCCTGTCCAATTTCGGAATTTAAATAAGAACCTTCATCTGAATTTGTTAAAAATCCAGTTTCAATTAATACGCTTGGCATAGCTGTTTGGTGTAAAACAACAAAACCTGCCTGTTTAACCCCGCGATCAACTCTTTTTAAATTTTTTGTAAATCCATCCTGTATAATGCTTGCCAATTGAATGCTTTGGTCTAAATATTCTTCTTGCATCAGCGTTAAACCAATTACAGAATCGGGTGAATTGGGATTAAATCCCTTATATTTCACTTCATAATTGTCCTCAAGCAAAATAACAGAGTTTTCTGCCTTTGCCACTTCAAAATTCTGTCGATTTACGTGTGTTCCCAATACCCAGGTTTCTGCTCCGGAAGCTTGTGAATTGTGTGCATTGCAGTGTATGGAAACAAACAAGTCTGCGTCTGCTTTATTGGCAATTCTTCCGCGCTCCATTAACTCTACAAAAACATCAGTTTTTCTGGTGTAAACAACCTTTATGTTTTTTTCCCTTTCCAATATTTCTCCCACCTGCAGTACGATTTTCAAGGCAATGTCTTTCTCTTTTACATGATTCTGGTTTACCTTGCCTGGGTCTTTACCTCCATGACCAGCATCTAAAACAACAATAAATTCTTTTTTTTGAGCAAAAATTGATTGATAATTAAATAGAAATGCGATCAAAAACACAAAAATTAAAGTGCGTTTCATTGTCATTTTATTTTTATTTAAGAGTTGTGTGTTCATCAATAATTTTAGTTAATTTTGGCAACTGTTATTTGTGTTTCAAATATTAAGCCATACATTTACAACCAATCAATAATGTGGTTGATTATTTAGGAAGCTAATGTAAAAAAACTTATGCTATCAACCCAATTTAAAAGACATTTTTATAAAAATTTCATTATCAAAATACCTCGTGAAAATAACCAATTTTTATTTTTGCTGATACTGATTTTTGGCATTGTTAATATCACACTATATTCTCAAGAAATTAGAGAAAAATCTTCTGAAAATTTCAAGGTTCAACTTAAAGACACACTAAAAATTCCCTTAAAAGACACTTTGGCTGTAAATCCTAAAGATACTTTAGGTTTAAAACCAAAAGATTCAATTGCCAAACCCAAAGAATTGCTAGAAAGTATCATCGTTCATAGTGCAGACAGTTTGATTCGGCAAGATATGAAAAATAAAAAAATATTGTTATACGATAATGCACACGTAAATTATAATGATATTGATTTAACTGCAGGTTATATTGAAATAGACAACAATACCAACATTATTACGGCCAAAGGCGTTAAAGACAGTATTGGAAGCTATACCCAGCGGCCCATTTTTAAGCAGGGCGCTCAAGAATCTACACAAGACACCATTCAATTTAATTTCAAAACCGAAAAAGCAAAAATTTGGGGGTTGAAAACCGAACAGCAAGGAATCATTATTAGAGGGGAAGTCAGTAAAAAACACAACGATTCTGTTATTTTTATAGAAAATATTAAAATAACGACTTCAGAAAAAGAAAAACCAGATTATTATATTGATATCAAAAGAGCCAAGTTTATTAAAGACAAAAAATTAGTGGCTGGCACAAGTCAATTGGTAATTGCAGATGTGCCCACACCAATAGTCATGCCTTTTGCCTATGTTCCTTTAACCAAAGGGAGAACTTCTGGTGTTTTAATGCCCACTTGGGGTGAAAACAACCGGCAAGGCTATTTTTTACAAAATGGCGGTTATTACTTTGTGGTAAACGACAATTTTGATTTGGCTTTATTGGGTGATATTTACACCAATGGAAGTTGGGGAATGCGAGCCGAATCCGGCTACGCGAAACGCTATCGTTTTTCAGGAAATTTTAATTTTAAATACGAAAACTTAATAAACAGCCTCAAAGGTTTTGTTGATTACTCAAAATCAACCAATTACAATATTCGATGGAATCATAGTCAAGACACCAAAGCAAGTCCGAATTCGAGATTTTCGGCTTCCGTGAATTTGGGAAGCAGTAAATACTATAAAGAATCCATCAATGAATACAATACAAACGCTTTTTTAAACAACAACTTAAGCTCCTCTGTTTCCTATTTCAAAAAATTCATTGGAACGCCTTTTAACATGTCGCTGTCTGTTACGCATTCCCAAAATACGAATACGGAAGAAATTGCAATGACACTTCCGTCTTTACAGGTTAATATGGACAGAATTTACCCTTTTACAGGAAAGGGCGGCGTTAAAAAAAATGCGCTTCAAAAAACAGGGTTGAGTTACTCATTGAAAGGAGACAACAGAATTAACACTACAGATGAATTTTTCTTCAAAAAACAAATGTTTGAAGATGCCAAATCTGGTATTCAACAAGATATATCCTTAAATACAAATATGAAAGCTTTGAAATTTTTTACACTTTCGCCAAGTGTGAATTATAAAGAAGTTTGGTATTTTGACCGAATTAACAAAACTTATGATGCTGAAAACAATAAAGTTGTAACAGATACTGTGACAGGTTTTAACGCTTTCAGGGAATATTCGGGAGCGTTATCATTGGCAACTACCTTTTATGGGATGTTCAACTTTAAAAAAGGAAATATTGAAGCCATACGACACGTTGTTAGACCAAGCGTTTCCTATAGTTACCGCCCTGATTTTAGCACTTATAACGAACAAGTTCAAAAAACTGCCGACCCAAATGAATATTTGGAATATTCTCCTTTTGCCAATGGTATATTTGGAAGTCCGGGCACAGGAATTTCCAATAGTTTAAATTTTGGCTTAGACAACAATTTAGAAGCAAAACTGAGGAAGAAAGATTCCACAGAAAAAGAGGCACAAAAAATTATTTTATTGAACAATTTAAATTTTAACACCAGTTACAATATGGCTGCCGATTCTTTAAAATGGAGTCCTGTAAGCGTAAATGCAGGTACCAAACTTTTTAAAGATAAACTAAGCCTCAATGTAAGAGGAACGCTCGACCCTTATGCCATTGATGTGAACGGTAAGAAAATTAATACCTTTAATATCAATAATGGCGGAAGTTTATTCCGACTTACAAATGCGGGCCTCACCATGAATTATTCGCTATCAAGTAAAGATGACAGTGGCAAAAAAACTTCAGAAAATCAAACGGCACAAGACAACAACTCTGATGGCGTTTTTGGCGAAGATCTAGATGTCACCAATAAGCAAATGGACAATAAGGAATCCGATAAAAATAAAGTTAAAGAAACAAAGCTGTTTCAGTCTAAAATACCTTGGACTTTACAATTAGCTTATTCCTTAAATTACAGCAATAACAATAGAGAGCAGGAAATTTCTTCCAATTCGCTTATGTTTGGAGGAGATTTTGAGTTGACGCCAAAATGGAATGTAGGATTTGATTCATCTTATGATATTAAAAACAAAGGATTTGGTTATACACAATTAAGGTTTTCACGTGATTTGGATAGTTGGAAACTTAATTTTAACTGGGTTCCTTTTGGGGAAAGACAAACTTATTACTTTTTTATCGGTGTAAAATCATCGATGCTTAGCGATTTAAAATACGATAAGCGACAAGTTCCTGACAGAAGATTGTTCTAAAGTTTAAGAAAAATTTACATTATAGATTATGAAAAAAATAATTAACACCATCAATGCTCCTGCACCGGTTGGACCATACAATCAGGCAGTTTTGGCAGGAAACACTTTATATACCTCTGGCCAAATTGCCATCAATCCTAAAACTGGGGAACTGGTTACCAACACTATTGAAGACGAAACCAAACAGGTGATGGAAAACTTGAAAATTGTTTTGGCTGAAGCCGATATGACTTTTGAAAACGTTGCAAAAACGACCATATTTATCAAGAATATGAACGATTTTTCTAAAATTAATGCTGTTTATGGCAAGTATTTTGTTGCCGGTAATGAGCCTGCACGCGAAACTGTGGAAGTAGGAAACTTACCTAAGTTTGTAAATGTCGAAATCTCAATGATTGCTGTAAAGTAAACATTAAATCGATCTTATCAATCGCTCAGCAGTTGCCGGATTTGTGGCCAAAGGCACATCGTGAACGTCGCACAAACGCATTAACATGGCAATATCCGGTTCATGAGGATGCATTCCCAGTGGATCTCTGAAGAAGAAAACCATATTTGTTTTTCCTTCTGCAACGCGTGCCGCTATTTGTGCATCACCGCCATAAGGACCCGATAAAAATTTCACCACTTCAAATCCGGCTTTTTCAGCATTTTTACCTGTTGTGCCGGTGGCAATCAACGTAATTTTTTTAGCGATTATCAATGCTTTGAAATCCATTAAAAACTGAATCATTTCGGCTTTTTTGCCATCGTGGGCGATGATTGCTATTTCCATATTTTAAAAATTTTTGTTTATTCTAAGGATGAAGCATATTCAATGAGTTCAATAATTTTTGTTGCATAACCAAACTCGTTATCATACCAGGAAATAATTTTATAAAAATTAGGATTGAGTTCCAATCCGGCTCTCGCATCAAAAACTGAGGTCCTTGGCTCTGATACAAAATCCTGAGAAACCACTTCATCTTCTGTGTATCCTAAAATTCCCTTCAACTCATTTTCGGATGCTTTTTTCATCACTTCTTTAATTTCCTGATAAGAAGTTGGCTTTTCCAAACGAACCGTTAAATCTACCAACGAAACATTAGCAATAGGAACCCGTACGGCCATCGCCAACAGTTTCCCCTGCAATTCAGGCATAATATTGGTTACCGCAATTGCGGCATTTGTGGTGGTTGGAATCATATTATTTAAGGCAGATCGCCCTCTGCGCCATTGCTTTTCAGGACCATCAACTGTATTTTGGCTGGCGGTTGCCGAATGAACAGTGGTCACAATGCCTTCAACAATACCAAAATTTTCATGCAATACTTTGGCAATTGGCGCCAAACAGTTTGTGGTGCAGGAAGCATTTGAAAAAACGAGTTGCTCCTTAGAAAGTTTTGTATGGTTAACGCCCATCACAAACATGGGAGCGTCTTTTGACGGTGCTGAAATTACCACTTTTTTAGCGCCTCCTTTTAAGTGTAATTCTGCTTTATTCTTATCAGTAAATAGTCCGGTGGCTTCAATCACATAATCGACACCTACTTTTCCCCAACCAATCGCTTCCGGATTTCTTTCTCCGGTTACCCGAATTGGATTTCCGTTTACAATAAGCTGTTTGTCTTTTACCTCAATAGTTCCGTTAAAACGTCCGTGTACCGAATCGTATTTTAACAGATAGGCCAAGTGCTCAATATCAAGTAAATCATTTATTGCAACAACTTTTATGTTTTTTTTATTGATTGCAGTTCTAAAAGCCAGACGTCCTATTCTTCCGAAGCCGTTTATTCCTATTTTAATCATTCAATTTAAATTGATGGTAATCGTAAAATTTTTTAAAAATATTTTGCTTTAAATGGACATAATATCGCTAACACGCAATAATTCTTTGTCGATTTCATGACGTCCTTTCACCGCTTCTTTTAATTCAATGGCTTCTACATTATTATTGACCAACCCTACCATTAAATTAGTTTTGCCGTCCAATAACAATTCAACAGCCTTTACGCCTAGCCTGCTAGCCAAAACGCGGTCGAAACAACTTGGGCTGCCACCTCTTTGCATATGTCCCAATACAGAAACTCTCACTTCATATTGCGGTAAATTTTGCTCTACATAATCGGCCAGTTCAAATACATTTTTTCCAATTTTATCGCCTTCAGCAACCACTACAATACTTGATGATTTTCCTGAACGTTTGCTTCGTTTTAAAGATTCCAATAAGCGATCTAACCCTAAATTTTCTTCAGGAATTAATATTTCCTCAGCACCTGCTCCAACGCCGGCATTTAGTGCAATAAAGCCTGCATCACGACCCATCACCTCCACAAAAAACAATCGGTTGTGCGAGCTCGCCGTATCCCTAATTTTATCTATCACCTGAACGATGGTATTTAGCGCTGTGTCGTATCCAATGGTGTAGTCTGTGCCAAATATATCATTGTCAATTGTTCCGGGAATACCGATACAAGGAAAATTGAATTCACTGTTAAAAACAATGCCTCCATTAAAAGTTCCATCGCCACCAATCAAAACCAATGCATCAATTTCAGCATTTTTAAGTTGATTGTATGCCTTTTCCCTTCCTTCTTTTGTTCTGAATTCTTTTGATCGGTCGGTTTTTAAAATAGTTCCTCCCCTGTTGATGATGTTGCTTACGTGGCGTGCAGTTAGCGGTTCAAAATCGCCTTCAATCATTCCCTGATAACCTCTATAAATACCAACGCACTCAACTTTATAATAAGTGCAAGCGCGCACTACTGCCCTAATCGCTGCATTCATTCCGGGCGCATCACCACCTGAAGTCATTAATCCTATTTTTTTTATTTTGTTTCCCATTTGCTTAAGGCAAAATTATACTAATATTTTAATTGAAAATTATTTTCATTTTTTCTTTACGATTGTTTACCATAAATTGATTGGATAAACGCCGCTGTCTTTCAATTTTTGAATTTCTGAAGTCACGTATTCCTTATCTTGTTTGTAGGTAACGCCGAACCAGCGCGCATCGGATTTTAACACTTCCATTGTTGCCAATTTATTGACAATTATATGGTTGATTACCAATGGAATAAAAAACTCGGCTTTTGGTTCTTTATAATTTTTAGCAAGAAATTCTTCAAATAAAGATTCCGACAATTCGAAGTATTTTGGCGTAAATCCAAAAAAGTTCATAGATACAATTGTTTCTTCGGTAATAGGAATTAAAGCTTCCTTTTCATCTTTATATTTCAATTCACCGTTCACCTTTTCAATATGTGTTCTTTCGGTTACACCGGTTAAAAACCCGTTTTCATCCACGCTGCATTCGCCTCGAGAAACTGATCCATATTCGGAAATGGTATTTTTTAACACATAGCCCATCATATTAAAATTGGTAGAGTTTGAATCCATCGTTTTTAACGATTCGGCCTCCACTTTAAAAGCCTCTGCACCATAAAAATCATCGGCATTGATTACCGCAAAGTTTTCTTTTACAACATCTTTCGCCATCAACAAAGCATGACCGGTTCCCCAAGGTTTTTCGCGATTGTTATCTTTGTATTTTTCGGGTATATTTTCCAGTTCCTGAAAAACATATTCCACCTCAATTTTGCCTGCCAGTTTTTTATCAAAAAAAGCTTTAAAATCGGCTTCAATATTTTTTCTGATGATAAATACAACTTTACCAAATCCTGCGCGAATTGCATCATATATTGAAAAGTCTAAAATGGTGTCACCTTGTTCTGAAAAAGTATCCAATTGTTTTAATCCTCCGTAGCGGCTGCCTACGCCGGCAGCTAAAATTACCAATGTTGGTTTATTCATTTTTTTTATTTTTATTTTTTTTAAAATCTAAAATCCGGTCAAACTTTTCAATTGTGTCAAGCGGTTTTAAACCTTTGGTTGAATCTATTATTATTTTTTTCTTTCTAAGCCCTAATTTTCGGAGCAATTCTTTACTGTTATCAAAATCTATTTGATAACTTAATCCAATTCCTTGGGTATATCCTTCTTCTTCTTCAGAATATTGGATTTCATTTTGACGGTTGAAAATTGATGACCTTAATGTTCCTTCCTCATTCAGTAAAAACTCAACATTTACTTCGCCAATAATATTGGTTTGGCTGCTGGTACCCATAGGAACACCAACTTTTCCATTGATAATAATTCGGTCATTGAGCTGATAATCAAGCCCTATGGCCAATTGGTCCTCGATATTTAAATTGTCAACTTTACCGCGTTCACCAACAGTATATTCAGGTCTTAATTTAAAACGGTTGTTTCCCTGATTAAAAATATTGTCAAAGGCATTTGACAAAATATCAAAACCGGTTCCATACAAAGCGGTACTGCTGTTAACACTTAAATCACTTTCATTGTAAAAACTTCCCGAAATAAGCAACGAAATAAACTGTACCGTTTTATTGTTTAAATTATCGCTGTTTAATCTGAAAGCCAACTCTGAAGCTACTGTTGAACTTGCGTTCGGGATTTCAATGTCAAATTCTCTTTGGGTATTAAACAATTCTCCTGAAAAACGGGTTACCAAATCAATAGGAATTTTTCTGCTGGAGGAAATGTTTTCCAGTAAAGATCTAGGATTGGCAGAAACTCTGTAAACCGCCTCAATATTAATATCGGCAGTTAATGGATCACCATTCCAAGAAATGCTTCCTCCTTTTTTTACAATAAACGGTTTGTTGATAAATCCGCCGTATTTAAAATTATAGATTCCGTTGTCCACAATAAAATCACCATACATCTCAAACTTGTCTTTGGTATCAAGCGCAATTTGCAAATTTCCCGTGCCGCTTCCTTTTAAAAAACTTCCGGTTGATTTATCCAAAACCATTTCAACAATGGCATCTTTTGTGACATCAATATTGAAATTTATAGACAATCCTTTTAATTTTTCAGAAATGTATTTTTGCCTTGTTTCTTCATTTTCTTCAGGATTGCTTTTATTTACAAATCGGATTAATTGAGAGGTTTCTGCCGTTTTTACGTCGCTCACAGGAATTGTGAGGTGAGTGCCTCTTTTTGTTTTTCCTGCGACGTTTATCACCAGTTTGTCTGTTGGTCCAAATAAAGTGGCATAGCCTTCCAAAAATCCGGTGCCGTAATACACCGAGTTTTCTTGCTCAACGGTATTTAATACCAATAAGTTTTTTGTATTTACATTTAAATTCAATCTCCAGGTCTCAAAATTATTGTGACTGATGGTTCCTGTTAATTTACCTCTGGTACTAAATTTTTTATCTTTTAATTGTACGTCCTCAAAAGTAAATGTTTGATTTTTCATAGAAACAACACTGGTTCCTTCAAAATCATAATCCACATTTAAATAAGGTAAATACAACCCTGCTTGATCCAAGAACAACTCGCCTTCCATAGTTGGATTGTTCAGTAAGCCTGTTAAACGTGCGTTGCCATAGGCAAAACCTCTAATTTTTGAAAAAACATCTTGTCCCAAAGGAGAAAACGGATCTAACTTAAATTCCTCAAATTCAAGCTGCACATCCAAGGTTGGATTTTTAGGCGTAAAGTCAAGATTTCCGGCCGCCGAAAAAGTTACTGTATTCTTATTTTTCAAGGTAATATTAACCCCATAATCCCGTATTGAATTTTTTCCCTCAACAGCTACTATTAAATTCCCGAGTTCTGAATTATTGAGGTTAAAATCATTGATTATAAAGTTCGCTGTTGGCTTTATTACCTTATTTAACTGTTTATAATTAAGGGAGCCATTCATAATTCCTTTTACCTTTATGCTGTCAATTTCAGGTGTTATGGTCGCCAAATTAACATTGTCAAACTTAAAGGTTAAATCTTTTGAAATGGTGTCGCGCACTTGCCCGAAAAACTCAATTCTTTGATTGTTTGAAGTAATTAGGAAAGGACTGATATCGTATGTTTTTGTTTTATCGTCATACACCAATTTATTGTCAAAATTATCTTCAGGATTGATAATCCATTTGGTGTCTTTAAAAGTAAAATTCGATTTTTGAAGTCCGAAAACGGATTTGTTTTCTTTATTAAAGGTATGATAAAATGCCAAATCATAAGTCTCGGTATCTTTATCTCCACCCAAAAATTCAGTCCTAAAATACAAGGTGTCATTTAGGGTGATATTTACCAATTGCAATTTGGCTATATTGTAATTTTTGGTATTTATTTTAGCAACGGAAAGTTGCGTATTAAATAATGGGTTCTTGGTGTCTATTTGCAAATTCAGCGAGTCAATCGTGTTTTTGAATGCAATAATTTTTGGCGATTTAATATTTAGCCTAAACAAATTATCATCAGAATTTAAATTACCCGCAATGAATGTATTTGCAGAAAGCGTAACTTCCGGATAAAAAACCTCAACAATTTTGTTGTAAATTTTAAATCTAAAATCGAGCTCCTGACCGGCAGTAACCACAAATGGTTTGTAATTTGAATAAATGCTTCCCAATGCATTTTTTGTGAGTTTCACCAACTCGGCAAACTTAAATTTCCCTTTTACGTAGCCATTTACAATTTCTGTAGAATTAACGGTAATTGTTCTTTCTTCGCCTTCAAAAGCAGAAGTTATGTTAAAATCTTTAAAGAAATAACTGTCTTTTTGGTTGATGTATAAAGCGTTTTTAAAATCAATGGTACCCGCCAAATCATCCAAAGAATTTCCTGAAACTTTTATCTCAATATCTCCTTTAACTTTTGATATGCTGTCGCGTTTAAAAAGGTTCAACGTGTTTAAATCCAAATAATCAATTTTGGTTTTAAAATCGAAGGTGTAAATTTTTGTCGAAAAATCGGCTAAACCAACAAAGTTTAGCTTAATGTTATCGTCATTAACTTCCATTTCACCATCAAAATGCTTGTTTTTTATGACACCATTTATATCAACATTGGTATAGTTGTACCCCTTAAATTGTTGCGAGGAAATATGGCCTTTTACCGAGGTATTCATTTTTTCCAAGGTAAAACCTTTTCCGTCAACATCGGCTTCTGCAGTAAGATTGCCTAATAAAGGATCATTTAGCAAGTTCCCCAATCCAAAATCAATAACTGCCATATGTCCAAAATAAGATGCATTGTTGATGTCTCCAATATTGGTAAGTTCCAAATCTGTAATCAGGGTGCCGATATCAGTTTTCATAATAACATCGGCATTGATTAAATCGTCAGTAATATAGGCGAAACCGCTCACCGAAAATTTACCCAATTTTTTAAATGATGAAGGCAGCTGTTTTCCCAAAATATTGGGAAGCAATGCTTTTAAATGGTCATAATCTGAAGTTAATCTGGTTAAATTGGCCGCCAATGAAAATCCTTCTTCTAGATTAAATACGTTTTGAAAATGTAGCGTTCCTATTATTGCGGCATCTTGATCGGTTGTCATCACCAACTTATCTGTCTTAAAATCGTTCAGATTCCCTGTTATTTTTGTTGAAAAATGAAGCACATCACTGGTTCCCAATTCATTGTAAAACTTTTTTAAATCCACCAAAGATAAATCCGCCTTCTTAACATCTGCATTAAGAACCACTTTGTTGTTAAAATCGGAAAAATCTTCTCTATTATAGGAAAATGAAATGTCGGCAACCAAAGAAGATTTGTCTGTCAGTAATTCGGTATTCAAAAAGTTCATGGCTGTTTTTGTGTACGTAAAATTGCTCGATAAGCTTTTAACTTCAATATTATGATTTTCAATAAAATGAAGCTTGTTAATATCTGCATAAACGTTTGGCCCATCAATTTTAAAGTTTTTGGCACTTCCGTTAATATCTTTAAAAAACAGCGGCTTGCTGTTTTCAATATTTTCATCATACAATTCAACATAGCCGTCCTTCAACTTTAACCTGCTCGAAGTCAGCAAAAACCCGGAAGGTTTGTCGCTGGTTGTGCCATCGTCAAACTTATCGATAAACATGGTAAAGGCATCATATTCATCTCCTTTATACGTTTTCATATTTAAGATGAACTTCTCCAAAGAAAATTGACCAAAATTTAATTTTCCGTTGATCAAATTACGGTAACTTAAAACAGAGGTTGTCAAATTCTGAACATAAACCAAAGTATCTGCGTGATGATCTTTTATCAAAACCTCATTCAATTCAACATTTCCCAAAAAAGACAAATCGACTCTTTTAACGTTGATGTCAACATTATAATCTTTTCTTAAAAAATCGGTGGCCATTTTTCCCAAACGTGTTTGCACGGATGAAAGCGACAATAAAAAACTCACCAACGCCAATAAAAGCACCAGCGCCAAGAGTAATCTTACAACTATTTTTTTAATTCGTTTGATAAGTATTAAATTTGCATTTTTTATGGCAATTTTCGTGCCTTTATATATTACTGATGGTCAAAGATAAAACTATTTATATTCTTGGTATTGAATCGTCTTGCGATGATACCAGCGCTGCCGTAATTTGCAATGGCAAAGTACTGACAAATGTTGTTGCAAACCAAGAAATTCACGCCAAATATGGGGGTGTTGTTCCCGAATTAGCATCACGTGCACACCAACAAAATATTGTGCCTGTAATTCAGCAAGCAATTCAACAGGCAAATATCGACAAAAAACAGATAAGTGCCATCGCTTTTACGCGCGGACCCGGCTTAATGGGTTCATTATTGGTTGGAAGTTCTTTTGCAAGGTCGCTTTCCCTGGCTTTAAACATTCCATTAATTTCTGTAAATCATATGCAGGCGCACGTTTTGGCACATTTTATTGATGATGAAAAGCAACAAAAACCGCCTTTTCCCTTTTTATGTTTGACCATAAGCGGCGGACATACCCAAATTGTAAAAATTTCCAGCTATTTTGACATGGAAGTTATTGGTGAAACTTTGGATGATGCTGTTGGCGAAGCTTTTGATAAATCCGCAAAAATTTTGGGATTGCCTTATCCGGGCGGACCGTTTGTTGATAAATATGCGAGATTAGGAAATCCCAATGCTTTTGAGTTTTCCAAGCCAAAAATGGCGGATTTAAATTTTAGTTTCAGCGGATTAAAAACAGGAATTCTGTATTTTATTCAGAAAAAAGTTAAGGAAAATCCAAATTTCATTGAAGAAAACTTAAATGATATTTGCGCGTCCATTCAACGCACCATTGTTGAAATTTTGTTCGACAAACTTGAAAAAGCGGTTGAATTAACCGGAATTAAGCATATTGCCATCGCCGGCGGCGTGAGCGCAAATTCAGAAATCAGGGAAACTTTAAAAGCTACGGAAGAAAAATTTGGCTGGAAAACCTACATCCCTAAATTTGAATATACCACAGACAATGCAGGAATGATTGCCATTGTGGGTTATTTAAAATATTTGGAAAATGATTATTCAAATCAAAATACCAGCACAACGGCTCGATTGAAAGTGAATGAGGGATAGGATACTAACCCTTTCCAAAGGAAAGTGAGTTTGATTTGGTTAATGAACTTAAACTTCGGACCAATATTTTAACCTTTAATATTTAACTTTTAATATTTAACTTTTAATATTTAACTTTTAATATTTAACTTTTAATATTTAATATTTTTTTCCGCCAAAGACCTTAAGTCTTTTCCTGTTGGTTCCTCAAAAATTTCAAGGTCAAAATAAGGAACGGAAGCAATTACGTGGTCAAAAATATCGGCCATTACGGCTTCGAAATTTTCCCAGCGTTTGTCGCTGATAAAACAATAAATTTCTAACGGAATTCCTTTGGATGTTGGTTCCAACTGCCTAACCATTAACGAGAGCTCCTTATTTACGGCAGAATTCTCGTGTAAATAACCATTTACATATTTTCTGAAAATACCAAAGTTGGTCTGGTTTCTTCCATTGATTAACACCGATTTATCGGCTGAAGTCTTTTCATTGTACTTCAAAATTTCGCGCTGCCTGTGTTCAATATAAGTTTTTACCAATTGAATTTTTTTGTATTCCTCAATTTTTTCATCCGTTAAAAATTTGATGGAAGACTGTTTTATGAGCACGGCTCTTTTAATACGTCTTCCGCCAGATTCCTGCATTCCACGCCAGTTTTGAAAAGAATCGGAAATTAAGCTGTAGGTTGGAATTGTGGTATACGTGTTGTCCCAGTTTTGAACAAGTACCGTTGCCAAATTGATGTCGGTCACAAAACCATCGGCGCCAAATTTGTTATAGGTAATCCAATCGCCAATGCGTACAATATCATTAACGGATACTTGAATTGAGGCGACAAATCCCAAAATCGTATCTTTAAAAATCAACAAAATTACTGCGGAAGCCGCGCCAAGCGTGGCAAAACTCATAATGTCTTTTCCTGTTAACTGGTACACAATAAAAATTGTGGCAATTCCCCAAAAAAACAACATCACAACCTGAATATAACTTTCTAAAGGTTTGTCTTTATATTTTTCTTTGGTGCGCAAATATTTTTGGGTTGATCTTAAAAAACTTCGAAGAATTTTAACAATCAACACAACGCCATAAATATTAATGGCGATACTTGCAACATTCAATAAAATTGGATAGCCGCTTAAAATAAAGGGAATGCTGAATTTTAAAAAATACAAAGGAATAATATGTGCAACATACCTTGGAAATTTACTTTGAACCAAAAAATCATCGAAGGCTGTTTTTGTTTGAAGTGAAAATAGTTTAAAGGATACAACAATTGTTTTTCGCAAAATTCTATCGATAAACAATACCGCCAAACCAAGAAAAACAACAGTTACCACCAAATTAATGGAACTCGCCCAAAAAGGAATCATTCCCTTTTTAACCAAGTATTCTTCAATAAAGTCTGTAAAAATTGTAATCTCGAAATCCTTTAACATTTTTTAAAGTTTTAAATGTTTTTTATCAATATAGATATAGCCAAATGGAATTAAGGAAGCAAACATCACAATGCCAAAAGTTTTTAAGCTCCATTTTAATTCGTAAAAAATCATGATGGCCATAACCACGAAAATCAGAAATAAGACTCCGTGTACCATTCCAACAACTTGTACCATTTGTGGCAAGCCCCAGATATATTTTAACGGCATGGCTAAAAATAATAGTACCAAAAGTGAAAATCCTTCAATAACTGTAATAATTCTAAATGCTTTAATCATTTTATTTTAATTTTTTTAGTTGCGTGCAAATTTAAAGCTTAAAAGCTTATGCGTATCGTTTATTTGAGTTTTATAGTTACAAAAAAGCAACCAATTTTTATTGGCTGCTTTTTTATGTTTAACAAACACTTAAAACTTTTTAGTACTCATTATATTAAAAATCTGCTTTTACATCCCAGGCTTCCAGACTTTCTTTAACCGCTTTAATAAACATTCCGCCTAAAGCACCATTCACAACACGATGGTCATAAGAATGGGAGATAAACATTTTATGGCGGATTCCAATAAAATCACCATCAGG
>CAZBGP010000020.1:28235-30656 GCA_964491495.1 uncultured Lutibacter sp. | reverse complement strand
TATTTCAAAGAAATCGGCAAACATTTGGAAGCCAAACGCCTTAAAGAACGCACGGAGTTCGATCTGGAAATGATTCGCGAATTGGGTTATTGCAGCGGCATTGAAAATTATTCCCGTTATCTCGACGGCAGGGAAGCCGGAACACGACCTTTCTGCCTGCTCGACTATTTTCCAGAAGATTATTTGATGGTGATTGATGAAAGCCATGTAACGATTCCACAGGTTCACGCCATGTATGGCGGTGACCGCTCGCGTAAGGTAAATTTGGTGGAATATGGATTCCGATTGCCGGCAGCGATGGACAACCGTCCGCTGAAATTCGACGAATTCGAAGCGATACAGAATCAGGTTATTTTTGTGAGCGCCACGCCTGCCGATTATGAATTGCAAAAAACAGAAGGTGTTTTTGTGGAACAGGTCATTCGGCCTACAGGTTTACTGGATCCCGAAATTCAGGTGCGCCCCAGCATCAACCAAATAGACGATTTAATTGAAGAAATCCAGTTGCGGGTGGAAAAAGACGAACGCACACTGGTCACCACACTGACCAAAAGAATGGCGGAAGAGCTGACGAAATATTTAAGCAGAATCCAGATTCGCTGCCGTTACATTCACTCTGATGTGGATACGTTGGAGCGTGTTGAAATTATGCGCGATTTGCGTTTGGGCATTTTTGATGTGTTGATTGGCGTAAATTTGTTGCGTGAGGGTCTCGATTTACCTGAGGTTTCTTTGGTGGCTATTTTGGATGCCGATAAGGAAGGTTTTTTGCGTTCACACCGATCTTTAACACAAACCATTGGCCGTGCCGCAAGAAATATCAATGGAATCGCCATTATGTATGCCGATAAAATGACCAACAGCATGCAACTCACCATCGACGAAACAAACCGTCGCCGCGAAAAACAAATTGCCTATAACACCGAAAATAACATCACGCCTACCCAAATTATAAAGAGCATCGAAAATATTATGGGACAAAACACAGCTTCAACCTATAATTTTGAAAATTTGGCGAATATTGCCGCCGAAGAAAAAATGGATTATATGACGAAGGCCGAATTGGAAAACAGCATTCGCGAAAAACGCAAACAAATGGAAGAGGCCGCTAAAGCACTCGACTTCATCGCTGCCGCAAAATTGCGCGACACCATTAAGAAATTGAAAGAGCGGATTTAGTAAGCAGTTGGCAGGTGCTCAATTTCGTCAACCTGAACTTGTTTACTCATGACCTTTATTATTTTGTTTTTAAGGTACTCGTGAATATGCATTTCAGGTTCTCATAAAAATTGGTAGCTAATATCGTGAGATTCTGAAACAAGTTCAGAATGACGATTATATTTATAAAAAATTGTAAACAAAAAAGAGGCTATCTAAAAAATAATTTTTTAGATAGCCTCTTTTTAAAAAATCGTAAATCTACAATCGTAAATCCTAATTAGTTTCCTTTTTTATAATCTGCCAAAAACTGGGCCAGACCAATATCAGTAAGTGGGTGTTTCAACAATCCCATAATGGCTGATAAAGGACCTGTCATGACATCAGCACCTAATTTTGCGCAATCGATAATATGCATGGTGTGACGCACTGAAGCTGCCAAAATTTCTGTTTCGTAGCCGTAATTGTCGTAAATAAGCCTGATTTCAGAAATCAAATTTAATCCGTCTGTAGAAATATCATCCAGCCTTCCAATAAAAGGAGACACATAAGTTGCACCTGCTTTAGCGGCCAACAACGCTTGTCCGGCCGAAAAAACCAAGGTCATATTCACCCTGATTCCTTTATCGGTAAAATATTTACAGGCTTTAATTCCATCAGCAATCATCGGTAATTTAACCACAATTTGTGGATGTAAATCGGCCAATGCTTCCCCTTCTCTCACCATTCCGTCGAAATCAGTCGCAATCACTTCGGCACTTACATCGCCATCAACAATATTACAAATTGCCACATAATGTTTTAAAATATTGTCTTTTCCCGTAATGCCTTCTTTGGCCATTAGGGAAGGATTTGTGGTTACGCCATCTAAAACGCCCAATGCTTGTGCTTCTTTAATTTGCGCTAGGTTTGCTGTATCAATAAAAAATTTCATGTTTTTTTTGTTTTACCTGTGTATACTTATTGAACACAAAAGTAAGAAATGAATCTTTAAAAAAAGTAAAAAATTTAGTAAATAAAAAAACCGTTTTGAATAAACAAAACGGTTTTTAAATAGTAATTAAAATAGATTATGCGTTAGCGGTTGAAGTTGATTTAACTGCTAAATTATAAATTACCAACCCAAATCCAATTTTGTTGATTGCATCTGCAATGTTGTAGGCTACATCTACACTTCCTTTTCCTAAGAAGCTAGTGTACCATCCGTCTGTTCCTAACATATAGCCTAATGGATAAATTGCCCAGCCAACAAGAACAAACCAA
>CAZBGP010000020.1:21826-28225 GCA_964491495.1 uncultured Lutibacter sp. | reverse complement strand
ATAAAATTTTGTGTGCCGCTAAAACATTTCCTCCAGCAGCAGCAGCTAATTTTGCAGCTTTTCCAAACCAAATTTCATAAACAATCATGAAATAAGCAATCCCTGAAATGAAGCCCCATAATGCTGCGTTGTCACTAAAAACTGTTTCACCAAGATAACCAGTTACTAACATAATCAATGACAGGATAATCATTTTCCATAACAAATTGGTTTTTGCACCAGCTACTTTTAAAATTAAATAAAATTCTAAACACATTAACGGCACAGTTAATACCCAGTCAACGTATCTAAAAAAAGTTGGTGATTCTTGAAAACTAGTCCAATAATCACGCATATAAAAATAATGTACAGCAGCAATAAAAGTAATTAAACCAGAAACTAAAACTGATGTACGCCACTTTTTATCAAACTGATTTAATGATAAAAAGAAAAAAGCGGAAGCAGCCATCATGGCCATACTTCCAATAAAAAATGTAAAACCTACGTAATCATTTGGTAGCATTTTTGCTACACTTGCGGAAAGAAGCATAAAATTTGTCATAATATATAGTATTAATTAATTTGTTTAAGTAAATTTACAAAACATTAAACTAAATAAAAAATATTTTGTTTAGTTTTTTTTAAAATATGTTAAACACTTTTATTTCTAATTAATATAAAATGCATAAAATATCGATAATATTGAGCTTTTTTGGACTGTGGCTAACTTCCTTCTTATCCTTAGAAAATCAAACATTATTAGGAATGGGATTAATTTTTAGCTTTGGAATACTACATGGAGCCAATGATTTAATTTTAATTGACCACTTAAATCAGTTTAAAAAATATACATTTTTAAAAATTTTAGGTTCTTATATTTCCGTGATTTTAATCTCAGTTGTGCTTTTTATTAATATACCTTTAATTGCGTTATTATTTTTTGTTTTAGTTAGTGCTTATCATTTTGGAGAACAAAACTGGCAAGAATTATTGAAAAACTTCAACAAAGTGGCTAGTGCGTTCTTTCAGTTTAATTATGGAATATTAATTTTGTCGGCGCTGTTTTATTTTAATTCTATCAAAGTCGAACAAATTATTTATAAAATTTCTAACGTAAGTATAGAAGCGTATTATTTTTTAAACTTGTTGTTGGTATCGCTTTTTATTTTTTTCGTTTTATCATTTATAATAGCAAAAAAAATTAGTGATTTTAAGAAAGAGATATTTAAACAAACTTTTTATATAGCAGTGCTTTTTGTAATTTTTAAAGTCTCGGGTTTAATTTGGGGATTTGCCATATACTTTATTTTTTGGCATAGTATTCCATCGTTAAATGATCAAATAAAATTTTTATATGGAGATTTTAGTTTATCAAATTTTAAAAAATATTTAAAAACCGCCCTAATTTATTGGATAATTTCTTTGGTAGGTATTTTTATTTTATATTATATATCTGCTGATATGATTATTTTTAACGCGCTCTTCTTTTCATTTTTGGCTTCAATTACTTTTCCTCATTTTATAGTTATACTAAAAATGTTTAAAAAGTAAATATAATCTGCTATAATTTATAATGATTCATCAACATCTTTTCATAAACTTTATCAGGCAATATTCTTTTTAAAATAATAGAAAATTTTTGCATAAAATCGCCCACTTTGTAATGAATATCAGGTTTTGAAGTGTTTATGATTTTATATATGGCTTCCGCCATCTGGATCGGATTGCTGCCACTGTCCACGTGAACATTCATTAAATCCAGATTTTTTTGATAGTCTTCTTTATACGAAGAATTTTCAAAAACTGGTGTATGGTAGCGGCCCGATGCTATATTTGTGGCAAAATCGCCCGGCGCCACATTGGTCACTTCAATGCCAAAACCTTTAACTTCCATCCGAATCGCTTCCGTCACAATTTCCAAAGCGCCTTTTGTTGCCGAATAAATGCCCCTGAACGGCAAACCCATATAACCTGCAATTGAAGTTACATTGATAACCAGTCCGCTGTTTTGTTTTCGCATTTGAGGCAAAACCGCTTTCATCATTTCTATCGGGCCAAAAAAATTGGTTTCAAAAACGTTGCGCATTTCATCGGTCGGCGTTTCTTCAATAGGCCCGGTAATGCCCATTCCAGCGTTGTTGATCAAAATATCGATGCGGCCTTCCACAGCAATGATTTCATCAACAGCTTTTAGAATGGTTTCCTTAAGATTGACATCCAAGGCAATCAGGCGAAACGGGTGATTTGTAATGTTACCCGGATTCCTGCTGGTTCCGTAAACGATAAATCCTCTTTGTGTCAAAAATTCACCGACGGATTTCCCGATTCCCGAAGAACCTCCCGTAATTAAAACGACTTTATTTTTCATTGAAAACTTAATATATTAAATAATTGAAAATTGGGCCTGCCCGCCTTTTTGGTGGGCGTTACCACAAGGGTCGGGCTATGCGCTTCAATCTTTTTTATCGGCAAAAAGCCTCAAAAAAATATTTTCACTTCTATCCCTAACGCAAATTAGTATGCCAATCAGCATTCAGCTAAAATTGCAATCTATAATTAGTAATCAAAAGTAAGGTATTTGTGGAGATTTAAAAAGTGCTTAGAAAATGATTTAAGCAGAAAAGAAAAAAGGGCAAGCGACCTACATCACACCGCTACAACCTAATACCTTTGCTGCGTTCCCGCCCTGGAGGGTTCAAAGGGAGCTGGTTGTGCAGGACTTGCCCGGCGCAAAAATACAATCATTTTTTAATTTTACCACTATTTTTTTCTAATTTTAGTGTAACAAATCTAAATTCGTGTTTACTAATAACTTAGGCTCTGTAAAGAAATAAATGGTGCAGAATTAGCGAAGTAATTTTGTGCTTTTTCAAGGCGTAAATGAGAGGAATAGCATAGCTATTTAACGATTTTACAACGAGGAAAAAGCGCAAAAGAACAAGATAAAATGTATCCGTTATTTCTTTACAGAGCCCTGACTAAAAATTACTATTATTGTTGGCATTAAACCACCAATGGTAATAAGGTATTTACTATATTTGTTCAACCAAAAATCAAATCAATTATCATGGAGAATCAAGAAATCACGCCAAAGCAAATTATGTTAAACTACGGTTTACTGTTGGGATTTGCAGCAGTATTAATCAATGTTGCACTTTATTCAATGGGAAAAACCTACGATCCGCATTGGTCGGTTGGTATAATTAGCGTATTGGTGACAGTAGTAATCATCATTTTGGGTATCAAGAAAATAAAGGAATTAAACGGAGGTTTTTTATCCTTGTCCGAGGCGCTAAAAACCGGATTGGGCATTGCGCTAATTTCAGGGCTCATTACCGTTGTTTACACCTTAATTTTTACCAATTTTATTGAGCCGGAATATTATGCAAGAATGATGGAAGTTCAACAACAAAAAATGATTGAAACTTATCCTAATTTTACTGATGAACAACTGGAAGCATCCATGGAAATGGCTAAAAAAATGTCAGGACCAGTAATGACTTCGGCCATTGCCATCATCGGAAGTTTGTTTTTTGGATTTATCATTGCGCTTATTGGCGGATTGATTATGAAAAAAACCGACGAAGAAATCACCAGTATTTAAAACAAACTTAAATGGATATATCCATCGTCATTCCACTGCTTAACGAAGATGAATCTTTAAATGAATTACACGATTGGATTGTAAAAGTGATGCAAGCCAATCGTTATTCTTATGAATTGCTTTTTATAGATGACGGCAGCACCGACGATTCCTGGAAGGTAATTTCCTCCTTATCTGAAAAAAACCCAAATGTAAAAGGGCTCCGATTTCAAAAAAATTACGGAAAATCCCAGGCACTAAATGCCGGATTTAAACAAGTGACCGGAGATGTTGTAATCACTATGGACGCTGATTTGCAGGACAGTCCGGATGAAATCCCCGAATTGTACGAATTAATTATAAGCGGCGATTTCGATCTGGTTTCAGGCTGGAAAAAAAAGCGATTCGATTCAAAAATCAGAAAAAACATACCCTCAAAATTATTCAATGCGGCGGCAAGAAAAACTTCCGGCTTAAAATTGCATGATTTTAATTGCGGATTGAAAGCTTACAAAAATGAAGTCATAAAAAATATTGATGTGAACGGAGAAATGCACCGATACATACCGGTACTCGCCAAAAATGCGGGATTCAATAAAATTACCGAAAAAGTGGTTGCCCACCAAGCCAGAAAATACGGCGTAACCAAGTTTGGTATGGAACGTTTCATCAATGGATTTTTGGACTTAATTACCATTTGGTTCTTGTCGAAATTTGGTAAAAGACCAATGCATTTGTTCGGATTGTTGGGAACATTGACTTTTTTCATCGGATTTTGTTTTGCTTTTTACTTAGGAATTGACAAACTATTTTTTAATCCGACAGGCCGTTTGATTACTGACAAACCTCAATTTTATTTGGCGATTGTTGCCATGATTATTGGAACACAACTATTTTTGGCCGGGTTTTTAGGCGAACTTATTTTGCGCACAAAATCGGATACAAAACGTTACACCATCTCAGAAAAAATCAACAGTTGATCTTTTTTAACATAATTGAACTATTTTTGCACTTTCAAATTCATAGGACATGACTACAATCTTACATAAAGCCCAACTTTGGCTGACCGATACTTTCGACGCGCAAACACAAAAAGAAGTAAAGCAGCTTATCGCCGGTGATCCTACAAAATTAACGGAACATTTTTATCAGGATATGGAATTTGGCACCGGAGGAATGCGCGGCATTATGGGCGCAGGAACCAATAGAATCAATAAATATACCTTGGGTAGGGCAACACAGGGATTGTGCAATTACTTAACCCAAACTTTTCCAAACAAACCGTTGAAAACTGTTATTGCTTTCGACTGCCGACATAACAGCAAAGAATTTGCAAAAATTGTGGCTGATGTTTTTTCCGCAAACAACATTAAAGTCTACTTATTTGAAGATTTACGTCCAACCCCAGAACTTTCTTTTGCGGTAAGACATTTAGGATGCGATGCAGGAATAGTACTGACCGCATCCCACAATCCGCCGGAATACAACGGCTACAAAGTATATTGGAATGATGGCGGACAAATTGTTCCGCCGCAGGACAATGAAATCATTGCTGAGGTCAACCGTTTGGATTTTTCCCAAATCAACTTCAAAACCAATGAAAATTTGATTGAAGTGATTGGCAGAGAATTAGATGAAGCTTTCATAAATGCCAGTGTGAAAAATGGCACCTTCAACACAAAAGGCAAAGAAAACCTTAAGATTGTTTTCACTTCATTGCATGGAACTTCCATTACTTCCATCCCGGAAGCATTTAAAAGAGCAGGTTATACAGATGTTAACATTGTTGAAGAACAACGCCTGCCAAATGGCGATTTTCCAACCGTTAAATCTCCCAATCCAGAAGAACCGGATGCCCTAAAAATGGCCACGGATCTGGCTGAAAAAATCCATGCCGACATCGTCATCGGAACCGATCCTGATTGTGACCGATTGGGCATTGCAGTGAGAAATTTAGAAGGAAAAATGACCCTATTAAACGGAAATCAAACCATGTGTCTGATGACCGATTTTTTAATCAGAAAATGGATGGAAGCAGGCAAACTAAACGGCAAACAATTTGTGGGTTCCACTATTGTTTCTACCAATTTGGTGAATGAAATTGCGGCACGATACGGTGTTGAAACCAAAGTTGGACTGACTGGATTTAAATGGATTGCCAAAATGGTTCGCGAAGCCGAAGGCAAACAAGATTTTATTGGCGGCGGCGAGGAAAGTTTTGGTTATATGATTGGCAATTTTGTGCGCGATAAAGATGCAGTAACCGCTACCTTGTTGGCCTGTGAAATTGCGGCAAATGCAAAAGCGAAAGGAAGTTCTGTGTATCAGGAATTGCTGCAAATTTATGCCGACAATCATTTTTACAAAGAGCACTTAATCTCTGTTGTCAAAAAGGGAATGGACGGTGCCGACCAGATTAAACAAATGATGGTTGATTTGCGTGAAAATCCGGTAATGGAAATTGACGGTTCAAAAGTGACTTATCTTTTTGATTATGACGCTTCAACAAGAAAAAATATAGCAACCGGAAAGATTGAAAGTATCGACACTCCCAAATCCAATGTATTGATTTATCATACAGAAGCCGACACAAAAATAGCTGCAAGACCAAGCGGCACCGAGCCAAAAATAAAATTTTATTTCAGCGTTAAAGGAAAATTAGACGCTGTTGAAAATGCAAAAAAGGTTGAAGCGGAACTGGATGCCAAAATTCAACGCATTATTGCTGAACTGAAATTGAGCTAAATAGTCCGATTCCGTTAGCTATCTGGACGGAAGACCGAAGACGAAAGTCAGTAGTTTAAGTTTCAATTTCTTTTCAAGCAACAAATCAAGCT
>CAZBGP010000020.1:12715-21816 GCA_964491495.1 uncultured Lutibacter sp. | reverse complement strand
TTTTTAGCGATAGGGCCAGCCGGCGCGTTGGCTTGTAAAGGGGATAGGATTTTAAAGCAAAAACAAAAAAAATAATGAAGTACTTCAGACAAATACTGGTTTATGCCAAACCTTATAAAATATACGGTGTTTTAAACATTGTCAGCAATGTTTTTTATGCGTTGTTTGGCACCTTGGCCTTTGTTTCTCTGATGCCCATGTTAAAGGTACTTTTTAAAACTGCGGAACCCATCACCACAAAACCTTTGTATGAGGGTGTCACCAAACTTGGCGGTTATATTGAAAATTACATCAATTACTTCATTACCATAAAAATAAATACAGAAGGCGAAATGAAGGCCTTGCTATTTATGATTATCATTGTGATCAGCACCTTTTTACTCAAAAACATATTCGGCTATTTGGCCATGTACTTTATCACGTTTTTAAGAAATGGCGTTTTAAAAGATGTTCGGAATGATTTGTATGAAAAAACAGTTGATTTGCCACTGGCCTATTTTTCAGAAAAAAGAAAAGGTGATATCATTGCCAGAATTTCTACGGATGTGTTGGAAATCCAGCATTCTTTTTTATCCATCTTGGAATTAATTGTCAGAGAACCCTTAATGATTTTGTTCACTATTTTTGCGATGCTGGCCTTAAGTCCGCAATTGACCTTATTTGTGTTCATCTTTATTCCGATTGCGGGATTCGTGATATCATTGGTCGGAAAAAAATTAAAAAAACAATCGGATAAAGTCCAAAAAGAACAGGGACTGTTTTTATCCATTTTAGAAGAAACGCTGGGCGGATTAAGGGTGATTAAAGGATTTAATGCAGAAGGTTATTTCAATTCGAAATTCAGGGAATCGACCTCTAGGTTTTACAGATACTCCAATTCATTACTGAACCGGCAAAATTTAGCTTCCCCATTGAGCGAGTTTTTGGGAATTGGTGTCATTGCCATTTTACTATGGTACGGCGGCTCCTTGGTTTTGGTGTCCAAAACTTTGGCTCCCGATGCTTTTATTGTTTATATGGGACTGGCTTACAATATTTTAACTCCAGCAAAAGCAATTTCAAAAGCCGTTTATGGCGTAAAAAAAGGAGATGCCGCCGCAGAACGCGTGCTAGAGATTTTACATACCTCCTCGCCATTGGCCGACAAGCCGAATGCAATGGTGAAAGAAGGATTTAATTCCGCCATCAGCCTAGAAAATATTTCATTTAAATATGAAGATGAGTATGTGCTAAAAAATTTCTCGCTGGAAATTCCTAAAGGAAAAACGGTGGCGTTTGTGGGACAATCGGGCAGCGGAAAATCGACCATCGCAAATTTGCTGACACGTTTTTATGACGTGAATGAAGGCAGCATTAAAATTGACGGCATCGACATTCGCGACATCACAAAAAAATCATTACGCAGTCTGCAAGGCCTTGTTTCACAAGATTCCATTTTATTCAATGACAGCATCAAAAACAATATTTTACTAGGCATAGAAAATAAATCGGAGGCCGAAATTTTGGACGCCGCCAAAATTGCCAATGCCCATGAATTTATAAATGAGATGCCAAATGGCTACGATTCCAACATAGGCGACAGCGGAAACAAGCTTTCGGGTGGACAAAAACAGCGGTTGAGCATTGCGCGCGCCGTACTTAAAAATCCGCCCATCATGATTCTGGATGAAGCCACTTCCGCGTTGGATACAGAATCTGAACGTCTGGTGCAGGATGCGTTGGAAAAAATGATGAAAAACAGAACTTCTGTGGTGATTGCACACCGACTTTCAACGGTTCAAAAAGCGGATATTATTGTAGTATTACTGAAAGGAAAAATCATTGAGCAGGGAAACCACGAAGAATTGATTGCCAAAAACGGCGTTTATACCAAGTTGGTAGAAATGCAGACGCTATAAACATTAAATTCGAAGGTTTTTTATTTAAAAACAAAGCTTAATGATTTTACTGTCTTTGATATCTATTAAATTATCTTGTTTGTATTTGTTATGGAAATAATTAAAACTTTTAAAGAAAGTAAACTTATATACTATTTAACTAATATTTTTCAGGCAATTCTGCCAAAATTCATTTATCAATCTCAATTAAAAAAATGGCTGAGCTATAGAAATGAATACCCAATAGCTCTAATAAATGAACGATTAAATTATTACCTCAGCATAAATAAACATGCTTTAGATGAGAATTTAACGATACAAATTGGCGCTATCAAAAAACCCAGAAAAGGCAGTGTTTATTTCTTCGACCTCATAAAAGTTACAAGATACTTTAATCATAAATATAAAATCGCCTATAAATTTGGAGATATTACAGAGCTGCAAAGCACGCCCACATTTGTAAAAAGCAGACCTATTAATCATAACAATTTATCTGTTTTACTTAAATTAAATGAAGTTCGACATTTTAAATTTATTAATGATTCAACACCTTTTTCAGAGAAAAAAGACATGGCCGTTTGGCGAGGAGTTGTTCATAAAGAAAATAGAGAATTATTAGTTGATCAATATTATCTGCATCCAAAATGTGATATTGGTCAAGTTGGAAAATTAAACCTTAACCCTATTTGGGAGAAACCCTTTTTAAGTATTAATGAACAATTAAAATATAAATTTATTCTTTCAATTGAAGGTAATGATGTAGCAACAAACCTTAAATGGATAATGTCATCTAATTCTCTATGTTTTATGCCAACTCCAAAATTTGAAACCTGGTATATGGAAGGGAAGTTGATTCCGAACTTTCACTATGTTCACATAGAAGATGATTATTCCGACTTAATTGATAAAATTGATTATTATTCCAGCAACGAAAATGAGGCGTTAGAAATAATAAAAAATGCCAATGAATGGATTACTCAATTTACAGATCCTAAATTAGAACAATTACTTTCAATATTGGTCATGGAAAAATACCTTCAAGCCACAGGACAAAATTAAGTTCTCCTTAAAAGTTTTTACCTGGTAAAACATATCCTGATTTTTTAGCCAGTTCTAACATATATTGATAAGCCTCTTCATAATTATTCGCTATTTTACCATCTAAAATGGCCTCCTTAATAGCTTCTTTGATCACCCCAATTTCACGGCAAGGTTTTAAATCAAAGGTTTCCATAATCAGTTCGCCGGAAATTGGCGGCTGAAAATTGCGCACATGGTCGCGTTCTTCCACTTCCTTTATTTTTTGGCGTACCAATTCAAAATTTTGGTGGTATTTTTTAAACTTCGACGGATTTTTAGTCGTGATGTCCGCTTCACACAAAGTCATTAAACTTTCAATATCATCGCCCGCATCAAAAACCAACCGTCGTACAGCAGAATCGGTCACTTCGGTAGCCAGCACAATCGGACGTGAACTTAACAATACCATCTTTTGAACAAATTTCATTTTCTCGTTCATAGGCATTTTTAAACGTTTAAACAGTTTGTACACCATTTTTGAACCTATATATTCGTGCCCGTGAAAAGTCCAGCCCAACGTTTGATGAAATTTTTTGGTGGGTGCTTTTCCAATATCATGCAGCAGGGCAGCCCAGCGCAACCATAAATGATCGGTGTTTTTTGAAATATTGTCCACCACTTCCAAGGTATGGTAAAAATTGTCTTTGTGTTTTTGTCCTTCCACATCCTCTACCCCTTCCAAATTGGTCAGTTCCGGCAAAAAACGTTTTAATAACTGCGCATTGTGCAATAAAATAAATCCGACCGAAGGTACCGGAGCGCTCATTATTTTGTTGAGTTCTTCCACAATCCTTTCACGCGTAATAATATCCAGTCGCTCGGCATTTCTGGCAATGGCTTCAAAGGATTTTTTTTCAATGGTAAAGTTCAACTGGGTGGCAAAACGAATGGCGCGCATCATACGCAAAGGATCATCAGAATAGGTAATATCGGGACTTAGCGGTGTTTTGATCATTTTGGCTTCCAAATCTTTCAATCCGTTAAAGGGATCCAATAATTTGCCAAAATCTGCTTTGTTTAAACTCAGGGCCAAGGCATTTATGGTAAAATCGCGGCGGTTTTGGTCGTCTTCAAGGGTTCCGTCTTCCACAACCGGATTCCGGCTGCTTTCATTGTAAGATTCCTTTCGCGCGCCCACAAATTCCACTTCCAAATCGTTATACCTTAACATCGCCGTGCCATAGGTTTTAAAAACTTGTACTTTGGGTTTGTTCGGTAATAATTTTGCGACAGCCTGTGCCAATTCAATGCCGCTTCCAACGGCAACAATGTCTATATCCTGCTTATTGTTTCGTTTTAAAAAGTAATCACGCACAAAACCACCTATGACATAGGTTTCCAATTGCAAATCGGAAGCCGCTTGTGAGATATATTCAAAAATCGGTTGGCTTATCGCCTCCGTGTGCATTATTTTTTTAGTCATTTTTTATTTGCGCAGAACGGTTATTTCCCCTTTATCATTGACCCTCAAAATAGTTGAAGATTTTTCGTTCACTTCATCGCGGTGCAAATTTACAACATAATCAACGCTATCCAAAATGGACATTTCAATTTCATTAAAACTTTTTGGTGTTGGGTTCCCGCTGATATTTGCCGAAGTGGAAACTATCGGCTTTCCAAACAAACGAATCAATTCCCTGCAAAACTCATTTTGCACGATGCGAATGGCAACCGTATTGTCCTCCGCAACCACGTTTTTAGCCAAACCAGCAGGATTGTCGTAAATAATGGTCGTTGGATTTGTTGTTTTTGACAGCAATTCTATCACTGCTTTTGGAACTTTTGGAATGTATTTTTTAAGCATATCGAAATCGTCGACCAAAATAACCAGGCTCTTGCTCTCTGAACGCTTTTTGATTGTAAAAACCTTGGCAACAGCTTCTTCGAAAGTGGCATCACAGCCAATTCCCCAGACCGTATCGGTTGGGTAAAGCATTACTCCGCTATTTTTCAACACTTCTAATGTTTTTTGAATTTCAAATTTCATAAGTTTCTATTAATTTTCTTTCACTTTTCTTGCCACTGTCGCAAATTGCATATAAAAGATATCCAGTTGAGTACCTAACAAAAGTATATTAAGTAATAAAGCTATTGGAAAAAATAAAACTGACTTTGTACAATTAATTCCCTTTATTGATTGAACAGAATACCCACTTTTATTATATAATGAACGAATACTCTTTCTTGTAAAAAAACGAAAATGCGTAGAATCCAATATGCCAGATTCTTTATATTCCCAATCTTTCCTTACTAAAAGATTGAATAAATTTTTCGTATATCTTACGTTAGGTATTGAGGATATTATTACCCCATCAGAAGCTAACTTCAGTTTTAGCTTCTTTAAATCATCCCAAGGATATAATAAATGTTCCAATACATCATTTAGAATTATTACATCAAAATAATTATCAGGTAATTCATTTATTTTAGCATCTAAAGTACCTTCTAAAACTTTATAAAGCTTTTTACCAGCCATTTTTGCAGAATCTATATCTGGTTCGATACCCCAAGTTTCAACTCCTTCTTTAACCAATTGTGATGAAAAGTTACCTTGAGCACAACCTATTTCAAGTGTTTTTTTCGCCGAATATGGAATAAGAGATAACATTTCAGGTCTCATATGTCCATAATATTTTTTTTGTTTTATTTCCATAAATTTCTATTTGACAATTTAATTTCTAAACAACTTTTCACTTTAATATCAGGGTTTTAACCCCTAACAGGAGCTCAATAAAAACACAATGAGTTATTATAAAGTTTTACGAATTTTTAATCTGGCCTATTTTGTTATTCATTGATCTATCACTTAACCATGAGTTTCTTACAAGTGCATAAACATAATAGTTAATTAAATTTATAAATATGATCAATTGTAAATTCATTTTTGGAATAAAAAATAATACAATTCCAAAAAGAGCCAGAATAAATTTAGTAGAAAGTACTTGAAAAACAATTAAAAACTGACTAAAATATTTTAAAAACCCCTTAAAATGATTATTTACATATACATGTTTGGAGATAATTACTTCTGTTTTTGTTAGCGCAGCAGTTTTTACATTTAATCTGGAGGCACCACCGTGATTATGGATAATATGGACATTTTTATTTAGTGCAATTTTTCCACCCAGCTTAGAAACTTTTTTACACAAGTCAATATCTTCCGAATACATCCAATAATCTTCATTCCACCCATCAACTTTTTTAAACCATTTTCTACTTATAAAAACAACCGAACCCGAAACCCAATCAGGAAAAACTATGCCATTTGAAATATCAAATCTTTTGGAAAGTTCTTTTTTATGAATCGATTTAAAAATGGCTCTAGTAATTCCAAAAAGATTCTGCAAGCTAGGAAAAAGCCTAATTATTTTTTCACTTCCACCTTTTTTATTTAGCTGGTTACAAGAAACAATTCCATAATCCGAATGCTCTTTTGCTAATTTCAACATAGAAATAATTGGTTCTTTTGAAACTATTGTATCCGGATTCAAAAACAAGAAATAGTCACCTTTCGCTAGAGAAACTCCTTTATTACATCCGTTGGAAAATCCATTATTTCCGGAATTTTCAACAAACTTTACTTCGGGAAATTTATTTAAAAAATTATTAAAAATACCATCGTTGGACTTATTATCAACAACAATAACTTCATAATTAAAATCAGATTTATCAATATTAATTAAGGAAAAAAGGCAGTTTTCTAAATCTTTCCAACACTTATAATTCACAATAATTACTGAAATAGTGTTGTATTCACCAATTATTGTGGAGTTATTATTTGTCATACTACTATATTGATTTAAACCGCCACATCATTCTCTCTCAACGCATCATTCAGCGATGTTTTTTTGTCAGTACTTTCTTTACGTTGCCCAATAATTAAGGCACAAGGAACCTGATAATCGCCTGCAGGAAATTTTTTGGTGTAACTTCCCGGAATTACCACTGAGCGCGCCGGAACGTATCCCTTAATAATTTTAGGCTCACTACCCGTCACATCAATAATTTTTGTAGAACCTGTAAGCACTACATTGGCGCCTAAAACAGCTTCTTTTTCAACACGAATTCCTTCCACCACAATACAACGTGAACCCACGAAAACATTGTCTTCAATTATCACAGGTGCTGCCTGCAAAGGTTCCAGCACGCCGCCAATGCCTACACCACCACTCAAATGTACATTTTTGCCAATTTGGGCACAGCTTCCAACGGTTGCCCAAGTATCCACCATTGTGCCTTCATCTATATACGCTCCAATATTTACATAACTGGGCATTAAAATAGTACCTGCAGAAATGTAGGAACCATAACGTGCCACTGCATGAGGCACCACACGGATTCCTTTTTCTTTATAGCCTCTTTTTAAAGGTATTTTATCGTGATATTCAAAAATTCCCACTTCAAAGGTTTCCATTTTTTGAATAGGAAAATACAGTACCACTGCTTTTTTTATCCATTCATTTACCTGCCATCCATTTTCTGTTGGTTCCGCAACCCTTAAAACTCCTCTGTCCAACAAATCAACAACTTCGCGAATGGCGTTTTGGGTAATTTCTTCTTTTAACAATTCTCTGTTTTCCCAAGCTTGTGCTATGAGTTCTTTAAGTGCATTCATCTGTTTAAATTTTATTTTTTAGCGGTAACAGCTGCAGTTCGCCATTAATCATTCCTTTATGTATCAAAATTTGATATGCTCGTTTCATCTGTTTAAATTTCTGTTCAGCACAAATATATTGCTTTAAAAAAAATTTTCCGTTCAAAATTCCTAAATTTGCACAACTTTATTAATTATGTTAACATTTTGGCAAGAATTTTAGCTTTAGATTACGGTGAAAAAAGAACAGGTATAGCCATTACGGACGAATTGCAAATTATTGCTTCCGGTTTGACCACTGTTGAAACCAAAAATATTTTTTCATTTTTAACAGCCTACTTAAAAAAAGAAAAAGTCGAGTTGTTTTTGGTTGGCGAACCCAAGCAAATGAACAATACCGAAAGTGAAAGTGAACAATTTATTAAGCCATTTGTCGAAAAATTAAGGTTGACTTTCCCAAAAATCCCCATAAATCGTGTGGATGAACGTTTTACTTCAAAAATGGCCTTCCAATCCATGATTGACAGCGGCCTGAAGAAAAAACAACGTCAAAACAAATCGCTTGTTGATGAAATCAGCGCAACGATTATATTACAGACCTATCTTTATCATAAATAGTATGCGACAACTATTTTATTATTCCTTAAATCTTTTGTAATTTTGCAAACCTAAAAAACGAGTATGATATTACCAATTATAGCTTATGGCGATCCTGTTTTGAGAAAAATGGGCGTTGATATTGACAAAGAGTATCCAAATTTAAATGAGCTCATTGAAAATATGAAAGAAACCATGTTAAATGCGCGTGGTGTTGGATTGGCAGCGCCTCAAATTGGCAAAGCAATCAGGCTTTTTATTGTGGATACTTCGCCTTTTGGGGATGATGAGGATTTAAATGAAAATGAGTCAGAATATTTAAGCAATTTCAAAAAAGTATTTATCAATGCAAAAATTCTTAAAGAAGAAGGCGATGAATGGGCTTTTAATGAAGGATGCTTAAGCATTCCGGGCATTACAGAAGATGTTTTCAGACATGAAAAAATTACCGTTGAATATTTTGATGAAAATTTCGAAAAACATACCGAAGTCATTGACGGTATGGCAGCCAGAGTGATACAACATGAATATGATCACATAGAAGGTGTCTTATTTATTGATAAAATTGCCTCGTTAACAAGAAGACTGATTAAAAAGAGACTGGAAAATATTTCAAAAGGACTCGTAGACACCGATTACAAAATGAAATTTCCTTTGTTGAAAAAGCGCTAGTTAAGTTAAATTCGAATAAATAATTAACAGATTGCCACAGTTTTTTTTTCAAAAAACTTCGCAATGACTCAAAAAATAAGTAATTAAACAAATTGTCACCCTGAGCCTTTCGGCTTCGCTCAAAACAAGCTCCGTCGAAGGGAAACAATAAAACAGATAACAAAAAAATAAAAGAATGGAATTAAAAGACATTGTAGCCATCAACGGAAAACCTGGATTGTATGAGATTAAAGCACAATCAAAAGGCGGAATTATTGTGGAATCATTAATTGATTCAAAAA
>CAZBGP010000020.1:5737-12615 GCA_964491495.1 uncultured Lutibacter sp. | reverse complement strand
ATTAAAGCACAATCAAAAGGCGGAATTATTGTGGAATCATTAATTGATTCAAAAAGAATCCCCATCACCGTAACGCACAATATTAGTGCCCTGAATGAAATTGCCATTTACACCTACGAAGAAGAAATTCCGTTACGCATTGTTTTAAAATCAATTGGCGAAAAAGAAAATGGAAAAGAAGCCTTAAGCCATAAAGAAAACGATAAAGTATTGACTTCCTATTTCAGAGAAGTTTTACCAAATTTTGATGAAGAACGTGTTTACACCTCAAACATAAAAAAAATAGTACAGTGGTATAATCTATTGGCTTCAAAAAACTTCGATTTCGCTGCCATTAAAGAAGTGGAAGAGGAAACCAAAGAAGCTTAAAACATGCATACACGAGAACAACAACTCCAAGCTTTTGGCCGATTATTGGACATTATGGATGAGTTGCGTTTAAAATGCCCGTGGGATAAAAAACAAACATTTGAATCACTTCGGCATCTTACCATTGAGGAAACTTATGAATTGGGTGATGCCATTCTTGACAATGACCTTCCCGAAATTAAAAAAGAACTGGGCGATTTATTGCTTCATCTGGTTTTTTATGCAAAAATTGGTTCTGAAACCAACGATTTTGACATTGCGGATGTCGCCAATTCAATTTCCGAAAAGCTGATTCACCGCCACCCGCACATTTATGACGATGTGGTGGTGAAAGATGATGAAGAAGTGAAACAAAACTGGGAAAAATTAAAACTTCAGGAAGGAAAGACTTCTGTTTTGGAAGGCGTTCCAAAAGCGCTTCCCGCCATGGTAAAAGCCAGCAGAATTCAGGAAAAAGTTGCCGGAGTCGGATTTGACTGGGAAAAACCAGAACAGGTTTGGGAAAAAGTTCAGGAAGAACTGAATGAATTAAATGCCGAACTTGTTAAAGGAAATACCGATGCTATAGAATCAGAATTTGGAGATGTACTGTTTTCCCTGATTAACTATGCACGATTTATCAAGGTAAATCCGGAAAATGCTTTGGAGCGCACCAACAAAAAATTTATCAGCCGCTTTCAGTTTTTGGAAAACGAAGCCAAAAAAATCAACAAGTCACTGCACGATATGTCACTTGACGAAATGGACGTATTTTGGAACGAAGCCAAAAAATTGGATAAATAGCCAACGCTGTTCTCAAAATTTGCTAAATTAGTCTTTCAAATTAGTCAAATGGAAAAAATACTCATTATTACCGGTGGCAGCAAGGGTTTAGGCCTTGGTCTGGCAAAAGAATATCATAAAAATGGCTACAGGGTAATTTCAATTTCAAGAAGCAAGGCTGAAAAATTATATTTTGAAGAGCAATACCAATGCGATTTAAGCAAAAGCGAAACCATTGAAAGCGTCCTCACTGAAATATTCTCACATCTCGACAAAAATAACACAAAACAGTTGACACTCATCAACAATGCGGGCGATTTGGGGACCGTAAACACCCTTGAAAATTTGACGCCTGCAGAAATCAGCTATACCATTCAGGTAAATTTGACTGCGCCTATGATTTTAAGTTCCCAGTTTATTAAATTATCGCAAGACTGGAACTGCAAAAAACAAATTTTAAATATTTCATCGGGCGCCGCCATAAATCCGTATGAAAGCTGGGTGATGTATTGCGCATCAAAAGCAGGATTGGATATGATGACCAAGGTGGTTTCAAAAGAGCAAAAAGAATTGGATAATGGCGTTGACATCATTTCCATTTATCCGGGAATTGTTGATACCAATATGCAGAAAAAAATAAGAAATACGCCAAAAAAACACTTTAAAGCCGTGCAGCGGTTCATAGATTTCTATGAACATGGAGAATTATTTTCTCCGGAACAGGTTGCTGAAAAAGTTTATCATTTGGATATTAAAGGCGAATTAAAAAACGGACACATTTTAGATATCAGAAATGTATAAAAAAAAGGCTGTCATAAATTTATGACAGCCTTTTTTTGATGGTATAATTTACAGAAATTTAGGTGGTTGGTTTAACAATCGGTGTGATTGTTAAATTTTTTGCATTCTTAACTTTTTCGTTGGTCAAAGCAATGTCAATCACTTCTTTCATCGTATTCACATAATGAAATTTCAAACCTTTTAAATATGATTCCTTAATTTCCTCAATATCTTTTTTATTTTCGATACAAAGCACTATTTCTTTGATATTGGCGCGTTTTGCGGCCAGTATTTTTTCCTTGATTCCACCAACAGGCAACACTTTTCCACGTAAGGTAATTTCACCGGTCATCGCCAATTTGGCTTTCACCCTGCGTTGCGTAAATACGGATACTATTGAAGTCAGCAAAGCAACCCCGGCACTTGGTCCGTCTTTTGGTGTGGCACCTTCCGGCACGTGAATATGAACTTTATATTCATCCAGCAGTTTAGGATCAATGCCAAAATCACTGGCATTTGCCCTGATATATTCCATCGCAATGGTTGCCGATTCTTTCATTACATCACCCAACATTCCGGTGATGGTGAGGCCCTTTCCTTTAGAAATGATGGATTCAATAAATAAAATATCGCCTCCAACACTGGTCCAAGCCAATCCGGTTACAACACCAGCAATCTCATTGGTTTCATATTTATCGCGTTCCAAATGAGAAGTTCCCAAAACTTTTTCAACAATTTCTGTGGTAATTTTCACCACATACTCTTCTTCCATGGCAATGGATTTCGCCGCATATCGCACAACTTTGGCGATTTGCTTTTCCAATCCCCTTACACCAGATTCGCGGGTGTAAGCTTCCACAATTTTTTCCAACTGTTTTTTACCAATCTGCAAATGTGCACTTGTCAATCCGTGTTCTTTCAACTGTTTTGGCAACAAATGGCGTTTGGCGATTTCCATTTTTTCTTCTGTCGTGTAGCCAGAAACATTGATAATTTCCATTCGGTCGCGCAAAGCCCAAGGAATGGTCGACAAACTGTTTGCCGTGGCAATAAACAACACTTTGGAAAGGTCGTAATCCAGCTCCAAATAATTGTCGTAGAATGTGGTGTTTTGTTCAGGATCCAATACTTCCAACATCGCAGAAGACGGATCGCCGTTATGGCTTGAAGAACCCATTTTATCGATTTCATCCAACACAAAAACCGGATTTGAAGTGCCTGCCTTTTTCATATCTTTAATGATACGGCCTGGCATGGCGCCAATATACGTTTTTCTGTGTCCTCTAATTTCTGCTTCATCGCGCAAACCGCCCAAAGACATACGAATATATTTTCTGCCAAGCGCTTCAGCAACAGATTTTCCCAAAGAAGTTTTTCCGACTCCCGGAGGACCGTACAAACAAATAATCGGGGATTTCATGTCGCCTCTCAATTTCAACACCGCCAAATGCTCGATGATGCGTTCTTTTACTTTTTCCAATCCGAAATGGTCTCTGTCCAATATTCTTTGGGCCCTTTTTAAATCGAATTTATCTTCAGAATATTCATTCCAAGGCAATTCCAGCAACAGGTCCAAATAATTGCGTTGCACAGAATATTCCGCTACCTGCGGATTCATGCGTTGCAAACGGCCCAATTCCTTCTCAAATGTTTCTTTTACTTCCTCATTCCATTTCTTCGCTTTGGCCCTATCGCGCATTTCTTCCAACTCTTCATCGTAAGAAACGCCTCCCAATTCTTCCTGAATCGTTTTTAATTGCTGATTTAAATAATATTCACGTTGTTGCTGATCCATATCAGAACGTGTTTTAGACTGAATGTCATTTCGCAAAGCCAATCGCTGCAATTCAATATCCATCTTTTTTAAAGTCAGCAAAGCCCTTTCTTTCAAGTTATCGGATTGCAATAATTCTTGCTTCTCCTCTACTTTCAAATTCATATTTGAAGAAACAAAATTGATCAAAAACGGATTGCTCTCAATGTTTTTAATGGCAAATGTGGCTTCGGAAGGCAAATTTGGGTTCTCTTTAATAATGCGCACTGCCATCTCTTTAATGGACTCAATAATGGCTTCAAATTCGGGTTCCTTTTCTTCCGAGCGATCTTCAATACGTGGTTTTGTGGTTGCCTGCAAATAAGGTTTTTCCTGCACAAAAGTGTCAATTTCAAACCGCTTTTTGCCTTGAATAATCACCGTTGTATTTCCGTCAGGCATTTTCAGCATCCTTAAAATACGGGCCACCGTGCCAACTTTATAAATATCGTTGGTGGTTGGATCTTCTATACTTTCATCTTTTTGCGCAACAACGCCTATAATTTTATTTCCTTTGTAGGCTTCTTCAATCAGTCGAATTGACTTGTCGCGGCCGGCGGTAATTGGAATTACAACGCCCGGAAACAACACCGTATTTCGCAAAGGCAAAATGGGCAATACAGACGGAATGTCCTCATTATTTATTTCTTCTTCATCTTCTGGAGTCATCAATGGAATTAAATCAGCATCATCATCTAACATGTGCTGTAATGACAGATTGTCCAGTTTAAAAATTTTCGATTTACTCATAGTATTTTATTGGGTCATTTTGTCATTAATAATTTCCTGACTTAAAAAATAATTCATGCAAAATTAATTTATATTTCTGAATTTCAATAATTTATGTTGATAACAACATTGCTATCACTTAATAAATTTCAATTGTTATGCCAAAAATCTTATTCAGCCTTATTATTTTTTTTCGTAATTTTAAATAAATAATAATTCAAAGCTTTCCTTAATCCTTGGGTCATTGTCTTGAATGTTAAACTGATTTGTGTTAGGGATTATAGTGAAAATCCCGGAATTGCGAGCTTATTCAGCAATATGTTCAACAGATTGCCGTACCTAAATAAATTCGGCACAGGCTGGCTTTTTCCAAAAGCCTCGCAATGACGGATTGTAGCGAAAGCCCGCCCGCTTTTTTAGCGGGAACACCCAAATTATTATTTAATTTTAAATAAAAGTGTAACACTTTAAAAATAATGTTGTCTTTTTAATAGAAATCGATTTTGAACAAAGTGAATCAAGATATTAACCAACTTTTGGAAGGATGCAAAAAAGGCGATGCCAAAGCCCAATTTGCAATTTATAAACTTTACTATAAAGCGATGTATAATGCGGCTTTTAGAATTGTGAATGATCCATTTGAAGCGGAAGATGTGATGCAAGAGTCGTTTTTATCGGCTTTTACAAAATTGGATTCCTTTAGCGAACAGGTGACTTTTGGTGCCTGGCTAAAAAAAATAGTGGTTAACAACAGCATCACCGCATTAAGAAAGAAAAATAAATTTGAAACGGTTACGCTTGAAAAAGTTACCGTAAAGGATGTTGAAGATGACGGTTATGATTGCACCGAACTGAATGTCAGCGATATTTTAAATAAAGTGGCAATGTTAAAAAATAATTATAAAGTGGCGTTAACCTTAAATTTAATTGAGGGATATGACTGTGAAGAAATTGCCCAAATTATGGACATCAGTTATGAAAATACCCGAACCACCATTTCAAGGGCAAAAAATAAATTAAGACAACTTTTAGCAGAAACCTATGCAAGATAATGTAGAAAAAATATTTAAGGAACTGGAAAATCAATTTGATGTAAATGAGCCAAATGAAGGTCATTTAAGCAGGTTTGAAGCAAAATTGAACAAGGGTAAAAAGCCTAATATTCTTTTAAAACTATGGCCAATTCTAGCCATTGCAGCTTCCGTAATTTTAATTTTTGGTGTTTGGCTAGGTTCATCATTTTCAACACAGGGAATGGAGCTGGCGAAAGTCTCATCAGAAATGGGTGAAACCCAAAATTATTTTGTCGCCACCATTGAAAAAGAACTGGCAACTATAGAAAAAGAACGAAATCCGGATACAGAACAAATCATTTGTGACGGGTTGCAACAATTAAATAAACTTGAAAAAGAATATCAGGCGCTCACTTTAGTGCTAAAAGAAAGTACGGAAGACAAGAGAATTATTTACGCAATGATCGCAAATTTTCAACAGCGCATTGAAGTGCTTCAAAGTTTATTGACTCAAATAGAAGATGTTAAACAATTAAAAATACAAAACAATGAAAAATTCAGCTAAACTTTTTCTTCTTTTTTTACTGATCCCGTTGACCATATTTGCCACGGAAAAAAATGGAAAATACACCAAAAATAAAACGATTGCCAAAGAGTTTAAAGTTACCAAAGACGCCACTTTAAATGTTTCAAACAAGTACGGTAATATTGATATTGTCACCTGGAATGAAAACAACATAGAAGTCGTTGTAAAAATTACAACCAATGGCGATGATGAGGACAAAGTTAAAAAACGCATGGAAGAAATAACTGTTGAATTTGATGCAAATTCCACGTATGTTTCCGCAAAAACAATGATTGAGAAAAGTTCGGCTTCGTGGAGTTGGTGGGGCAACAAAAATAATGTGAACATGGAAATCAATTACCAGATTAAAATGCCCGTCACCAACCAGGTAAATTTAACCAATGATTACGGCAGCATTAACCTCAACAAACTGGAAGGAAAAGCAACCATCAATTGCGATTACGGCAAAATAAATATTGGTGAATTGTTAAATGCATCAAACAGCATTAATATAGATTACACCAACAATTCCACTATTTCCTTTATGAGGAATGGCACTATTAATGCCGATTATTCAACCCTGAAAATTGATAAGGCTGGCAGGATTGAATTAAATGCGGACTATTCACATCTGTCTTTCGGCAGCGTTGACCGCTTAAATTATGCATGCGATTACGGAAGTTTAAAAATCGGCGATGCCGAAAACATGAATGGAACAAGCGATTATATGAATTTAAACATTGGGAAATTACTTGTTTCCGGCGTCTTCAATTTAGACTATGGTTCATTAAAAATTGAGCAATTGGGTCAGCGTTTAAAAGAATTAAACATCCAATCGTCTTATACG
>CAZBGP010000020.1:0-5727 GCA_964491495.1 uncultured Lutibacter sp. | reverse complement strand
CATCCCAATGCTTCATTTGATATTACGGCTACCTTAAGTTATAGCGGATTTAAACATGGAGATCGTTTTACATTCAACAAGGAAATTGAAAAGCCCACTTCAAAATATTATGAAGGCTATTACAATTCACCAAATTCAGGTTCTAAAATTTCCATAAAATCGAGTTACGGAAGTATTTCTTTTAACAATAATTAAAAAATAGTATGATGAAAACATTGTTATCAGAAATGCTGAATCCAAGTCTGTAGGATCCTGATCGCTTCGGAAGAAAAGTTAATTCATATAAACATTAATAAAAAACGTCGCAATTGCGACGTTTTTTTATGAGATTATTCCACTTCAATCTGATATTTTCCCAACAAACCCGGCAAGCCCTGCAATGAAAATTTCGCTTTTTTCATCCGATTCAATTCAGGATCAATGCTGTAATTATAGGAAGTTCTGAAATCGGTTTTTTCCAAAATTGAAGTCTTGAAAATGCTTCCGATCAAATCACAATTGTTAAATACGGCATTGGATAAATCGGCTTCCGAAAAATCAACTTCCTGCAGTTTGCATTTGTTGAATTTGGTGTTTTTGAGTTTCAGTTTATAAAAAGAAACGATGTTTAAATGACATTCTTCAAAACCCAACGACAATAAAAAAGGATTGCAATCATTAAATTGAAGTCCCAACAATTTGCAATTTTTGAAAATTACAGACCTGAATGCCGTGTTTTTGAAATAGGTATTGCTAAAATTACAATTCACAAATTCACAATCTGTAAAAGTAATTTCGGAAACATTCGTATTTAGAAACAGGCAGTTTTTAAAAGTGCAATCGTCATATTCACCCATTGCAAGGGGTGCTTTTGAACAATCGATATTTTCAAATACTTCATTTTCAATGAACACGCTCATCATTATTTAGCATCAATTTTTTTAGTTTCATTCGTTTTACGAAACATAAAATACAGACCAATCAAAACAAGCGGAATACTTAAAACCTGTCCGGTATTAAGATCGAACATCCAATTTTCACCGCCTTCAACCTGTTTTTCCTTGAAAAATTCCACAAAAAACCGAACCGACCAAAGCAATGCAAAAAACAATCCGAAAAGATACCCGGATTTCTTCATTTTATCCGTTTTCCAGTAGATGAACCACAACAGGATAAATACCAACAGATAGCCAAATGCTTCATACAATTGTGACGGATGGCGTGGAAAATCTTCTCCCAATTTTCTGAATATAAATCCGTAATCAGAATTTGTTGGTTTTCCGATAATTTCAGAATTCATCAAATTCCCCAATCTGATGAAAACGCCTGCCAAGGCAACAGGAATCACAAGTCTGTCCAAAATAAACAGGATTGGTTTTTTCAGCACAATTTTACTGTAAAAATACATGGCGGTAATAATCCCGATGGCAGCGCCGTGACTTGCCAAACCGGCATAGCCCGTAAATTCAAATTTTGGCGAAAAACGAAAAGGAAGTAACACTTCCAATGGTTTTTTGAAGAAAAACTCAGGTTCATAGAACAGAAAATGCCCAATTCTTGCCCCCAATAAGGTTGCCACAATCGTATAAATAAATAATGAATCTAATTTTTCAATAGGAATATTGTCATTAATGAAAATCTTTTTCATTAAATAAAGTCCTAACATAAAGGCAATTACAAACATTAAACTGTAATACCGAACGGCAAATGAGCCAATTTTAAAAATTTCAGGTGCTGGATTCCAATCTATTTGAAGTAATATCATAGTTTTTTTGTTGTTTATGCGTTAAACTGTTTATTTGTTTACTTATTTCCTATCCCAAACCCTTTCCCAAGGAAAGGGAGTTTATTTTTAATTAAATTCAAGATATGTAATTCTTATTTGCCAATTTCTAACTTTTTCATATTTAAATTTTTAAATTCCCCCTTCGGGGGTTAGGGGGCTTTACGGAACCGGATCGTGCCCATGTCCGCCCCAAGGATTGCAACTCGCAATTCTTTTTATCGACAGCCAGCCTCCTTTTATAATTCCATGCTTTTTTAGCGCTTCCACCGTGTATTGTGAACAGGTTGGCGAATACCGGCAACTCGATGGTAAATAAGGCGAAATTGCTGCCTGATAAAACCGCACCAGCCAAATAAATGGAATTGCCAATATTTTGGTGATTGCACTCAAATTAATTTATGGAAAATGTTGTTCCTTCTTTTCCGTCTTTTAACTGGATTCCCAACACGGCAAGTTCATCACGAATTTTATCGGAAAGCGCCCAATCCCTGTTGTCACGAGCTTCTTTACGCATCTGAATCAGCATTTCAACAACCCCGTTTAATTTTTCTGAAGCATTTTCTTCCAGCTCGTTTTTCAATCCCAAAACATCAAAAACAAAGGTGTTCATCGTGTTTTTAAGTTCCTCAAAATCGGCAGCAGAAATAGTTTCCTTTTTTTCAACCAGCAAATTAATGTATTTAACCGCTTCAAATAAATTGGCAATCAACACCGGACTGTTAAAATCATCGTTCATGGCGTCGTAACATCTTTGTTTCCATTCGCCAATATTGATGGATGATGTTTTTCCGGTTTCAATCTTATCGATATTATTTAAAGCCTCCATCAACTTTATATAGCCTTTTTCGGCAGCTTCCAAGGCATCGCTTGAAAAATCCAGCACGCTGCGATAATGCGCCTGCATCATAAAAAATCGCGTGGCGCTTGGAGAAAAAGCCTTGCTTAAGATGGTGTTTTCGCCCGTAAAAATTTCATTGGGCAAAATATAATTTCCTGTTGATTTTGCCATTTTTTGTCCGTTCAAAATCAGCATATTTGCGTGCATCCAATAATTCACCGGTTTCACCTTGTTTTTCACTTTCGATTGCGCTATTTCACATTCGTGGTGCGGAAATTTTAAGTCCATTCCGCCGCCGTGAATGTCGAATGTTTCACCCAAATATTTTGTGCTCATGGCGGTACATTCCAAATGCCAGCCGGGAAAACCTTCTCCCCAGGGCGAAGGCCAACGCATAATATGTTTTTCTTCGGCTCTTTTCCAAAGCGCAAAATCCTGCGGATTTTTCTTTTCCGATTGCCCGTCCAGTTCCCGCGTATTGTGAATGGAATCTTCTATGTTTCTGCCGGAAAGAATTCCGTAATGTTCAGTTTCATTGTATTTTAACACATCAAAATACACAGACCCATTGATTTCATAGGCCATTCCTTTCTGCAAAATATCTTTAATAATTTCAATTTGCTCTACAATATGTCCGGTTGCCGTAGGCTCAATACTTGGCGGCAAGTTGTTTATTTTTTGCAGTGTTTCATGAAAATCGACCGTGTAACGCTGCACCACTTCCATCGGCTCAATTTTTTCCAATCGCGCTTTTTTGGCAATCCGGTCTTCGCCTACATCTGCATCATTTTCCAAATGCCCGGCATCGGTGATATTGCGCACGTATCGCACTTTGTAGCCCAACTGCTTTAAATAACGGAAAACCAAATCAAAAGACATAAAAGTCCGCACATTTCCCAAATGCACATTGCTGTAAACCGTTGGTCCGCATACGTACATCCCAACATTTCCATCAACAATGGGTTTGAAAATTTCTTTAGATTTGCTTAAAGAATTGTATATTTTGAGCTGATTTGTTTTGAATAATTCCATTAAAAATCCCTTAATTTAAAAGCGTAAATATACTAAAAATCCTGAACGCAAATTGAATGAATGATGAATATTGGCTAAATGCCAATTTGAACCGCTTATAAAATAATCACTATTTTGGCATTACCGCAAGGGTCACGCTTTCCGCTGCAATCTTTTTTTCGGAAAAAACCTCAAAAAAGGATTTTCATGCCAAACATGGTTCGCTGAACTCCTAAAAAATTAATAAGAGGTGAAGTAATCCTTAATGCAATAGTCTACACTCCTCATAATTTTGCCAAACAATTAAGTAAAACATTATTGGCCGCGCAATCATTTTATCTTAATAAATAAATTAAATTTACGGCGAATATTGATCACAATAGTTAACTGATCTATTAAGCAGAACGCCTTCATGTACAATTTGTCCTCCGTAAAAAATAATGTTTGCATCATCATTCCCTGCTACAATGAAGAAAAAGGCTTGGCGGTGCAGGAATACTGCCATTTTATTGAAGAAAATCCGACTGTCTTAGTCTGTTTTGTCAATGATGGTTCTTCAGACAGTACGCTGACTATTCTTGAAGGCCTAAAATCTCGGTTTCCAAAACAGGTGATTGTGCATTCCTACATTAAAAATATGGGGAAAGCAGAAGCCATCAGAAGCGGTTTTCACTTTTGTAATTACCATCACAATTTCAACTATATTGCCTACCTGGATGCCGATTTGGCGACTTCGCTGGAAGAATGTCTGGCGATGACCAGCTTTTTAAATGAAAAAATATCATTTGTTTTTGGCTCTAGAATAAAAAGAATCGGCGCCGTGATTGAAAGAAGCCACTACCGGTTTTTTATCGGCAGAATTATCGCGACCGTGATATCTTATATTTTGAAATTAAATGTTTACGATACGCAATGCGGTTGTAAAATATTTTCAAAAGAATTGGCTTCAGCAGTTTTTAAAGACGCTTTCGTATCAAAATGGCTGTTTGATGTAGAGATTTTTGACAGAACCATCAAATTTTACGGACGTGACAACGTGTTGGAAAAAATGCTTGAAGTGCCATTATTAAGATGGGTAGACAGAGGAGATTCAAAAGTAAAAGTCTCTTATTTTATAAAATTATGGATTGATTTATATAGAATCCATAAAATTGTCAATTCAAAAAAATAATTCACAAATCAAACAAAAGCTTCTAAAATGGACTTTAAAAACTATAAAAACACCTCGTTTTATCTGTTTATTTCAGTACTTGTTATTGCAATTTTCCGATTGATCCTAACTGCAGTAATTCCACTGCTTGACAAAACCGAGTCGCGCTACGGCGAAATTGCAAGAATGATGTACGAAACTAAAAACTGGGTGGTGCTGCAAATTGATTACGGCGTTCCTTTTTGGGCAAAACCGCCAATGTCAACCTGGCTTTCCGCTTTAAGTTTTGAAACATTTGGTGTGAGCGAAATGGCCGCACGGTTTCCTTCCTATATATTGGCTTTGGTTTTATTGATCATTTTAGGAAAATTGGCAAAAACTAATGGCGTTTCCTTTTATTTACCGGCATTTATTTTACTTACGATGCCCGAATTTTTGATTCACACCGGCGTTGTTTCAACGGATAGTGCACTGTCTTTTTCCATTGCATTGATTATGATTTCTTTTTGGAAAGCGATGGAAAACGAAAAATATTCTTTTTGGAATTATTTGTTTTTTATTGCGCTGGGATTGGGATTTTTGTCCAAAGGACCTATCATTTTGGTGCTGACGGCCCCTCCTATTTTCCTGTGGATTCTAATTCAAAAAATATCAATTAAAGCACTCTATTTAAAATTACCGTGGATTACCGGATTGCTGCTTACCGCAATCATTTCAATTCCTTGGTATATTTTGGCTGAAAGCAGATCACCCGGATTTTTGAATTATTTTATCGTGGGCGAACATTTTAACCGATTTTTAGTTCCGGGATGGAAAGGCGATTTATATGGCAGCGGCCATTCGCAGCCTCTTGGAATGATTTGGCTATTTTTACTCGCTTTTGCGTTTCCCTGGATACAAATTGTTTTGTATAAAATTTGGAAAGAAAGAAAAACTATTTTTAAGGATAAATATCTTTCGTAC
>CAZBGP010000019.1:0-30992 GCA_964491495.1 uncultured Lutibacter sp. | reverse complement strand
AGATCTGATAAAATGCAAGGAATCTTATACGGCACCTTATTTGGCTGACAAATTAAGATAAAACAATATTAAAAATACAAAAAATGCCTAAAGTAAAGAATCATTTACTTCAGGCATTTTTAAAATAAAACTTGTTAGTTAAAAATTACTGTTTGGTTTCAGCATTTAAAGCATCCAACTTGGTTTTTGCAAGCACAAATTCAGGATACAATTTTATGGCACGTTCAAAACTTATTTTTGCCTCATTCTTTTTAGTCAAATTCTCAGCAATAATGCCTTCCAAATAAGCAATAGCGGCTTTTAAATCAACTTGCTGATTGTAGTTTTTATTAACCTGAAAAGTTATTTTCACGGTTTTGTCATCAGGAAGTTTGTCCGCTTTTTTTATCGAAACAAAAGCATCCTCAAATTTATTCATTGCAAATTGCAATCCGGCCAATTTATAAGCGTGATAATTGTTATTGGTTTTAGTAAATAAATTCTGATAAGATTCAACAGCTTTTTCTGTTGCACCCATAGATTCTAAAGAAATTGCGTTCATTTCCAAAAAATCCAAATTTTCTGGTTTATTTTTCAAAATATCGTTGGTCACCAAAAAACAAGAAATAAAATTCCGCTCATTAAAATATAAATAGGCCAAACTGTCTTTATAAACACTTTTTGGGCCTTCCATCAAAATAATGGAATACATCGCATTTGCAGCTACAGTTTTATCTCCAAACTCCAAAGCCTGCTTCATCTTTTGTTGTTCAAATGCAACACCATTAGTGGTTTGCGCCATTGCTCCAGCAGCAATTACAAAAGAAATTATGGTAAAAATTCGTTTCATCAATTTTAGTTTAAACATTAAGAGGCGAAATTATCAAAATAAACCATAAAACAAAGATTTTACCAAAATAAATTTATTTTGGGTGTTCCCCTGCGGGTCGGGCTTTTCACTTCAATCTTTTATTGCGACTCGCAATAAAAGTATTTCCGCTGCAAACATGGTTCATTGAACTCCTATAAAAAATAAATAGGAGGTGAAGTAATCCCTAACACAAATGGATTTAAGTCCCGATAGCTATCGGGATTAAGATTTTAGATTTTTTCCACAAAAAAAGGTCTGAAAATCAGACCTTTAATTTTGGGTGGAAGACCGGGTTCGAACCGGCGACCCTCGGTACCACAAACCGATGCTCTAACCAGCTGAGCTACAACCACCATATAACTTGCGGATGCAAATGTAAAACATTTCTGTTTTTCTGCAAACATTTTTACATTAAATTATCAAAAGAATTTACAGCCACATAACGCTCTGTATTGAAGCCTTCTGCAGCCTCTACGCCTACCAGTCTACCCAAATCCTGCGCCCTGTAAAGCACGCTGTCCAAAAAGTTTTTGCTCGAAATTGGCGAGGTTGGCTCTGTGCTGTTCGGATCGTAGAACTGGGAACTGTATGCTTTTACCGCTTCCATTTTTTTATCTATAAATCCCGAAACATCTACCACAAAATCGGGTTCTAAATTTTTCCATTGAATATAATGATATACAAACTTAGGCCTCCAGGCTTCTTGTTTTACGCCATCCAGTTTGGTTTCAACTTTCACCAATCCCGATAAAAAACAAGCATCTGAAACCAACTTACTTCCTTTTGAATGATCAATATGTCGGTCGTCTAATGCATTACACAAAACAATTTCCGGTTTGTATTTCCGTATTATTTTTATAATCTCCAATTGGTGTTTTTCATCATTTACAAAAAAACCATCAGCAAAACCTAAATTTTCTCTGATTTCTACTCCTAAAATTTTTGCGCCATTTTTTGCTTCTTCTTCTCTAATTTCAGCAGAACCTCTTGTGCCCAATTCTCCTTTGGTCAAATCTAAAATTCCAACTTTTTTTCCAAGAGAAATTTCTTTTGCGATGGTTGCGCCACATCCCAATTCGACATCATCCGGATGTGCTCCAATTGCTAAAATTGCTAGCTTCATAAATAAACTTTCTTTAATTTTTATGCAAAGATAGTATTTTTTTTAGCGTTGGTGTTTTGTGCAAACACTGTATATTTAATGCATTTAAATTACGTTTTTAAAACAAAAAGTATGCTTTTATATATAAACAGTATAAACATATACACAAATGGTAAAAATAAATTTGGTGGTTTGAAATTGTTTAATTACCTTAGTATAAGGAATTTAAAAAAACTAACCCCTAAACCCCAAAGACGATGAAAAAAATAGCTCTTACATTAGCATTTATACTGGCCCTAGCGCCTATCGCCTATTCACAAATCTCAGATTTAGAAAAAAGTGCCTTGTTAGATTTATATAAATCAACAAAAGGTACAACTTGGAATATCAATTGGGATTTATCTAAAGATGTTTCGTCTTGGAACGGTATCACTGTTGAAAATAATGCAGTGACCGAAATTAATTTAAGCATGAATAATTTAACCGGCCCAATTCCTGCCACTATCGGTAATTTAACTTCGTTGCGTCATTTAAATTTAGGTTTCAATAAAATAAGCGGCACAATTCCTGCCGAACTAGCAACCATTGAATCTTTGGTAACAGTGCAGTTATTTATGAATCAGCTTGAAGGTCAGATTCCTGCCGCCATCGGAAATTTAAAAAACCTAAAAGAATTGGTTTTATTTAATAATTTTATCAGCGGAAATTTACCTGAATCAATTTATGACATCGCAAGTCTTGAAATATTACACGTAAGCAGTAATAATTTATCCGGAACAATTTCGCCTGCCATTAAAAATTTAAACCACTTACAAACTTTGAGTTTGTTTGACAATACAATGAGCGGAATGCTTCCTAAACAAATTGGAGATTTAACTGATTTAACTGAACTTTCTTTGGCCAATAATTCATTTGAAGGAACAATTCCTGTTGAATTTAGCAAGCTTTCAAAATTGGAAACATTGTTATTGATTAATAATAAATTTACTGGCCAAATAAGCCCTTCAATACAAAATTTACCGAAACTCTTAAATTTTGAATACAACAATGACGTTGAAGTTTCATCGAAATATTCAAATCCAATAACACAAGTCGTATTAATATCCCAATAATAAACGTTTGATTAATTAAAAAGGAAAAAGAGACTGCGCAAACAGCCTCTTTTTTTTTGCATTGTTTTTTTTCTAATGTAATGGCCGCTTTTTGATCATTCCGCCTTTGGTGTCTTTTATCGGATATTGAATAACAAATGCTTTTCGGTCAATTTTATCAACTTCTAAAAGCACTTTGGAGACTTCAAGTCGGGTAACAACACAAAACAATATTTTACGGTCTGCCATCGCGTTTCCTTTGGTGCCATAGCCTCCATCAGATCGAAATACGGTTACGCCACGCTCCAGTTTTGATGCAATCATCTCCTTAATTTTTTCGTAATCGTCAGAAATAATCATCACGCCTATATATTCTTCTATCCCGTTAATGATAAAATCGACTGTTTTAGAAGCAGAAAAATAGGTAAGCATAGAATACATGGCTGTTTCTACACTCACTATGGTAGCCGCAAGTATAAAAAGAAGCACATTAAATACAGCAATGAAGTCGCCGACAGTTAAACTGGATTTTCGGCTTACGGAAATAGCAAGCACTTCTGTACCGTCAATTACTGCGCCTCCACGAATTGAAAATCCAATACCCGCTCCCAAGAAAAACCCTCCAAAAACAGCTATTAACAGCTTGTCTTCGGTAATTGTTGGCACTTGAATAATATGCACCAAAATAGCCAATACTAAAATTGCCAAACTGCTTTTAACAGCAAATGAAACAGAAATTTGTTTAGCGCCCATAAGTATGAATGGTAAATTGACCAATACAATTAAAACCGAAAGATTAATTCCGGTTAAAATTCTAAGCAACAAAGAAACACCCATTGCGCCGCCATCCAAAAAATTATTGGGAAACAAAAAACCTTTTAAACCGATACTCGCAAGGATTACACCAACACAGATGAAAGCAAAATCCCTCATATTTCTTTTTAGGATCAATTGTCTAATCAATTCGTTATCGTGTATTCTGAAAAATTTTCTCATACTGTTTTTATAGTCCTTTTTGTCTTTAAATTAAATCTTTATACTTTAATTTCATTAGTATTTTTATTTCCGCTCACTATTTTTGAGATAATCCCATTTTGGTTGGTAAACTCTGACCATAATACGCCGCCTAAATGAAGAATGATAAAAGCTATCAAATAATATATTGAGAGTATGTGAATTTCCTCCATCGATTTTTTTATTTCAATTGGTCCAAATTTTATCAGCAAACCAGTAGCAAGCGATATTACCACACAAACGTAAAAAAATAAGTAAATCCAATTCTGAAACTTTTCTTTAAAAATTAATTCTTTATTTAATGGATTCTGAAATTTCATTTCACCAAAAAACGGTAGCATGAATCTTAAGCCAAACAAACCTGTTAAAGCATAGCCTAAGTATATATGCCAATCCCACATTGGCTGTCTAATTTTTTTTGCAAGAACAATAAGTTGGTCCTGCGTTAAAGATTGATCTGTAGTATTCAGGTAGTTTTGAATGATTTCAGCCACATTATTTTTGTTCATCCAAGTCAACCTAAGAAAAATGGTAAATAATAATAAGAACATACATATAGCGATTGACCAATGTATCATTCGAAAAACTGCAGAATAATTTTTATTTTTCATATTTATTATTTTATATAAACGGTAATAATCTTTTATATTTTCAGTGAATATGGCAATTTTATAAATTCCAAATACAATTAAATTCCTTTTATAAAAATCAAAAATTTCCTGATATTCATCGTTCCTAAAAGTACTAAAAAAAAGTGAGAAAAGGTTGCGATTTTAGTAGTTTAATAATAAAAGAAGCCACTAATTTAGAATACTTTAAATAGGTTTTAATCGTATCATTCAAAAAATAAGCCTCGCTTAAATCACTTTATACGAGGCTGTTTTTTAATAATTTTAAAAAAGAAGTTATTTTAAGTTTGCTTCTATTTTTTTAATTGGTTACTTTTTAAATGAAGTCCCTGAAATTTCAACACTGACTGGATAAGAATAATCGCCTTGATCTTCGGCAGTGATAAATATTTCTTTAACGACAAAAGGTGTCGATGTTTTTAATGATGCCGTTTTTGCATTTTTATTGACCAACATTCCAGCATTTTTAGTGCCATTATTTTCAGTTACAATCCTTTAAGCGGAAAAACCAACCCGTATGCGTAAAATTTGCTCCCATCTTTACAAGTATGCCATCTGTTGTCTGCTGCTCTTCCCTCTTTTAAAGATGTATCTATTTCAACTTTAGGCATCCGTACTCCAGCTATTAATTATAAACTCATTGTCCAATGTTAAAATTGAATAATCTTGCAAACTATCTATAATTTGACTGTAAAATTCTGCTGTCGGCACGGACCTGCTTTTCAAAATTTTGGTCTTTTCCTCATTTTTTTATTTGATTTGATAAAATATTGCTTTAGCGCTATGTGGGCTTAAGATGATGAATTTTTGGGTATAGATATGGGTGAATTATTGCATAAAGTATTACAAATTATTAAATATATTTACAAAACTATCATCACAAATTTTCGGAATTGGTGGCATTAATTTGTGTTTACTTTTTGAAAATTAACAAGATAATATTGATGTTTTTCTTTAAAACTGATCTAAAGTTTGAATGAATGGCTTTATTTTAAATAATTTTATTGCATCATAAAAAGCCCTGTTTACTTTTGCAACAGGACTTTTTCACTTATAATTAATATTTATTTCTTTAAGATTTTAACCTCTCATTCACAATTCTTGACCACTTTTCAATCATTTGAATTTCCCCGTTCAATCCAAAATTTTCTTCTGAATTGTAAAATACAAATGAGATATCCGGATTTTTTTGATTTAAATAGGAAAAATGCAAATCAAGTTTATCAATTGATTTATGCTGATCATCCTTATTGCCAGTTGTATTGCCAGTTTTAATAACTTTGCAAGACTTAATTTCTGCCAATTTTACATATTGGGCAATTTCTATGCCGGTTGATTTTTTAAAAAAGAATAGATGGTTCGACGATTCATCAAGTCCTATTGCAAAATCTTCACATATATCTTGTTGTGAAATTTTACAATGGTGATTGTTTGCAAAGGCTAAAATAGATTTTGCCAATTGTTTTTCTTTCTTTTTTCTGCCATTAAGCATAAATATAAATGGCAACATAAAAATGGCTATAAAAATAGCTCCTGTGATAGCGGTTCCTAAATTCATTTTAAAATAGTTTTGATTTTATAAATAATTGAACAGGTTTTGTTGGATACAACACCTGCAAAAAATCAATATAATTGCCTTTTAATGGCCCTTATAAATTTAAATATGGCTAGGATTACCAAAAATAATGGAAGGGAAAAATCATGTTGGCTTTTCCATACTTAATGAGAAAATTTCTTGATGTAAAAATGTATTGAAAAAATTCATTGGCAAAAAATAATTCCCTAATTTTTACAATTGCAAAAAACCCGTTGTTTGTATCTTTTAAAGTAGTTGGCAGTGAATTGCTGAATGGATTTACCAAACTTTCTGCTTCTGAAGTATTGCTAAACTGTTTTATGGAAACTGATAAATCTTTATTTACCTTTCCAGAAGTTGTTTTAAAAGATAAACCTGAATTTTGGGAATTCTCGCCAATAAAGCTTATTGCTAGGCAATAAAGCACTGTTAAAAAGGCAATTCCTAAAATTCTGTACAATTTTTTCACAGGACAAATATAGAAAGTATTTCCATTTAATGATTATTTTTTTTCTCCTTCACTTTTTTAATAGTTATATGATATTTATGTGTCTTTTTAACTAAAAAATCAAACAATCAGCAATAATAAATAAATTAATAATATTTCATTTTTTTAACATAAAATAGAAAATATGTTAATTTTTAATAATTTAAAAAACAATTTGATGAATTATTAATTATATTTTATAAATTTTATTGTAATTTTATAATGCTAATTTAGAGAATTCTAACTGTAAATATTTGGTTACCTAAATTTAAAAAATGATAAAACGCCACACTTACTTGTATTGCATCATAAAACAACGTTTCAATTAAAACCTTTAAATTTAATATCGATCTAATTTGTAACATAAACAAAATAGAATTTGATTTCGGAAAATGATATAAATCATTAAAAATAAAAACTTTAGCATTTAATTTTGTGTAATTCTCATAAAAAACAAATTATTAATATAAAACAACGTACTATGGAATCGCTGGAAAAGGTTAAAAAAAGGGTGTTTAAATTTGGAAACAAAATCGCCGACGGAAATACTAAAATGAAAAATCTGCTGGGTGGAAAAGGTGCCAACCTAGCCGAAATGAGTTTAATTGGAATTCCTGTGCCTCCTGGCTTTACCATAACTACAGAAGTTTGTACGGAATATAACCTACTGGGAAAAGATGCAGTGATAGAGATGATAACCTTCGAAGTTGAAGAATCCATAAAAAATATTGAAAAAATAATGGGTGCTAAATTTGGCGATAAAGACAACCCATTATTGCTTTCTGTGCGATCAGGAGCAAGAGCTTCCATGCCGGGAATGATGGATACGGTTTTAAATTTGGGCTTAAATGATGATGCTGTTATTGGTATTGCGAAAAAATCTAACAATGAACGTTTTGCCTGGGATTCTTATCGCCGTTTTATTCAAATGTATGGAGATGTTGTGTTGGGTATGAAACCTGAAACAAAAGAAGATATAAATCCTTTTGAAGAAATAATGGAGGATTTAAAAGAAAAAAGAGGTATTCAATTGGATACTGATTTTACTGTTCAGGATTTAAAAACCCTTGTTGCAGCGTTTAAAGATGCCGTAAAAAAACGCACAGGCCACGATTTCCCAACAAATCCTTGGGATCAGCTTTGGGGCGCTGTTATTGCGGTTTTCAACAGTTGGAATGGAGACAGGGCCGTTTATTACAGAAAAATGCATGGCTATCCAGATGATTGGGGAACAGCTGTAAGCGTGCAGGCAATGGTTTACGGAAATATGGGAAACCAATCGGGTACGGGCGTATGTTTTACGCGTGATGCCGCTACAGGAGAAGACCTGTTTAATGGGGAATATTTAATAGATGCTCAAGGTGAAGATGTTGTTTCTGGTGCAAGAACGCCTCAACAAATCACCAAATTAGGTTCCATGCGATGGGCAAAATTGGCTAAGGTTGAAGAAACTGACAGAATTAAAAATTACCCTTCATTAGAAGAATTAATGCCTGAAATTTATGGGGAACTTAATGAATATCAACAAAAACTTGAAGACCACTACCGTGATATGCAAGATTTGGAGTTTACCATTCAGGAAGGTAAACTTTGGATGTTGCAAACCAGAAATGGCAAACGTACCGGTGCAGCAATGGTGAAAATTGCCATGGACTTATTAAAAGAGGGTGCCATTACTGAAAAAGAGGCACTTTTGCGCATAGAGCCAAATAAACTGGATGAATTGTTACATCCTATTTTTGACCCTCAAGCATTGGAAAAAGCCAGGGTAATTGCACAAGGACTGCCTGCTTCTCCTGGTGCTGCCTGTGGTCAGCTGGTTTTCTTTGCAGATGAAGCCCATAAATTTAAAAATTCGATATTGGCACGAATTGAAACTTCCCCTGAAGATTTGGAAGGAATGAATATCGCTAAAGGAATTTTAACAGCGCGTGGTGGTATGACTTCCCATGCTGCGGTTGTTGCGCGCGGAATGGGGAAATGCTGCATTTCAGGTGTTGGTGCTTTAAAAATTGATTATAAAACCCGCACAATGGGGATTAATGGCAAAATATACCAAGAAGGCGACTGGATTTCATTAAACGGCTCAACCGGCAATATTTATGAAGGAAATTTAGCGACTGTTGAACCTAAATTGTGCGGTGAATTTGGGGAGATTATGAAGTTGACCGACAAATTTTCAACAATGAAAGTCCGAACAAATGCCGATACGCCAAAAGACGCTAAAATTGCACGTGATTTTGGTGCGCAGGGAATTGGCCTTACCCGAACTGAACATATGTTTTTTCATGAAGACCGCATTAAAGCAATGCGCGAAATGATTTTAGCGGAAAATGTGGAAGGCAGAAAAGCCGCTTTGATAAAACTGCTCCCTATGCAACGAAGCGATTTTGAAGGGATATTTGAAGCCATGAAAGGATTTCCGGTAACAATCCGTTTGTTAGATCCGCCTTTACACGAATTTGTTCCTCATGAATTGGCACAACAAGAAGAATTGGCACAAGAAATGAATGTTTCTTTAAGTTTTATACAAAATAAAGTAGCAGAATTGGCAGAATTCAATCCGATGTTGGGTCATAGAGGCTGCCGATTGGGAAATACTTATCCGGAAATTACCGAAATGCAAACACGGGCAATTATTGAAGCTGCCTTAAATTTAAAAACCATAGGAATTAAAGCCGTACCAGAAATTATGGTTCCTTTAATTGGTACGCTAAAAGAGTATATCGCACAAGAGGAAATCATTAGAGCCACCGTAAACAAAGTGTTTGAGGAAAGAAATGACACCATTCCATATTTGGTTGGTACGATGATTGAAATCCCACGAGCCGCTTTAACAGCCGATTTAATTGCGCAACGTGCCGAATTTTTCTCTTTTGGAACCAACGATTTAACCCAAATGACATTTGGATATTCCCGCGATGATGCCAATACATTTTTACCGATATATCTGCAAAAAGGAATTTTAGCAGTTGATCCTTTCGACGTTTTAGATCAGGAAGGTGTTGGGCAATTGGTTAAAATGGGAACAGAAAAAGGCAGAAGTACAAAACCAAACTTAAAAGTCGGTATTTGTGGCGAACACGGAGGAGAGCCAAGTTCTGTTGCATTTTGTCACAACTCTGGTTTAGACTATGTTAGTTGCTCGCCATACAGAGTACCAATCGCAAGAGTTGCCGCTGCGCAAGCTGCGATAAAGTAAGTTTTTTATTAAAAAGTTAAAGGTTATTTGTTATTAGTTATTGGTTTTTTCAATCTTTAATATTTAACTTTTAACCTTTAACTTATAACATTTAACTTTAAAAATTTACCTTCGCACTATGATTAATCTTGTAATCCTTGGCGGCGGGAATGTGGCCTTTCATTTAACAAAAGCATTGTTGCAAAACAGTGCAATAAATGTTGTTCAGGTTTATAATAGAAGCATTGAAAATATTAACTGCTTTAAAAACAGCACTTCAGTCACAAATAATTTATCGGAATTAAAAGCTGCTGATATTTATATTCTTGCAGTTTCCGACAATGTTATTTCTGAGCTTTCATCAGCCTTAAATTTAAAAAACAAATTGGTGGTGCATACTTCGGGAAGTATGGCAATGGACGAGCTTAAATCAACTTCAAAAAAAGGTGTTTTTTATTTTTTGCAAACCTTTTCCAAAGAAAGAAAAATCGATTTTTCAACCGTTCCAATTTGTATTGAAGCTGAAACTGATGCAGATTTACAATTATTGGAAACTTTGGCAAAATCACTTTCAAAAAATTGTTATCACATAAATTCCAATCAGCGCAAAAGTTTGCACGTTGCTGCCGTATTTGTTAATAATTTTGTGAACCATTTGTACCACATCGGCCATGAGATTTGTGAGCAAAATAAGGTTCCTTTTGAAATATTGCTTCCTTTAATATTGGAAACGGCAAATAAAATAACTACTTTGTCGACCCTTGAAGCACAAACCGGACCCGCGAAAAGAAACGATACCAAAACCATTGAAAAACATATAGCAATGCTCAATAAAAATCAGCAAGAAATTTATACATTGCTCACAAAATCTATTTACAATACTTATGGAAAAAAGTTATAAAGAAATAATGCCCCAAATCACCACTTTTATTTTTGATGTTGATGGCGTGCTGACGAATGGAAATGTTAGGGTTACCGAAACTGGTGAATTACTTCGCGAAATGAATATTAAAGATGGATATGCGCTTAAAACGGCTTTAACAGCCGGATATCGTGTTTGCATTATTTCTGGCGGAACCAACGAAGGCGTTCGCTCCAGATTTATAGCTTTGGGAATTACCGATATTTATTTAGGAACGCACCATAAAACAGATCAACTTAAAGATTATACAACACTGTATGGCATAAAACCCGAAGAAGTTTTATATATGGGTGATGACATTCCCGATTATCAGGTAATGAAAATAGTTGGATTGCCTTGCTGTCCGAAAGACGCTGTCCCCGAAATTCAGCATATTTCCCGATATATTTCCCAAAAAAAAGGAGGGAATGGCTGTGTTCGTGATGTGATTGAACAAGTGCTGAAAGTTCAGGGCAAATGGGATTTTCAATTCGACGCCAAACTTTTCTAATTTTTATATTATGAAAAAAACACTGCTCATTTTTGCTTTATTATTAGCATTTGTCAGCCATTCGCAATCAATTACAGGAAAATGGAAAACCATTGACGATGAAACAGGCAAAGAAAGATCTATTATTGAAATTTACGAATCCGAAGGAAAGATTTATGCTAAAATTGTAAAATTATTGGTAAAAAGTGAAGAAAACAGGGTTTGCGAAAATTGCAAAGGTGCCAATAAAAACAAACCGCTTAAAGGATTGATTGTGATTGATGGATTAAAAAAGGATGGAAACGAATGGAATGGCGCAAAAATACTTGACCCAAAAACAGGAAGCGAGTACAAATGTTATATCACATTAGAAGAACCTAATAAACTAAAAGTGCGCGGTTATTTGGGTTTTGCATTGCTGGGAAGAACGCAATATTGGTATAGAGTTAAGTCTTAGCATCACTAATTTTTCTTGTTCAGCATAGGCACAAATTTAAATTTGCCTAATTCGTGTTTTTCAAAATCTTTTTCGCTGGTTCTGATAAACAAGGTCATGATTTGTTCTGAATCACCAATAGGAATCACCAGCCTTCCTCCTACTTTTAACTGACTCAGCAAAGCTTTTGGCACAAAAGGTGCACCTGCGGTTACTATAATTCCATCAAAAGGCGCATCGTCCGGCAATCCCTTATAACCATCGCCAAAAATTATTTTTTTAGGTTTGTAACCAAGTTTCGGCAAAAATAATTTTGCTTTTTTAAACAATTCCTGCTGACGTTCAATGGTATATACTTTGGCGCCCATTTCCAATAAAACAGCTGTCTGATATCCCGATCCTGTGCCAATTTCCAAAATTTGGTGGTGTTCCTTAATTTGCAGCAATTCAGTTTGAAAAGCGACCGTGTAAGGTTGGGAAATAGTTTGATCGGAACCAATGGGAAAAGCTTTGTCCTGATACGCAAAATCGGAAAAACTTGAATCCAAAAACAAATGCCGTGGCACATTTCCTAGCGCCGTCAATACATTTTTGTCTGTTATGCCCTTTTGTGCAATTACTTTTACCAACTGATTTCTAAGCCCGTTATGCTTGTGTGTGTCCTTCACTATTCCCTAAAATTTGAAGGCCTAAAATAGGAATAAATGCCTAAAGATTGTTACTTTTACCTGTATAAAAATAAACAAATTAATTATGCTGAAAGCAGGAGTTTTAGGTGCCGGACATCTTGGAAAAATTCATTTAAAATTAATAAATCAATCAGATAAATACGAATTGGTAGGTTTTTATGATCCTATCAGGGAAAATGCAGAAAAAGTTGAAAAAGAATTTGGCTATAAATCTTTTGATTCTATTCAGGAATTAATTGATGCCGTTGACGTTGTTGACATTGTAACGCCAACACTTTCTCATTTCGATTGTGCAAAAGAAGCGATAGAAAAAGGAAAACACGTTTTTATTGAAAAACCAATCACCAAAACTGTTGAAGAAGCAGAAATTCTTATTGACCTGCTTAAAAAACACCAAGTTAAAGGGCAAGTTGGGCACGTAGAGCGCTTTAATCCGGCTTTTACCGCGGTTAAAGACGCCATCCACAATCCGATGTTTATTGAAACGCATCGCTTGGCCGAATTCAATCCGAGAGGAACGGATGTACCTGTAGTATTGGATTTAATGATTCACGACATCGACATTATTTTGAGCGTGGTGAAATCAAAAGTAAAAAGCGTAAATGCCAGCGGCGTTTCCATATTGAGCGATACGCCAGATATTGCGAATGCACGGATTGAATTTGAAAACGGCTGTGTCGCCAATTTAACCGCCAGCAGAATTTCTTTGAAAAATATGCGCAAAACACGCTTTTTTCAACGTGATGCCTATATTGCTGTCGATTTCTTTGAAAAAGCAACAGAAGTAGTCAGAATGAAAGATGCGCCTGAAAATCCTGGCGATTTCGATATGATTTTACAAAATGCCGAAGGCTTGAAAAAGCAAATCTATTTTGAAAATCCGAAAATTGCAGCCAACAATGCTATTTTAGATGAACTGGAAACTTTTGCCGACGCCATCAATAACAACACAACACCAATAGTAACTTTGGAGCAAGGTACCGAAGCGCTTCGTGTTGCACAAATGATCATTAACGATTTTTAGCATGAATATTTACCAGGTTGACGCATTTACCAACAAGGTTTTCAAAGGAAATCCCGCTGCTGTTTGTCCGCTTGAAAAATGGATTTCAACAGATTTAATGCAGGCCATTTCTGAAGAAAACAATTTGTCAGAAACTGTTTTCTTTGTAAAAAGCGAAAATTCATTCGACATAAAATGGTTTACGCCCACCTGCGAAGTAGATTTGTGCGGCCATGCAACTTTGGCTGCGGCACATATTATCTTCACCGAATTAAATTACAAAGAAAAACAGCTCACATTTAATTCAAAAAGCGGCAAACTGACCGTTACAAAATATGGAGATTGGTACACCCTAAATTTTCCTTCAGAAGAAATTTCAGCAATTGAAACGCCAGAACTTTTAACAATTTCCTTAAATGTCCCTGTTGTAAAATGCTATAAAGGAAAAGGAAAATTGCTGGTTGAATTGGAAAATGAAACTGTTATTAAAAATTTAAAACCAGCATTCAATTTATTGGCCCAAATAGAAACAAACGTGATTATTGTTACTTCAAAAGGTGATCAGGTCGATTTTGTTTCCCGAGTTTTTGCGCCAAACATGGGCATAAATGAAGATCCGGTAACAGGTTCAACGCATACCTTGCTGATTCCTTTTTGGGCGAAAAAGTTGCATAAAACAAAATTAGAAGCTGTCCAGTGCTCAAAAAGAACAGGATATTTGAAATGCGAATATTTAAATGACCGTGTTGAAATGAGCGGACAAGCCGTTACCTATTTAAAAGGACAATTAATTATATAATCACATCCCGCATTGGCGGGACAAGTTAAAATCTTTATAAACAAATAATATTTAGAATGAAAAATATAGCTGTTATAGGCGCCGGAACCATGGGAAATGGAATTGCCCACGTTTTCGCCCAAAATAATTACAACATACATTTAATTGATGTTTCACAGGAAGCTTTAGATCGCGGCCTGACTACCATTGTTAAAAATTTGGATCGTTTGGTTGATAAAGGAACAATTACTGCGGAAACTAAAGTGCAAACTTTGGCAAATATCACAACATTCACTTCTATTGCTGAAGGCGTTAAAAATGTGGATCTGGTGGTTGAAGCAGCCACAGAAAATGTAGATTTAAAATTAAAAATATTTAAGCAAATTGACGAAGAAGCACCAGAAAAAGCCATTTTGGCTTCCAATACTTCTTCCATTTCAATCACTAAAATAGCATCGGTTACAAAACGACCTGAAAAAGTGATAGGAATGCACTTTATGAATCCGGTGCCGATTATGAAATTGGTTGAAATCATCAGAGGTTACAACACTTCTGATGAGGTGACCAAAACCATTATGGAACTTTCGCAAAACTTGCAAAAAACGCCTGTTGAAGTCAATGATTATCCCGGATTTGTGGCCAACCGAATTTTAATGCCTATGCTTAATGAAGCCATAGAAACTTTGTATAATGGCGTTGCCGGCGTTTATGAAATTGACACGGTGATGAAATTGGGAATGGCGCATCCAATGGGTCCGTTACAATTGGCCGATTTTATTGGGTTAGACGTTTGTTTGTCTATTTTAGAAGTGATGTACAACGGATTTAAAAATCCGAAGTACGCGCCTTGTCCGCTTTTGGTGAATATGGTTCAGGCCGGAAAATTGGGCATAAAATCGGGCGAAGGTTTTTACGATTATTCCGAATCAAAGAAAGCGGAGAAAATCGCAAAACAATTTCAATAAAAATATTTGGGATATTTACCAAAATTTAATAAAAAAAGCCGCTAAAAGCGGCTTTTTTATTGATTATATTCTTTTTCTTCTTTTCGGATTTTGATCCGATCCAAAAGTACTTTTAGCGATTGTTCCTGGAGCACCCGGACGTTTTCTTCCAAATCCGCCAAAATCAGTTTTTGGTTTTCTGTCTCCATCACCAGATCTTTTTCTGTCGTTGCCTCTATCGCTGTCGCCGGTTCTTTTTCTTGGACCTCTATCGCCACCTCTGCTGCTGTCTCCGCCACGAAACCCTCCGCCTCCGCCGCTTCTTGCCTGGCCTGTACGTTGTTTGGTGGTAATTTCAACATTCACGCTTCTTCCTTCAAAATCAACATCATTTCCTTCAAAAGCGCTCATTGTTTCTTTTTCGTAGGTTTTATCCAATTCAAAGAAAGAAAAAGTGTCTAAAATTTCAATTTGTCCGATTTCAATATTTTTGGCAATTCTTTGGTCGTTAATCAAACCAATCAATCTGGCCGGATTTAATTTGTCTTTTTTACCTATATTGATAAAGAAACGTGTCATATTTTCATCGTCTCTTCGTTTGCTTCCTCTATCAGAATTTCTGTCAACACCTCTCATCTGCTCACTGTCATTTAAGTCAGGCGCATTTTCGTAATACGTTAAAAAGGTATTGAATTCAATAGATACAAACTTTTTAATCAGTTCTTCACGATCCAAATCTTTCAATTTCTCGTAAATAGAAGGTAAGAAATCACTGATTTCAGTCTCGTTTACTTGAATATCCTGAACCTTGTCAATCAATTTTAACAATTGATTCTGACAAATTTCTTTTCCTGTCGGAATTGGCGTGCTTATGAATTTTTTGCCGATCAATCTTTCAATTGGGTGCAATTTGCTTTTTTCTCTTGTGGTAACAATCGCGATTGAAATTCCTTCTTTCCCTGCACGGCCAGTTCTTCCGCTACGGTGTGTGTAAGATTCAATCTGGTCCGGAAGTTTGTGGTTGATTACGTGTGTTAAATCGGTTACATCCAGTCCCCTTGCGGCAACATCTGTCGCTACCAATATTTGCAAGGTTTTATTACGGAATTTCTCCATAACACTGTCGCGTTGCGCTTGTGATAAATCACCGTGAAGCGCATCAACATTGTATCCGTCGCTGATTAATTTATCTGCAATTTCTTGTGTTTCTCTTCTGGTTCTGCAAAAAATGATGCTGTAAATATCTGGATTTACATCAGCAATTCTTTTTAAAGCTGCATACCTGTTTCTTTCCGAAACTACATAATATTGATGTGAAACCTGATCGGTTCCTTTATTTTTTTCTCCTGCACTAATTTCAACAGGATTCTTCAAATAAGCTTTGGCAATTCCTTCAACTTCTTTTGGAAAGGTTGCAGAAAACAACAATGTTTGTTTTTCTTTTGGCGTAACGGCCAAAATTTTATCCAACTCATCTTTAAAACCCATATTCAGCATCTCATCGGCTTCATCTAAAATAAGCCATTTAAGATTTGAAAGTTTTAACTGTTTTCTGTTGATTAAATCAACCGTCCTTCCCGGAGTTCCAACAATAATTTGAACACCTTTATTAAGTTTTCTAACTTGGTCTTCAATGCTGGCACCACCATAAACGGCAAGTGTTTTAACACCTTTTAAATGTTTTGAAAAATCGGTGATGTTGTTGGCAATTTGCAAAGCCAACTCACGTGTTGGCGATAAAATAATTGCTTGTGTATCACCGCTACTCGCGTCAATTTGTTCCAAAATTGGCAAACTGAAAGCTGCAGTTTTTCCTGTGCCTGTTTGCGCAAATGCTTTTAAATCTTGCTTGGAAGATAATACTTGAGGGATTGCTTTTTCCTGAATTTCAGTTGGGTTTTCATACCCTAAATCAGTTAACGCTTGTAAAATTTGGCTGTTAAGCCCTAGTTCTTTAAATGTCGACATTTCTGTAAATATTATGATCTACAGACGCCCATCTATAAACCGGTTAAATCGGGTGCAAAAGTACACTTTAAATACATACAAATAACATTAACAAAAATTATTTTTGTTTTATTTAACGTTAAGTGTTATTTTTAGTAATAACCTCAGTGTTCCCTTTCAGGTCGCGCTATCCATTATTTCTTTTTTAAATTTCAATTTAAAAAAGGATACCATTACTATTGCTAACACAAATTAAATTGTGATCAATTGAATGATGTCAATTTAATTAATTCCAAATCTAACTTTCTGGAATACAGATTGATAAATCCATTTTTAACAATTCCCTCATCATCTATTAAAATAGTGCGCGGATAATTGCTTCTTAAATAGTTATGCGCATAACTGTCTTTTGAAAGCAGATATTGGTTGTTAATATCCAATAATTTTAAGTAAGCATCTTCGGTTAAATTTTGTGAAGAACTTTGTATATTAATGCCAACAAACAGCAAATCGGGGTATTTTTTCTCTAAAAATTTTATGCGGTTCGTCAAATAATCGGCGCTTATAAACGCTGTTGACCAAAAGTAAATCACCGCATTTTTATTTTTAATAACCTCATTAATCGTTAGCGGATCATTGTTATAGGATACAATATCAAAATCCTGAAGCGGTTCCTTTACCGGTATTTTTGTACAGTCCATAACTAAATTGCTGACCTGTTCAACATATGCTGCATTGGTGCAATTTGTTAAAAATATAGCTAAAGCTTCTTCTTTGATATCGCAAACCGATTCACTTTTAAGCAAATCGCTCTCTAAAATTCTTTTCAGCAGGGTATTTTTAAAATCTCCCGCTTTTATGTGTTTACTAATAGCGTTTAACATATTCACCGTAAGGTCACTTTTGGCGCTGTCCTTTTGTTTAAGCTGGTAACTGATGTTGTACAAATAACTTACCACGTAGTTTTGATATGGATAAAACGACACCAAATCTTCTTCGTTTAAACTGATATTTTTTCTAAAATCGTAAAAAGTATTGGAAATTTCGGGGAATTCTTCTAGCCCATAAACTGCTTTGTGGTAATAAGGATATACTTCTTTTAACCTATATAAGGGAAATTGAATGGCTGTATTTGTGAATTCTTCAAATCCCTTTGAAACAGCCACTTCATTTTGAAAAAAATCATTATAAATGGCAAATCTTTCTTTAGAAATAGAATCAATTTTAGCCTGAAAATCTTTTTCATTCAAATTAAAATTGCGATACATCATTCTTTCCTCCTTCGCATTTTGTAAATATAAATTTATTAGAAATTCATTTTTGGCGCTTCCTTTTCCGCTAAACACAAGTGATTGGTCAAAATCCCATGTATTAAGCCGCACCATAATACTGTCCGCCGGCTCTAAATACATATATTGAAATTCTGCTCCGTGCTTGAACGCATATAAACCTTCCTGCAATGAAGGAATTTCGGTTAAAAAGCTGTTGTTTTCATCAAGCAACAAGGTGTCCAAAACTTTCTCGTCTTTTAAAAGCAGTACAAAGTTTGTTTTTGGATTGATAATTTGTCCGCCAAAATAAGTCAAGCCATTTTGATTGTTTTTTTTGCAACTAAAAGTTAAAAATACTAATATGACATAGAAAATGTACTTCATAAAAGTTTATTTAAGACAAAAATACAACCATCTATTTGGCCATCTTGTTAATGAGTTGTTAAAAGTGACGGCTAAGTTCTAGTTACAATAGCATTTGCGTTAGGGATTACTTCACCTCTTATTTATTTTTTATAGGAGTTTAGTGAACCATGTTTGCAGTGAAAACCCTTTTTTGAAGCTCTTTTTGCTTCAAAAAAGGTTGTAACGAAAAGCCCGACCCTTGCGGGAACGCCCAAAATAACCAGATATCAGTTACTTCATCTATTAGAAATAAACCAATGTAGCGGGAAATCCTTTTAAGCCAAAAAATTAACTTTTAGTTTGCTATTTTTTTATAAATCTATTTCACTACTTTTGCAAAAATTTTAAAAACTTAATACATAATGCTTTCAGTATCAAATTTATCTGTTCAATTCGGCAAACGCATTTTATTCGACGATGTAAACACAAAGTTTACCGTTGGCAACTGCTACGGAATTATTGGTGCCAATGGTTCAGGAAAATCAACATTTTTAAAAATAATTTCAGGTAAAATCGATCCAACGGCCGGACAAGTAATTTTGGATAAAGGCAAACGTATGTCTGTGCTTTCTCAAGATCACTTTGCATTTGATGAATACCAGGTGTTGGATACTGTTATGATGGGAAATAAAAAATTATTTAACCTTAAGAAAGAGTTGGATGCCATTTATGCAAAAGAGGATTTCTCTGAAGAAGACGGTATAAAAGCAGGTGAATTGGGTGGTGATTTTGAAGAAATGGGCGGATGGAACGCCGAAAGTGGTGCAGCAACTTTATTGTCATCTTTGGGAATTAAAGAAGATTTGCATTACTCTTTAATGAGCGATATAGACGGGAAAACAAAATTGCGTATTTTATTGGCGCAGGCGTTGTTTGGTAATCCGGATGTATTAATTATGGATGAGCCTACCAACGACCTGGATTTTGAAACCATTGGCTGGTTGGAAAACTTTTTGGCAAATTATGACAATACCGTGATTGTGGTTTCGCATGACCGTCACTTTTTAGATGCGGTTTGTACACATATTTCGGATATAGATTTCGGAAAAATCAACCATTACTCTGGGAACTACTCTTTTTGGTATGAATCGAGCCAGTTAGCAGCCAGACAAAGAGCGCAGCAAAGTAAAAAAGCCGAAGACAAAAAGAAAGAATTAGAAGAGTTTATCCGTCGTTTTTCTGCCAACGTTGCAAAATCAAAACAAGCAACCAGTCGTAAAAAAATGATTGAAAAGTTGAATGTTGATGAAATTAAACCTTCAAGCAGAAGGTATCCGGCCATTATTTTTGAACTTGAAAGAGAATCTGGTGATCAAATATTAAACGTAGAACATTTGTCAAAATCAACCGATGATGGCGTGTTGTTTAAAGATATCAGCTTTATCTTGAATAAAGGCGATAAAGTGGCTTTGATTTCTAGAAATTCAAGAGCCGTAACCACTTTCTATGAAATTTTATATGGAAGCCAAAAAGCCGATGAGGGGAAATTTCAATGGGGCGTAACCACAAACCAATCGTATTTGCCTTTGGACAATTCGGAATTTTTTACAAATCCAAACCTTAATTTGGTAGATTGGCTGCGTCAATATGCCAAAACCGAAGAAGAAAGAGAAGAAGTTTATTTAAGAGGTTTCTTGGGGAAAATGATTTTTAGCGGCGAAGAAGCTTTAAAACAATGTAATGTGCTGTCGGGTGGCGAAAAAGTAAGATGTATGTTATCAAGAATGATGATGGTGAGAGCAAACGTTTTGATGTTAGATGAACCAACAAACCACTTGGATTTAGAATCCATTCAAGCTTTTAACAATTCATTAAAAAACTACAAAGAAACGGTCATTTTCACAACGCATGACCACGAATTTGCGCAAACCGTTGCCAACAGAATTATTGAAATTACACCCAAAGGAATTATAGACAGATATTCATCGTTTGATGAGTATTTGGAAGATCCAAAAATCAAGGAATTAAGAGACCAAATGTATTCTTAATGATTTTTTTATAAATTAAAACCTGCCAAACGGCAGGTTTTTTTGTTTTGAAATTATTTCGGATTTACGATTTATCGATTTTAAATTATCGATTGGTATTTGATTTATCCTTTTTTTCTTTTGAAAATATTTTTAATAAATGATTTGGGTGCAGTATCATCGGCTGAATAGCCACTGGCGTATTTTCCATAACCGTAGCCATAACCATAGCCGTTTCCGTAACCGCCATAACGCAATTTCATGGTAAAATCGTTCAATACCATACTGATATTTGTAATTTCTTCTTTAACATATTTTTCGTTAATCATTTTAAGCATTCCTTTTTGGGAATAGTTTTGTCTGACAATATAAAGTGTAGAATCGGCATATTTCAACAACTCAACAGCATCACTCACCAAACCTATTGGCGGCGTGTCTAAAATAATATAATCGTACTTTTCTTTTAGATTGCTTAACAATTCTTCTGTTGCCGAACTGATTAATAATTCTGAAGGATTTGGCGGTACAGGACCAGAAGTGATAACATCCAAATTGGGTATCATCGTTTTTTGTATAATCGCCTCCAAATTTTCTTCCCCAATTAAATAATTTACAATACCTGTTTCATTAGAAACTTCAAAATCTTCAAAAATTTTTGGTTTGCGTAAATCCAATCCGACCAATATTGTTTTTTTGCCACCCAAGGCAAAAACTGTAGCCATATTAATTGACACAAATGTTTTGCCTTCTCCGCTAACTGATGAAGTTACCAGAATGGTTTTGCATTTGTCTTTGGTGCTTCTTGTAAATAAAAATTGAATATTTGAGCGCAAAGCCCTGAAAGATTCAGCTACACCAGATTTTGGTTTGCTAAATACAGCCAAATTACTGTCATTGCCATTATTTCCCACAACCCCTAAAACTGGTATTGGAGAGATTTTTTCAATATCTTCAGTAGAATGAATTCTGGTATCCAAAACTTCTTTCGCAATAATCAAAAATAGCGGTAAAATGGTTCCTAAAAGCAGCGCAACCATATAATTAAATTCCGTTCTTGGCAAAATAGAACCTTGTCCGGTGTCTTTTGCGGTATCCAAAACCGAAATATCTGAAACCGTTGAAGCAATCGCTATATCCGCTTCATAACGCTTTTGCATCAAAAAAACATAATTAGATTCCGTTAAGCTGTATTTTCGTTGAAAATTCAACAATTTTTGTTCTTTACTCGGAAGTTTGTTGAGTTCATAATTATAATTACTTAACCTATTTCTGCTGTTATTCAGGGTAATTCTGGTTTCGTTTTTTAAGGAAGATAGATTTTCAAGCAATACGCTTCTTGTTGTTGCAACTTCTTGCTCAACCGTTTTTAACGATGGATGATTTGCCGTAACTTCTTTTGATAATTTTTCCTTTCTGATGGAAAGTTCCGTTAATTTCCCCACCATTCCTGCAATAGAGCCATCTTCAATATTGATGATTGCAGGTGCAGGAATATTGGTAAAATTAGAATGTGTTTTAATATAACTTTCCAAATTATTAAAATACGCAATGCGGTCTCCCAATTGCTCTTGCATTTTATCCAGGCTTAGTGTTTGGGAAAATATTTCGCCGCCTTCAGCTGATAATTCATAAATGGCGTTTTCCTGCTTAAACTTTCCTATATTATCTTCAATTAATTTTAAACTGTCTGAAGTGTTTCTAAACTGAGCATCAATAAATTCCTTTGTACTTCGGGCATAATTTGTTTTCTCTTCCAATTCCAATTCTGCCAAAACAATAACGGTTTCATTTAAATAATCAACAAGCCTGTTTTTATTTGGGCCCGACAGGCTCAATTCAATTAAAGAAGTACCTGTAAGTCCTTCAGCTCTAACATTTTGATATTCACCGGCAACTTCATCAATCGATCGCAGCCGAATATAAAAAGACTCGCCCTTTAGATTTTTAACATCATTTTTAGTTTCAATCTGCGCCTTTAAAAAAGGCAGATTTATATATTCATCAACTAAAAACTCTTTTGAAAAACTTTTTGTATTGCCTTCAAAATCAATTTGCGTTTCATCTTTGTAATTGTTCAATTTATAAGTTGCCTTATCATTGAAATCAACTGAAAGCAGAAAACGCTCATTGTCTATAAATTCAATTTTTATTAATGTATTAAGCAATTGATACTGGTTTGGCTGCAATTTTAGCGTAAATGGTGTTGCGCCATAAACATCTTCTGTTCTAAAACGGCCATCTTTTAAATAATCAATATAAAAATTGAGCCTGTTTATTACTTTTTCATTGTGGGATCTGGAAGTTAACGCTTTTCTGATGGATTCAACTTTATCGCTAACGCCGCCCCAGTTAAATGCAATGTTGGTTCCTGATGAAAAAAGCGGATTTTGCTTTTCGTTTACGGCAATAGTCGTTTTTAAACCATAAATTCTTTGGGTGGAAATATTGATATAATAGGCAACTGCAAGCGCGATGGCAATTGTTGCAACAAACCATTTCCAATTGGCTAAAATTCGAAATAAATAATCTTTAATGTTTGAGATCTGCTCACTTGGATTTTCAATAAATTTGAATTTATTATCCATAAAATATTATATATTTTTTACTAATAAAACAGAGGTTACTATAAAAGACAATACCGAAACAACTGTTGTAAATGCTTGTAAACCAGTAGTTCCAATTCCCCACGATTTTTGTTTTAACGGTGCTACATAAATAATGTCATTTGGTTGGATATAGAAATTTTCCGATTCAAATATGGCAATTTCATTCATGTTTATTTTGTATTTCTTAACACCGTCAAGCGATTTTCTGATGATTAATACATTTTCACGATCGCCATAAGTCGAAATTTCTCCTGAATTGGCAATGGCATCTATAATTGAAACCTGATTTTGAGCCAAATTTTTTGTTCCCGGAGAACCCACTTCACCTGTAACAATAAAGTTAACGCCGCCCAATTTCACAGTTACAAAAACAGTTTCCGGATTCTTTAAAAACTTGCCCAACTCAACTTCCAATTTTTCTCTGGTTTCTTTTTCTGTGTAGCCCAAAACATTCACTTCACCAATATATGGAATTCTGATATTTCCGTGACTGTCAATAGTATATCCGGTAAAATAAAGTCCGCCTGCACCGCCGTCTCCTGAAGCGCTGTTTTTAAAAAGCGTTACAAGTTCTTGGTTTTCGGCTTTAATGTCGATGTATAAAATATCATTAACCTGTAAACGATATGGTTCGCTATTTAATTTGGTAATTTCCGATTTGGTTATCGGTTCACCTTGAAAAGATGTTACTTTCTTCGTTGAAATACAGGACAATAGCAGACTTAAAACTGCCACGAATAAAAAAATTTTCTTCATAAAAAATTCATCAGACTAGGACAAATATAATTTTAAATAGCGTATTAAAATAATTTTTCAACTATTTTCGCATTAAAATTGACTTGTCATGGTTTGGTTTAAAATTAGGTCATTTATTGCTTTTTTACTTGCATCAACAAATAAGCACGGCGTGCACTCCCCTTTTGTTTATGATTTGGTAACCAAATGTTTTAATACTCAAACAAATCCTGCCAAAATGGAAGCATTAAACAGGATTCAAAGGTCATTATTTTCAAATAAAAACAGCATCACTATTACCGATTATGGCAAAGGTTCTTTGGTTTTTAAAAGTAACGATCGAAAAGTGTCTGATATTGCAAAAATAGCAGGAATAAACAAAAAAAAATCTGCGCTTTTACTTCGGATGGTTGACTATTTCAATACGAAAAACATACTGGAAATAGGAACTTCAGTAGGGTTGGGAACTTCCGTTTTGAGTATCGGCAACCCTGATGCTAAAATTGTAACGTTAGAAGGCTGTAAAAACACAGCGGATATTGCAAATGAATTATTCAAAACCAATCAGTTAAACAACATTCAGCTTGTTGTTGGTAATTTCAATGAAACACTTTCCATTGTTTTGGCAGATAAACAGTATGATTTAATTTATTTTGATGCCAATCATCAAAAAGAACCAACGCTTCAATACTTCAATCAATGCCTAAAAACGGTTCATAATAATTCAATATTTATATTTGATGACATCAATTGGTCGCCGGAAATGCAACTGGCTTGGCAGGAAATAAAAAGTCACCCAAAAGTAACCATCACCATCAATACTTTTTTTTGGGGAATGGTGTTTTTTAGAAAAGAACAAAAAAAACAACATTTCACCATCAGAGTTTAATTAAATTCACTTAAAAATTAGTTAATTTGCAGCATGAATCGAGCATATCAAATTTTGATAAATAAAGGAATGATTCTTAGCGAACAGCATTTGTTACCGCTAAAAAATAAAATGTAAACAAATGAAAATTTATACAAAAACCGGAGATAAAGGCAAAACTTCTCTTTTTGGAGGAACAAGGGTGCCAAAATATAATTTAAGGATAGAGGCCTATGGCACTGTAGATGAACTAAATTCGTATATCGGATTGATTCGTGACCAAAAAATTGATTCGCATACCACTGAGATTTTACTTAAGATTCAAAATGAATTGTTCACTTTGGGATCTATGTTGGCAACGCCTCCAGAAAAAGAAATCCTAAAAAGCGGAAAAGAACGCTTAAATATCAATAAAGTTAGCGAGGAATCTGTTGCGCTTTTGGAAAATGAAATTGACCTAATGAACGAATCATTGCCGCCAATGTCGCACTTTATTTTGCCCGGCGGACATACCATTGTGTCATTCTGTCATATTGCGCGTTGCATTTGTAGAAGGGCCGAGAGAATCACCACGCAATTAAGCCATGAAAGCACTATAAATCCGAAAATTTTGGTGTATTTAAATCGACTTTCCGACTATCTTTTTATGCTGGCACGGAAGTTGACAATTGATAATCAGGCCCAAGAAATTCCTTGGATTCCTGAGAAAATAAATTAAGTTCTTTTTTATTTTGAAATAAAAGGAAAAATAGCTTGCCTAATTGAGTAAAAAAATTATTTTTGCAAAAATTTAATACGAAAAAGTTATGTATTGGACACTAGAATTAGCATCATATTTAGCGGATGCGCCTTGGCCTGCAACCAAAGATGAGTTGATTGATTATGCAATTAGGACTGGAGCACCTTTAGAAGTTGTAGAAAATCTTCAAGAAATTGAAGATGAGGAGGAAAATTTTGAATCAATTGTCGAAATTTGGCCCGATTACCCTTCAGAAGAAGATTATCTTTGGAACGAAGATGAATATTAAAAAATAACAAATCAAAAAAGTCTCTATCGAGACTTTTTTTTTGCTTAATCAATTATAATTTAAGACAGATTTAAAACAATTTAACTTTAAAAAAATTAACTTTACCGGCTATTAAATAACAATTTAAATTACACGTAATTTTACGTGTAATTATTAAAAAATTTGACACCTATACTATGAGTATCATAAATTCAATTCTTAAAATTTTTGTTGGAGATAAAAACAAAAGAGATTTGGCATTGCTGCAGCCAATTGTTGCTAAAGTGAATGCTTTTGAAAAAGAAATAACAAACCTGACAAACGACCAATTAAGAGAAAAAACGGCTTACTTTAAGCAAAAAATAGCAGATGACACCAGTGAGTTTACTTCAAAAATTATTAAATTAAAAGAAGAAGTAACTGATGCAAACATCGACAGAAAAGAAGAAATTTACGGTGAAATTGACAATCTGGAAGACGATTTATACCACGCTTCAGAAAAAACCTTAAACGAAATTATGCCCGAAGCATTTGCAGTTGTTAAAGAAACTGCCAAACGCTTTACCCAAAATAAATCCCTTACTGTTACGGCAACGCCTTTTGATCGCGAACTTTCAGCAACAAGAGATAATGTTGTACTTGAAAATGACAAAGCCATTTGGGCGAATAAATGGGATGCCCAAGGAAAAGAAGTTACCTGGGACATGATTCACTATGATGTGCAACTTATTGGTGGATCAGTATTGCATCAAGGTAAAATTGCCGAAATGATGACAGGTGAAGGAAAAACGTTGGTTTCTACGTTGCCTGTTTATTTAAATGCACTTACCGGAAAAGGCGTGCATTTGGTAACTGTAAACGATTATTTGGCAAAACGTGATGCCGCCTGGATGGGACCAATTTTTGAATTCCACGGATTGCGGGTAGATTGTATCGATCATCATGACCCAAATTCTGACGCACGAAGAAAAGCCTACAACGCTGATATTACTTATGGCACAAATAACGAATTTGGTTTTGATTATTTGCGTGATAATATGGCGCACTCACCAAATGATTTGGTGCAACGTCCGCCCAATTATGCCATTGTGGATGAGGTCGATTCAGTTTTAATTGATGATGCGCGTACACCTTTAATTATTTCTGGCGCAACGGCAAATGCCGATCGTCACGAATTTAACGAGTTAAAACCAAGTGTGGATAGAATCGTTTCTATCCAAAGAAATTATTTAACCGCCGTTTTGGCCGAAGCTAAAAAGTTAATCAGTGAAGGCGATACCAAGGAAGGCGGATTTTTATTGCTTCGCGTTTTTAGAGGATTGCCAAAAAGCAAAGCCTTAATCAAATTTTTAAGTCAGGAAGGCAACAAACAACTCTTGCAAAAAACGGAAAATCATTATATGCAGGATAACAACCGTGAGATGCCAAAAATTGACGAAGAGTTGTATTTTGTGATTGATGAAAAAAACAATTCCATTGAGTTAACCGATAAAGGAATTACTTTTTTATCGGGTGATGACGGCGATGAAAATTTCTTCATCTTACCCGATTTAAGCACTGAAATTGCCCATCTTGAGCGTGAAAATGATGCTCCGGAAGTATTAACTGCGAAAAAAGAAGCATTGTATCGTGATTTCAGCATCAAAAGTGAGCGTATTCACACCATGAATCAATTGCTTAAAGCATACACTTTATTTGAAAAAGATATTGAGTATGTGATTATGGAAGACAAAATTAAAATTGTTGATGAGCAAACCGGCCGTATTATGGAAGGCCGTCGTTATTCTGACGGATTGCATCAGGCCATTGAAGCAAAAGAAAACGTAAAAATTGAAGCTGCCACGCAAACTTATGCAACGGTTACACTTCAAAATTACTTTAGAATGTACCGCAAATTGGCGGGTATGACAGGAACTGCTGTTACGGAAGCCGGGGAATTCTGGGAAATTTACAAATTGGATGTGATTGAAGTTCCGAGCAACAGAAAATTAATTCGTGATGACCGTGATGATTTGGTTTTTAAAACCAAGCGTGAAAAATACAATGCCGTTATTGAAGAAATTGAAAATTTGGTGAATTTAGGCCGTCCGGTACTGGTGGGAACAACATCCGTAGAAATTTCCGAATTGCTGGGCCGAATGTTGACCATCAGAAAAATAAAACACAATGTATTAAACGCTAAACTGCACAAAAGGGAAGCAGATATTGTTGCTGAAGCAGGAAACTCGGGCGTGGTAACCATTGCCACAAACATGGCTGGTCGTGGAACAGATATCAAACTTTCCGATGAAGTTAAGAAGGCAGGTGGTTTGGCCATTGTGGGTACAGAACGTCACGATTCACGTCGTGTTGACCGCCAGTTACGCGGTAGAGCCGGTCGTCAGGGAGATCCGGGTTCTTCACAATTTTATGTATCATTGGAAGATAATTTAATGCGATTGTTCGGATCTGAACGTATCGCGAAAATGATGGACAGAATGGGACTTCAGGAAGGTGAAGTTATCCAGCACTCTATGATTTCAAAATCCATTGAACGTGCGCAACGCAAAGTGGAAGAAAATAACTTTGGCGTTCGTAAGCGTTTGTTGGAATATGATGATGTGATGAATTCTCAAAGAGAAGTTGTATACAAACGTCGTCGCCACGCGCTTTACGGAGATCGTTTGCAGGTTGATATCGTAAATATGATTTATGATACTTGCAATTTGTTAATAAGAGAAAACAAACTATCAAATGATTTTCAGAACTTCGAATTTGAATTGATTCGTTTTTCTTCCACCTCTGCTCCTTTCAAAGAAGAAGAATTTAAATCGGGTACGGTACAAGAACTAACCGACCAGCTTTTTGATACGATTTACAAACATTATAAAGAAAAATTAGAAAGAAATGCCAAAGCTGCTTTTCCGGTAATTAAAGATGTTTATGAAAATCACGGAGAAAAATATGAACGCATTGTGGTTCCTTTTACAGATGGCACAAAAGAATTAAAAGTTGTCACCAATTTAAAAACGGCTTATGAAACACAAGGTAAAGAATTGGTAACCGATTTTGAAAAAAATATCACACTTGCCATTATTGATGATACTTGGAAAGATCATTTACGTCAAATGGATGAATTGAAACAATCGGTTCAAAATGCGACTTATGAGCAAAAAGATCCATTATTAATTTACAAATTTGAATCTTTTGAATTGTTTAACGGAATGCTGGATACTGTAAATAAAGAAGTTTTATCTTTCTTGTTTAAAGGTGAATTGCCATCGCAAGATGCAACGCGTGTTTTGCCTGCAAGAGAACAAAAACGGGAAAAAGTTCAATTGAGCAAGGAAGAATATGGCGGTGGTGCTGCAAGTCCGCAAGCCAATTTAACGCAACAGCCAAAAATTGTGGAAACTATTGTGCGCACGGAGCGAAAAATTGGGCGAAATGAACAAGTGACGATTAAGCACGTGATGTCAGGTGAAAATAAATCGGTGAAATACAAACAGGCAATTCCTTTAATTGATAAAGGTGATTGGGTTTTGGTTGAGTAATCTTAAAATTTCAAGTATAAAAAAAGCTGTCCGAAATAAATTTCGGACAGCTTTTTTTATTAGCCAATATTTCTAAATATCTTTAGCTTTAATCAACTAGCGATTCCCCATTCAAATCGGTCGTCAGCACATCGCTCATATAATCCAAATAAGGTCGCATTGCCTCGAATGAAGCAGTGACTTCCGTCAAAAAGTTTGGCGCCAACACTTCATCATCAGTAAATTCTCGTGTCACAATAAATTGTTTTAGTTTTATTAAATCGATGTTCGGATGATTTTTGTCAAAACCTCTTGGTGCCGATTTCACCGCTTCTCCTTGTAATTTACCAAAATGTTTCTTAAAATCGGCAGTGTTTACAATTTCCCTAATTTCAGTGGCATCCTCTTCAAATTCTTTTCTGATGCGCGCCAAATCTTCTTTATTCGGTTCCCAAAATCCGCCAGCCAAAAAACTATCTCCCGGACAGATATGCAAATAGTATCCGCCACGCAATTTATTTGTTGCCCGCGTAAACTGTCCGCCAAAATGCGATTTAAAAGGTAGCTTGTTTTTTGAAAATCGCACATCTCTATAAATCCTGAATATCTTTACGCTTTCAATAAGGTCCGAAACTTTTAATCGCTCCATGACCACATTATAAAAAGCCTTCACTTTTTTTTGTTCCGCTTCAAACGTTGATTTATTTTCAGTAAACCATTCGCGATTGTTATTTTGGCTGAGTTCCTTTAAAAAATCTAAAGTCGATTTTGAAATTGTATTCATTACTGTTTTTGTGTTGAGATTTATTTTTGAACTTTTAATATTTAACCTTTCACTTTTTTAACTATTAATGTCTGTTTTCCAATACCTTCACAATATCCTTCAAGGTAAATCCTTTGGCCTGCAGCAAAATTAAATAATGAAAAAGCAAATCGGCACCTTCATTTACAAACAAATCGTCGTTGTCATCTTTGGCTTCAATCACCACTTCTATAGCTTCTTCACCCACTTTTTGGGCAATTTTATTGATTCCTTTTTCAAACAATGAGGCCACATAACTATTTTCTGAATTTCCGGCTTCCCGCCTATTTTTAATCACAGTCTCTAATTCTGATAAAAAACCGAAAGTTGGTTCATTATTTTCTCCCCAGCAAGTATCCGTGCCTTTGTGGCAGGTTGGGCCAACGGGATTTACCAGAATGAGCAATGTATCTTGGTCGCAGTCATTTTGAATGGAAACCACGTTTAAAAAATTACCGCTTTCCTCCCCTTTCGTCCACAACCTGTTTTTGGTTCTGCTGAAAAAGGTTACTTGGTTCGATTCAATTGTTTTATCATAAGCTTCCTGATTCAAATACCCCAACATCAAGACATTTTTTGTGATTGCATCTTGAATGATTGCAGGAACCAATCCGTCGCTATTTTTATTAAAATCTAAAATCATAATTTTTTGAATTTTTAAAGTCGAATTTGCATATAAAACTCCTAAATCCGTATTGCTA
>CAZBGP010000018.1:2691-31133 GCA_964491495.1 uncultured Lutibacter sp. | reverse complement strand
TTCTTCATGTTCTTCTTCTAAACCACCGCCATCACTTATTTTCATGGCATCGCTGCATTCAGCAACAAAATAATGGATTTTTTCGGTCACAGCACCCGGCGTTGAATACAATTCGAATATCTTTTTTGGATTGGCTATTTTAAAACCTGTTTCCTCTTCCGCTTCTTTTATGATGCAAGCTTCGGGATGGTCTTCATCCAACAAACCAGCGCAAACTTCAATCATCATGCCGCTGGAATTTCCGTTTAAATAGCTTGGCATCCTAAATTGTTTGGTAAGAATTACTGTTTTTTTTGTTGGGTTGTACAATAAAATTGCTGCGCCGTCGCCGCGGTCATAACATTCCCTGCTTTGTTTTTGCCAGCTGCCGTTGTTTGTTTGAAACTCAAAATCAACTTTATCAAGTTTGTAATGCGCGTTCGACAAATTTTTAACGCCAATAATTTTTACTTTCGGATTGTTCATTTTATTGGTTTTTTATCATGGCAATATGCGGAATGTCATCTTCCAAATAACCTTCTCCAACCTGAACAAATCCGTGGGATTCGTAAAATTTTTTTAAATACAATTGTGCAGATATTTTTATGGAAGTTTCCTTGAAATAAGTTTCAACTGCATCCATTGAATGTTGAAATATGATGTGCCCATAACCAAATTTACGTTCATTTTTAGCAACCACAACGCGTCCGATGCTTGCTTTTTCAAAATAATCGCCCGGTTTAAAAATTCGACAGTAAGCCACAATTTTATCGTTTTTGAATCCAATAACATGAAGCGCTTTTTCATCTTTTCCGTCGATATCCTGATACACGCAATTTTGCTCAACCACAAAAACTTCGGCACGCAATTGCAAAATATCATAGAGTTCTTTGGTTGATAATTCTGAAAATGATTTTGTTAAAATAGTGAGCATTTTTTAGTCTTGGATTATAATTTCTTTAAGGTCATTTCTTTTAAATTCGGGCTGCAAATTACAATGTTGGATATGAAATTTTTCGAACAACAATTTTTCGACTGCCTCACAAACCAAATCAAATTCAGATAATTTAATGTCGTTTTCAAATTCTAAATGCGCTTCGAAATGACATTCGTGATCGTTTAATTGCCAAATATGAATATGATGTATATTTTTTACGCCTGACACTTTTTGCACTTCATCAACAACTTCCTTTATTTTTATGTGTGAAGGCGCAAAAAGCATTAATATTTTTAATGAATCGATTAAAATACGCCAGCTTATAAAAATTAAATAGACAGAAATCAGTAAAGTTAATAAGGCATCAATCCAATAAATCTGATAATATTTCATGAGCAAACCTCCAATTAAAACTGCGACTGATGTTAACATATCCGACAATAAATGGAGATAGGCGCTTTTCATGTTTATATTGCGTTTTGCGTCATTTTTTAGCAACAAAACACTCAAACCATTTGCGGCAATTCCTAAAATAGCGAGCCAAATCACCAAGCCACTTTCTATTTCCTTAACTTCATAAAAACGTTTAATCGCTTCAATTCCTAAAAAAACTCCAATCACAATTAACGATGCGGCATTAAAAAAAGCGGCAATCATTTCGGCCCTTTTATAACCAAAAGTATATTCGAGGGTTTGCAGTTTTTTGCGCGTAAGCAAATTGGCCGCGTAACTTATGATTAAAGAAACAACATCTGAAAAGTTATGGACCGCATCAGAAATTAATGCCAAACTTCCTGAAATAATTCCTCCAATAATTTGTGCAATGGTAATTACAATATTTAAAATGATGGAGAAAAGTAAATTTTTTCCTATCAACGTTGGATGGTCGTGGTTATGATTATGACCCATTTTATAATTGCGATTTACAATTTGTTTAAGGTTTAGAGTTTCACGTTTAAAGTTAATTTAAGCCTAAACGTATAACATATCAATATATAGTTAGTAAGGTATTTTATCAATTCTGGTTTGGTGACGTCCCCCTTCAAAATCAGTTGTTAAAAAAATATCCACAAAATCCAAAGCTTGTTGCACAGTAACAAAACGAGCCGGAATACTCAATATATTTGCGTTGTTGTGGGCGCGGGAAAGTGCTACCAATTCATTGTTCCAACAAAGTGCTGCCCTTATTCCCTGGTGTTTATTGGCTGCCATTTGTGCGCCGTTTCCGCTGCCGCAAATGGTAATTCCAAAATCTGCTTCACCGCTTTCCACCGCATTAGCAACAGGATGAATTGTGTCTGGATAATCCATACTTTCATCGGTATCAGTTCCAAAGTTTAACACTTTGTGCCCTTTTTTTTCAAGCAATTTTATAATTTCAAATTTGTGTTGGGTTCCTGCGTGATCGTTTCCTATTGCAATAGTCATAAGTGAATTTTTAATACATTATAAGTTACAAAAGTACAAATTCATAGTTATTAACCTTGAAAAATAAAATTGTTAATAGTGTTTTATAATTTATTGATTTACAACTGCTTTATCAAAAAATGGAATTGTGAATAACTTGATGTTTAATAATGAAAACTATATTTTGAAATATGGAGTGAATATTGTAATGCCAAAATTGATAGTTACTGTGCAACTATTTTTATCTTTTTTTAAATTTAGTTTTGAACATTTTTTTAGGCTATTATGAACATTTTGAAATGAAATACTTATTAAAAAAATATAAAATTATACAGATTTAAAGATTGTTTATAACCTATTTAATTTCATTGATTTTTAATGATTTATATTTTAATAAACTGTTTATATGTTTTAATAAGTGAACCTAAAAAATTAAAAACCATAAATTTATTACACTTATGAACACACTATAACCAACACCAATAGTTTTTAAAATTTTAAAAAAATCTTTTTATTATAATATTACATGTTGATAACATTAAAACTTAAAACTTTGGAACAATAAAATTAAAAGTGCCCGGCAGTATTTCAGCTTCAAAACTTCCTGAACCAACCAATTCTCCATCGGCCTGAATATAGGTTATTTGCGTATCCAAATCTGTTATTTTTAATATAGAAGTCTTATAATTTTTAACCAATTTATTATTAGTGATGTTGCCATTGAACAATCCGCCAATATTTCCTAAAATCGTTATTAAATTTATTTTATTGATGTGGGAAATATCAAAAAGTCCGTCGGTTGGATTTGCGTTTTGCGTCAGTTGCATGCCACCGCCAGAATATTTGCAGATACCGATTAAAAGCATCAGTGTTTTATCTTTAATTTCAGTGTCGTTAAATTTAATTTCCAAGTTGCTTTTTTTATACGTGGCAATACTTAGTAAAGCGCCTGTTAAATAAGCTAGAAATCCTAAATATTTAAATTTATGCACTTTATTTACCACAAAACCGTCGAAACCTATTCCGGCCAAATTATTAAAGTAAACTGTTGAACTGTTTTCATAAATTGACAATTTTCCAATATCCTGTTTTATGGTAAATTCCGCTTTAAGCGTTTGAATGGCTTTTTTATAGTTATTGGAAATATTATAGGTTTTTACCCAATCATTTGCGGTTCCAACCGGTATAATTCCAAGTTTTATTGCAGATAAATTTAGTGGATTTATATTTAAAATTCCGTTTACAATGGTATGTAAAGTCCCATCGCCACCAACACAAATAAATTTTGTGATTCCTTGTTTCAATGCATTTTTAAGTAATGTTACCGAATGTTTTTTATGTTCAGTGAAAGCAAAATCAAAGTAGAATTGCTGCTTTTTTAATTCGTTGTAAATAGGATTCCATTGCTTTTTAGCTGCCCCATTGCCTGATGTTGGATTTATAATAACAAACCATTTGGCGCTCATAATAATCGACTAATTTTAAGTTTGAAAAATACAAATTGTTGTTAATATAACCTTACAATATTCAGTTTAGGCTAAAAAATCGTACTTTTGAGGTAAATATAAGTGAAATATACCCATGTCGAAAAGAAAAGAATTCCACAAAAAGAGAGGAAACGAGGTTAAAGATCTAACCCAAAAAATTACAAAAATATTAAATCAAAATCCTGGTAACAGTTTCAATTACCGTCAAATATGCGCAAAATTGCAAATTACGGATGCAATCGGTAAAAGTCAGATTATTAAGAATTTAGAAGAATTAAAAGCGCAAAAGAGTATTGAGGAAACCGAACCAGGAAAATATAAAATAGCAGCGCTTTCCAGATATTATACAGGCACTATTGATGCCACTTCAAATGGAAACGGCTATTTTATTTGTGATGATTTTGACCATGATATTTACATTCCTGCCAGAAATTTAAACAGAGCATTACATAAAGATACCGTAAAAATTTATTTATACAATCGCAAAAAAAATAGCAGGGAAGAAGGCGATGTTGTTGAAATTATCACTCGCGCAAAAACTGAATTTGTAGGAGTTTTACAGTTGAGCAATAATTTTGGATTTGTAATTCCGGATGATTCAAAAATGTATTCTGATATTTTTGTGCCGAAAAACAAATTGAAGAATGCCGAACACGGTGATAAAGTATTTGTAAAAATGGTTGATTGGCCAGAAAATTCAAAAAATCCATTTGGAGAAATTTTGGATGTTTTAGGAAAACCAGGCGATCACGATACGGAAATTCATTCCATACTTTTAGAATATGGCTTGCCATACAAGTTTGACGAAAAAGTTGAAAATGATGCCGCAAAATTGCCTTTTGAAATTACCAAAGAAGAAATTGCCAAACGCCGGGATATGCGTAAGGACCTAACTTTTACCATTGATCCAAAAGATGCAAAGGATTTTGATGATGCACTTTCGTTCGAAATTATGGAAAACGGTAATTTTGAAATAGGAATCCATATTGCCGATGTTTCACATTATTTGCATGAAAATACTTTTTTGGATGATGAGGCTTATAATAGGGCAACTTCGGTCTATTTGGTAGATCGCGTTGTTCCAATGCTTCCAGAAGTATTATCGAATGGCGTTTGTTCTTTGCGTCCTAATGAAGAAAAACTGACTTTTTCAGCCGTTTTTGAAATCGATAAAAAAGCACACGTCATCAATGAATGGTTTGGAAGAACCGTGACTTATTCCGATCAACGTTTTGCTTATGAAGAAGCACAGGAAATAATTGAATCAAAAGAAGGGACAATTTCACAAGGAATTTCAATTACCGGTGAATCATATACTGTTACGCCCGAAATTGTTTCAGCAGTGTTAAAAATGGATGCTTTGGCTAAAATTCTTCGTAAAAAAAGATTGCAGCAAGGCGCCATCACTTTTGACAGGGCGGAAGTAAAATTCATTTTGGATGAAAACTCTGAACCTACCGGCGTTTATTTTAAAGAAGCCAAAGAAGCCAATAAATTAATTGAAGAATTTATGTTGCTGGCCAACCGGAAAGTTGCCGAATTTGTAGGTAGAAAAAGTGGCGTTCCCACAAAAAACACTTTCATTTATCGGGTTCATGATGAACCAAATGTTGATAAGTTAGCTGCGCTTCAAACCATTGTAAGCAAGTTTGGCTATACCAATAAAATTGACATGACTAGCAAAGAATCAACCGCAGCTTCTTTAAATAAATTATTGAGCGATGTGAGCGGAAAAGGCGAAGCCAATATGATAGAAACCTTGGCGGTTAGAACGATGAGTAAAGCGATTTACACTACAGATAATATTGGGCATTACGGATTGGCTTTCGATTATTACAGTCATTTTACTTCACCAATACGAAGATATCCCGATGTGATGACACATCGTTTGTTGCAACATTATTTATCGGGCGGTAAATCTCCAAAAGCAGAAGGCTACGAAGAAAAATGTAAGCATTCTTCTGATCGTGAGCAACTTGCCACAAATGCAGAGCGTGACTCCATCAAATATATGCAGGTTAAATATATGGAAAAACACATGGATCAAGAATTTAAAGGTGTTATTTCCGGTGTTACAGAATGGGGAATTTATGTGGAGATTATCGAAAACGGCTGCGAAGGAATGTGCAGAATTCGTGAAATTACCGATGATTTTTACATTTTTGATGAAAAACAATATGCTTTGGTCGGACAATCGTCCAACAATCTTTATCAGCTTGGCGACCAGGTTTTAATCAAGGTAAAACATACCGATTTAGAACGCAAACATTTGGATTTCACCTTGCTGGAAAAGATTAATAAATAATTAACAAAATAGGTACAATTTTTGTTTCTTATGTTGGTTATTAACAAAAACGATTTTATAATGAAAAAATTGACTTTATTCTTATTCTTATTATCCGCAACATTGTTTGCGCAAGAATCAATTACCACAAGGTTAGGAGATTTTAACACCGTAAAAGTTTATAATGGATTGACTGTTGAAATGCAAAAATCCAACAGTTCAAAAATTGAAATTTCGGGATCTCAGGCAAAAGATGTTTCGGTTAACAATTCAAACGGAACCTTAAAAATTCGTTTAAAATTCCCTAAAGGATTTATTGCTGAAAACATAAAAATAGTGCTTTACTATAACAATGATATTTCTGTTTTAGACGCCAATGAAGGCGCTTCAATTGTTTCAGATAAAACTATAATTCAACAGCACCTGGAAGTGAGGGCCCAAGAAGGAGCAAGAATACAATTGGATATTGACACAAAATATTTGGTGGTAAAAAGCGTTTCCGGAGGATTTATTTCTTTAAGCGGAGAAACTGATAATCAAACTATTGAAGCCACAACAGGCGGTTTTTACAACGGATTTGATTTGAAAAGCAAACAAGCAATTGTGATGTCTTCTTCCGGGGCAAATGTTGAAGTTAAAGCATCTGAGTTATTAGATGCCAACGTTCGTTTTGGCGGATCTATCTATTACAAAGGAACTCCGGAAATATTAAAAACCAAAATAACGATAGGCGGAACCATTAAAGATAAAAATTAATGTTGGTTTTGAAATAATTACTATCTTTGTAACGCAAAAATTTTAAAATTATGAATGCATTATATATATTTTTAGGAATGGTTGGCCCTTGGCAATGGATAATTATAGGTTTGGCAATATTGTTATTGTTTGGCGGAAAAAAATTACCTGAGCTAATGAAAGGTCTTGGAGGTGGTATTAAAGAGTTTAAAAAAGCAACCAAAGACGACGCTGACGAAGATAAAAAAGAAGAAGAAAAAAAATAAACCAATAATTAAATTAAAAAAAAACCTGCGATTGCGCAGGTTTTTTTATGATTTAAATTTAAAACTAAAGCTTTACAGCTGTTCCAGAAGCAGTTACCATTAACATTCCTCCATTAGATCCAACAGTTTCGTAATCTAAGTCAATACCAATTACAGCATTGGCTCCAAGTCGTTGTGCTTGTTCTTGCATTTCTTTAATCGCAGTATCTTTAGCTTCTCTCAGTACGCCTTCATAAGAACTTGACCTTCCTCCAACAATATCTCTTATTCCTGCAAAAAAATCTTTAAAAATATTGGCGCCAATAATAGTTTCGCCTGTAACTATTCCTAAATATTCTTTTATTTGGTGGGTTTCTATGGTATTTGTTGTGGTTAAAATCATTATTTTTTAGGTTTTTTAGAATCAACTTCGTTGGAAGGTTCATTTATTTTATTCGCGGCAACCATAGCAGAAACCATATCAGATAGCATAGAACTGGCTGCATTTGGATTGTTAGGCAATAAAATTAAATTAGATTTAGAGTCAGATCCAATGCTTTGTAATGTGTCATAATGTTGTGTGACAATTATTAAAGCCGATGCTTCTTGGCTGCTAATTCCAGATTTATTTAAAACATCAACACTTTCTACTAAACCACGTGCAATTTCCCTGCGTTGATCGGCAATTCCCCTTCCTTGTAAACGTTTACTTTCAGCTTCAGCCTTTGCTCTTTCAACAATTAAAATACGTTGGGCATCACCTTCGTGTTGTGCGGCGATTTTTTCACGATCAGCTGCATTAATTCGGTTCATGGCAATTTTTACTTTTTCGTCAGGATCAATATCGGTAACCAATGCTTTAATGATATCATAACCATAAGTAAGCATCGCTTCTCTTAAATCTCTCTGTATCGCTAAGGCTATTTCTTCTTTCTTTTCAAATACATCATCTAAAATCATTTTTGGAACTTCAGCCCTTACAACATCAAAGATGAATGCGGTAATTTGTTCGTGCGGATTTTGAAGCTTATAAAATGCGTCATACACGTGATCCGGTCTAATTAAAAATTGTACTGAAATTTTAAGGTGAACAAAAACATCATCTTTAGTTTTGGTTTCTACAATTACATCTAATTGCTGAACTCGTAAATTTACACGACCTGCAACTTTGTCAATAAGCGGTATTTTAAGCTGTAATCCTGGGTTTCTAGTGCTTTGAAATTTACCAAAGCGTTCAATAATAGCAACGGTTTGCTGTTTTACGGTAAATAAACTAGTGCCAACAAGCACAACTAGAATAAAAATAGCTATATAAGTTCCAATCATTTTATATTTTTTTTATAAGTTATTAATTAATGATTAAAGATACAATGTTTTAAAATTAAATTTATGATATCTCTTAAGTATTTGTATAAAATACAGTAAACGTTCAAGATTTAGGTTCAAAAGTAAATTAGAATTATTTTAAATTACATAACAGCTAGTTTTAAAATATGCAATGGCTGGAAATTTCACAAATTATTATTTAATTTTAATGAATTAATCATAAGTGATTTAAAATATGAAGCAATCTATTAACTTTAAATTAAACGGAAAGCAAGTAACTGTTGCAATTAACGGAGATGAATCTCTGTTAACTGTTTTACGGGAATACTTAGATGAAACCGGAACAAAATACAGTTGCGGACTAGGACAATGCGGCGCCTGTACGGTGATACTTAATAGCCAAACCACACAGTCTTGTATGACCTATGTTGACGATTTTAAAAATGCTGAAATCATTACTATTGAAGGGTTGGTAAATAAGGATGAACTCCACCCAATTCAAGAGGCTTTTGTTGCTTATGATGCCTTACAATGTGGTTTTTGTACGCCAGGTATGATTATGAATGCTTATGGATTTCTGCTTAAAAATCCAAATCCATCGCGTGAAGAAATTATTTCAGGAATGGAAAGCAATTTATGCAGGTGCGGCTCGTATAACAGAATTGTTGACGCTATTGCATCTGCATCAGAAAAAATGTTTAAAAAGATATAATTATGGAAGCGGATAAAATCAATCAACTTTATTTTAGCGATGTAAATCAACCAATCAGGTACGACCGACGTCAGTTTTTAAAACAATTGGGAAGGGGAATTATTGTTATTTTTTCTTTAAGTGAACTCTCTTTACTTGAAGGCTGGAGTCAGCCAACCAATGCACAAGACCAGGAAATAGATTTTAATGCTTATTTAAGAGTAAAAGAAGATGGAAGAGTGGATTGTTATACCGGAAAAATTGAAATGGGGCAAGGTATTATTACCTCATTGGCACAAGCACTGGCTGAAGAATTAGAAGTATCTTTAGATCAGGTTGATATGGTGATGGGCGACACCAAACTTTGTCCTTACGATGCCGGAACCTGGGGTTCCTTAACTACCCGTTTTGCCGATCCGGTTATACGTGCAGCTGCCGCCGAAGCGCGTGAAATATTGATTGAAATTGCTTCGGAAAAACTAGGTGAACCTATTGAAAATTTAGAAGCTGTTAACGGAAGTGTTTATGTAAAAGGAAATGCTTCCATAAAAATTGATTATGCAGCATTAACTAAAGGAAAAAAGATTGTTAGAAGCCTCACCAAAAAGCCCAATATTAAAAAAGCTAAAGATTTTAAAATAGTTGGAAAATCTGTTATAAGTACTGATGCTTTGTCTAAAGTAACTGGTCGCGCTAAATATTCGGCAGATATTAAATTACCCGGGATGGTGTATGCGTCTGTAGTTAGACCTATCATATTCGGATCAAAAAAAATAGCTGTTGATGCAACCGCACTGCGTAATTTTAGCGGTGCTCAACTTATAGAAGACGGCGATTTGGTTGCTGTTATTCATTCAGAACCTGAAGTGGCAGCCAAAGCCGCACAAAGCATTAAAATTACCTGGAATGCTCCTGAAAGTAAAGCAGATAACGAATCTATTTTTAAGTATTTTGAAGATACTGTTACGCAAAGCAGTGTGTTTGAAGAAGGCGGCGATTTAGAAATCGGAATACAAAATTCAGAAAAAATTTTACAGGCAGATTATCATGACGGCTATAAAGCACATGCTTCTATTGAAACACATTGTGCAACCTGCTATTTTGAAAATGATAAATTAACCATTTGGGCATCAACTCAAACACCTTTTGGTACGCAAAAAGAATTGGCCGACACCTTTAAAATGCCGCTGGAAAATGTTCACGTTAAACAAATATTTTTGGGCGGGGGTTTTGGCGGAAAAATTTACAATCTTCAAGCTATTGAAGCTGCAAAAATTGCAAAAATTTCCGGAAAACCTGTTCAGTTGGTTTGGACCAGAAGAGAAGAGTTTATGTACGACAGGTTTAGACCGGCTTCTTTATTAAAAATTACGTCTGGGGTTGACACAATTGGTAAATTAAACTTATGGAAATTTGATATTTACTGCGCGGGTACACGTGGAACAAAATTATTTTACAATGCACCTAACAACCTAACCAGACATTTTAATAAAAACGACGCACATCCTTTTGGTACGGGTGCGTGGCGCGCTCCTGGAAACAATACAACCACTTTTGCACGCGAATCGCATATTGATGCAACAGCACATACCATCGGTCATAACCCGCTTGAATTTCGTCTAAATAATTTAAAAGATGAAAACATGATTGCAACATTAAAATTGGCAGCCGATACTTTTGGGTACAATTCACCTAAAAAAGAGGGTCATGGTTACGGCATTGCCTTAGGTGAAGATGCCGGAACTTTAGTGGCTATTATTGCTGAAGTAAAAGTGGATAAATCTACAGGAGAAGTACATCCTATAAAAATTGTTTGTGCTCAGGATATGGGGCAAGTTGTGAATCCGCACGGTGCAACCGTTCAAACAGAAGGCGGAATTACCATGGGTCTTGGATATGCGCTTTATGAAGAAATTGAATTTGATGGCGGACTGGTAAAAACCAGAACTTTTGGTAATTATCCATTTACTACATTTTCTAAAACACCAAAAATTACCTGCGTTTTTATGGATAAAATGAACTCTGCACCTCAAGGTGGCGGCGAACCGGCAATTATTTGTGTGGGAGGCGCCATTGCAAATGCGGTTTTCGATGCTTGTGGAGCAAGAGTAAACCGCATGCCAATTACGCCACAAAGGGTTCTTGCGGCAATGCTTTTATAAAAATTTAACTTAAATTAGCAAAGTAATCTAAGCCATATGCAGTGATGCAATGGCTTTTTTTATACGGTTAATTGTTTCTTGTTTGCCAATCATTTCGGCGATATCAAATAAGTGCGGACCTTTTAATTCACCAACTAAACTGAGCCTAAACGGCTGCATTACTTTTCCAAAACCTATTTCTTTGGCGGTAATCCATTCTTTGACGGCAGTTTCAAAATTAAGCGAAGTAAAATCTTCCACAGTTTCAATAATGCCAATCAATTCCTGCATCAATTCGGCAGTATCTTCTTTCCATTGTTTTTTAGCTGCTTTTTCATCGTAGGAGGCAGGAGTTTCAAAATAGAAACTGCTCAATTCCCAAAAATCATTTACAAAAGTGGCGCGCTCCTTAATTGCGTAAACAACTTTTGTCACAAATGGTAGGTCTTTTTTGATGCCTTTTTCTTCCAAAATCGGCATATAAAGCACCGCCAGTTCCTCATCCGATTTCAACAGCATATATTGCTGGTTGAACCAGTTTGTTTTATCAGGACTAAATTTAGCGCCGCTTTTGCTCACGCGTTCTATGGTAAATGCTTCACAAAGTGCTGACAGCGTGAAAATTTCCTGTTCCGTTCCTGGATTCCACCCCAAAAGCGCCAGCATATTTATAAAAGCATCGGCAAAATAACCATCTTCTTTATAGCCACGAGAAATTTCTCCGGTTTCTTCATTTTTGTAAGCCAATGGAAACACCGGAAATCCAAGTTTATCGCCATCGCGTTTGCTTAATTTTCCTTTCCCGATTGGTTTTAAAATAAGCGGCAAATGCGCAAATTCAGGTGCTTTCCATCCAAAAGCTTCGTACAATGCGATATGTAGCGGCAATGAAGGCAGCCATTCCTCGCCACGGATAACGTGGGTGATTTCCATCAAATGGTCATCCACAATATTTGCCAAATGGTAGGTGGGCATTCCATCGCTTTTAAACAATATTTTATCATCCAAAATGTCTTTTCTGAAGGAAACATCGCCCCTGATCATATCAACAGTTTCAACAGTGGCTTCCGTTTCTTCAATTAGTGGTTCGTGCATTTTAAAACGCACCACATATTTGTCGCCGTTGGCAATTCTTTTCTCCACTTCTTCTTTGGATAAGGAAATTGAATTGGTCAGTTTTGCCCTGTTGTGCCAGTTATAAATAAAGGTTTTCCCTTTTTCTTCGTGGTCAATTCTGTGAAAATCAAGTTCTTCATTTGTGTCGAAAGCGTAATATGCTTTTCCATTTTCAATCAATGTATCCGCATATTGTTTATAAATATGTTTGCGTTCGGATTGTCGATAAGGTCCAAATTTTTCATTTTTTCCCGGTCCTTCATCAAAAGGAATATTACACCAATTTAAGGAATCAATAATATATTGTTCCGCATTTGCCACGTAACGTGCCTGATCTGTATCTTCAATGCGCAAAATAAAAGTGCCTTGGTGTTTTTTGGCATATAAGTAGTTAAAAAGCGCGGTTCTAACACCGCCAATATGTAAAGGCCCGGTTGGGCTGGGAGCAAATCGCACACGAACTTGAGTCATTTTATCAATTGTTTTGAGATGCAAAGATAAATTTTAAGCAGGAATAAGTTTATTTTATCACAAAAAAGGTTGCTTTGGCTTCTATTAAAAATGTGAATCCTTTATGATTTACTTCACCCTATTACGAATTTTGATTCGGCTCTTAATTTTTAATTGCTGAAAAATCTTTAAAAATTACATAACTTAAACGTATCTTAGTTTTAGAATATAAATTTTAATGAAAAAAATTGATATCATTATTGTTGATGACCATTTGCTGTTTTCTGAAGGGCTTGACGGCTTAATTTCTGATTTTAAGGAATTTAATGTGTTGGCTGTTTTAGCAAACGGATTGGCACTTATTGACTATTTTTCGGCAGACAATCAATATCCCGACATTGTTTTAATGGACATTCAGATGCCGTTAATGAACGGATTGGAAGCCACTAAATGGATAAAGACATATCATCCGCATATCAAAGTTTTGGGGCTTTCCAACGAATGTGATGAAGAAATTATTTTAAAAATGCTTCGCGCAGGTGCCAACGGCTATTTGGGAAAGGTTATTCACCCATCAGAATTGGAGTTTGCGTTAAAGGAAGTTTACAATAAAGGTTTTTTTTATACCGAAAATGTTTCAAATACCCTATTAAATTCCTTGGAAGTGAAGGAACACAAAGAGGTCATCGTTTTAAAAGCGAAGGAATTGGAATTTTTAAAGTTGGCTTGTTCGGAAATGACCTATAAACAAATTGCCGAAGAGATGTATTTAAGCCCGAAAACTATTGAAAATTATCGTGAAGCTTTATTCGATAAATTGAACGTTAAATCACGAATCGGACTTGTTTTATATGCGATTAAAGAAAAAATTGTGATTCTGTAATTTAATTTTTAATTATTTTAGCTTTTATTAAAATTAAGTGTAAAAAATTGGACAATTATAATCGCGTACGCGCCAAACTTCAAGAATTTATTAAAAAATATTATTTTAATAAATTGATTAAGGGCTTGCTTTTATTTTTCGCAATCGGCGTCCTGTATTTTATTTTTACGCTTTTTGTTGAACACTTTTTATGGCTGAAACCAAACTTTCGCACCCTTTTATTTTGGCTGTTTGTTTTTATTGAAGCTGCATTGTTTGCCGCCTATATTGGTTTTCCGTTAACTCAAATTTTGGGTCTAAAAAAAGGCATTTCAGAACTTGAAGCCTCCAAAATAATAGGAAATCATTTTCCGGAAGTGAAGGATAAGTTATTGAATATGTTGCAGTTAAATGAAAGCAACGAAAATTCTGAACTTGTTGAAGCCAGTATCGAACAAAAATCGCGGGAATTGCAGCCCATTCCTTTTAAAATGGCTGTCGATTTTTCTAAAAATAAGAAATATCTGAAATTTCTCCTTTTACCGTTTGTGATTTGGCTGTTGGTATTTATCACAGGAAACAGTTCAATTTTTACCGACAGTTTTTCCCGGGTGGTGCATTATAACAAAGTTTATTTGCCGCCTGCGCCTTTTTCTTTTGCCATTTTAAATGATTCTTTGTCGGTTGTGGAAGGAGAATCATTTAGGCTTCAGATTGAAACCATCGGAAACACAATTCCTGAAAATGTTAAAATCAGTTTTTCAAATGAAAGCTACTATTTGGAAAGCAGCGCTTTGGGAAAGTTTCAATATCTTTTTTCCAGAATTCAGAAATCAACAAAATTTTATTTGGAAGCCAATGGCGTGACTTCCGAAATTTATCTGATAAACAGCATCGCAACCCCTGTGATCAACAATTTGAAAATGGTGCTTCAATATCCCGTTTACACTGGTAAAAAAAATGAAGTGCTGCAAAATACCGGCAACACCAGCGTTCCGCAGGGAACAAAAGTTACGTGGCAAATTGAAACCAAAAAAACGGATGAAGTGCAATTTGTAAGCGAAAAGACTGCAGAAAAATTTTCTCAAAACACTTCTGATTATTTTAGTTATTCTAAACAGCTTTTCGACGCCATCAGTTATAAAATTACCACATCCAATCAGCAATTAAATGATTACGAGGTGCTTAATTTTGTGATAGAAGTGATTACCGATGAACATCCGAAAATTGTAGTAAATTCCGACATTGATTCCATAAGTCGTGGTCCTGTTCAGTTCATCGGACAATTGAGTGATGATTATGGCGTTAATAAACTTCAATTGTTTTATTATGACAAGAAAAATTCAAAAGCGATTAAATCGTATGTAATTCCTGTGGATAAAGCTGTAATAACCGACTTTTATTATGTTTTTCCTGATGCAATTTCTTTGGAAGAAGGCATTGATTATGAGTTGTATTTTGAAGTGTACGACAATGATGGCGTAAACGGAAGCAAAAGCACCAGAAGCAAAACATTTACCTATTATACAAAAACACAAAAGGAGCTTAAAGAAGTTTTATTGGAAGAGCAAAAGGAAACGATTGGTGCGCTTTCTAAGTTGATGGAAAAATCTAAAGAATCAAAAGATGGGTTGGAAAAGATTAATAATGAAATTCAGAAAAAGGCGGATATTGATTGGAACGACACAAAAAAATTGGAAGATTTGTTAAAGCGACAAGCGCAATATCAAGAAATGATTCAAAAGCAAACAAACCAGCTTCAGAACAATATAAAAGAGCAGGCCGATCAGAAGGAGACAAAAGAAACAAAAGAGGAATTGTTGAAGCGCATTGAAGAAACAAAGAAGTTGGACGAGCAGGAAAAAATGTTGGGCCAATTAAAAGAACTTTCAAAGAAATTAGATAAAGATGATTTGACGGAGAAGTTGAAGGAAATGGTTAAAAGAAATCAACGCAACGAACAAAGTTTGGAACGTATTTTAGAACTCACCAAACGTTTTTATGTGGAGCAAAAGGCAAATCAGCTTCGTGAAAATATTGAAAATTTGGGGAAAAAGGAAGAAAATTTATCCAACGAAAATAAGGAAAATAACACTTTAGAAAAGCAGCAGGACATCAACAAGGAATTTGAAAATATCAAAAAGGAATCCAAAGATTTGCAAAAAGAAAATCAGGATTTGAAAAGGCCTATGAAGCTTCCAGAAAACAAGGAAGAAATGGATAACATTTCCAAAGATTTGAATAAAGCTTTGCAAGAGTTAAAAGAACAACAAACTGATAACGCGAAGAAAAGTCAGAAATCCGCCGCCAAAAAGATGAAGGAATTAAGTAAAAGTATGGAACAATCAATGTCGGCAATGGAAGGTGAGTCGCTTGATGAAAATATTGATGATTTACGAAAAATCGTCGATAATTTGATTGTTTTTTCCTTTGAACAGGAAGATTTGCTGAACCGTTTTTCTGCTGCAGACATAAGGCATCCTGAATATCCAAACAATTTGAAACAGCAATATGTGTTAAAAGAACATTTTAATCATATAGATGACAGTTTGTATGTGCTCGCTTTGCGTGTTGTTCAAATGAGCACTATGATTCAGAATGAAGTATCGGAAGTGCATTACAATTTGGATGAGTCCCTGCTTAATTTTACCGATGATAAGGCAGATATTGGAATTTCCAACCAGCAATTTGTGATTACTTCAGCGAACAATTTGGCAAATTCATTGAGTAATTTATTGGAAAGTTTGATGAATGCCTCGCCAAGTTTCGGACAGGGAAAAGGAAAGGGAGATTCTCCACAGTTTGGTTTGCCCGATATCATTAAAAAGCAAGGAGAGCTCAACGAACAAATTAAGGATGGTGTTGAGAAGGGTGGGAAGGATGGACAAAAGCCAGGTGAAAATGGCGAAATGATGAACAATGAATTGTACGAAATCTACAAGCAACAAGAACAATTAAAGGGAATGCTGAAAGATTTTTTAGGCGATGACCCGGAAAGTTCGAAAGGCGCAAACAATGCTATCAAGAAAATGGAAGAGCTGGAAAAAACATTGTTGGAAAAGGGTTTTACAAAAGAGGTGGTTCAAAAAATACTGCAATTAAATTATGAGTTGCTAAAATTACAGAAGGCAAGGCTTGAGCAAGGCGAAGATGATATTCGGAAATCGGAAACGCCTAAATCAATTTTTGAGAAGCGCAATATTGAAGCAATCAAGCTTGAAAATCCGTATTTTAAAACGAATGAGATATTAAACCGACAATCATTACCTTTGCAAACTATTTATAAGAAAAAAGTACAGGAGTATTTTAGGAAAGAACAGGAATAACAAAAAAATGATTGAATTCAATTACGAAACGGATTTTAAGTTAGAAAACGAAGACAGCATCCAACAATGGATTACTTCCTGTATTGAATCTTACGGCTTTAAAGAAGGGGAGCTAAATTATATTTTTTGTGATGATGATTATTTACTCAAATTGAATGTGGAATTTTTGGATCATGACACCTTAACCGATATTATCAGTTTTGATTATACGATGGGAAAACTAATTAGCGGTGATATCTTTATTTCTGTAGATCGCGTTCAAGAAAACGCCAAAACATTTAATCAAAGTATTGAAAATGAGTTAAATAGAGTTATAATTCATGGTGTTTTACATTATATGGGTTTTAAAGATAAAAATCCGGCAGATAAAGATGTGATGACAGCGGAAGAAGATAAATGTTTAGCGTTGTTGAATGCTTAATTAACGTTCCACGTGGAACACAATTTTAAATTATGTTTAGTACAGTATATGATGTTGTAGTAGTTGGGGGAGGTCATGCGGGTAGTGAAGCTGCTGCGGCAAGCGCCAATATGGGCGCACACACACTTTTAATTACCATGAGTTTACAGAATATCGCTCAAATGAGTTGCAACCCTGCGATGGGCGGCATTGCGAAAGGACAAATTGTTCGTGAGATTGATGCTTTGGGGGGCTATAGTGGTGTGGTCACAGACAAAACTGCCATACAGTTTAAAATGTTGAATAAATCCAAAGGTCCTGCCATGTGGAGTCCGCGTGCTCAAAGCGACCGAATGCGTTTTGCGGAATGCTGGCGGTTGATGTTGGAGCAAACTGCCAATTTGGATTTTTATCAGGATTCTGTAAACGGATTGTTGTTTGAAGGAGATGAAATTGTGGGTGTAAAAACTTCACTTGGTATTGAAATAAAAGCAAAATCGGTAATTATTACAGCAGGTACTTTTTTGAATGGTTTGATTCATATCGGAGACAAATCTTTTGGAGGAGGAAGGGCAGGGGAAAAAGCCTCTACCGGAATCACGGAAGATTTGGTTAAAGTTGGCTTTGAAGCGGGTAGAATGAAAACTGGTACGCCGCCGCGAGTTGATGGAAGATCGTTGGATTATTCTAAAATGATTGAACAGCCAGGTGACGAAAACCCAGAAAAATTCTCTTATTTGGCCACAACCAAACCATTGACAATTCAACGATCTTGTTATATGACTTACACTTCTTTGGAAGTTCATGATGTACTGCGTGAAGGTTTTGATCGGTCGCCCATGTTTAATGGCCGAATTCAAAGTATCGGCCCTAGATATTGTCCATCGATAGAGGATAAAATTGATCGTTTCGCGACTAAAACACGACACCAAATTTTTGTGGAGCCGGAGGGCTGGGATACGGTGGAGGTTTATGTAAATGGATTTTCAACATCATTACCTGAAGATATTCAGGACAAAGCGTTGCGAAAAGTGGCTGGTTTTGAAAACGTAAAATTCTTCAGATTTGGGTATGCAATAGAATACGATTATTTTCCACCTACACAATTGAAACATTCTTTGGAAACAAAACGCATCAAGAATCTTTATTTTGCCGGACAAATAAATGGCACAACCGGTTATGAAGAAGCTGCAGCGCAAGGTTTGATGGCGGGTATAAATGCAGCATTAAATATTCAAGGAAAAGAACCTTTTGTATTGAAACGTGATGAAGCTTATATAGGTGTTTTGATCGATGATTTAATCACAAAAGGAACGGAAGAACCATACAGAATGTTTACTTCACGAGCTGAGTACAGAACTTTATTGCGTCAGGACAATGCCGATTTACGGTTAACACCAATGGCTTTTCAATTGGGAATGGTGTCAAAAGAACGGATGGACAGGGTAGTTGAAAAACAAGCAAAAACCGATTTGTTTGTGAAATTTTTGTTGGAAACCAGCGTGCTTCCGGATGAGATTAATCCGATTTTAGAAGCCAATGATTCTGCCAAAATTGACCAGTCCATGAAGCTATTTAAGATTGCCGCACGGCCACAATTAAACTTTACAGATTTGAGGAAATTAGCGAAAGTGGAAGCATTCGTTATCGAAAATAATATTGATCGGGAGATAGAAGAGCAAACGGAAATCCATGTGAAATATGCAGGTTATATTGACAAGGAAAAGAACCAAGCCGATAAGGTGAACAGGTTGGAAAATGTTGCTATTCCTTCAAATTTTGATTATTCAAAAGTGAAATCTTTGTCCATTGAAGCACGACAAAAACTCACCAAAATTCAACCCACAACCATCTCGCAAGCGAGCAGAATAAGCGGTGTGTCACCAAGCGATATTGCTGTATTGTTGGTTTATATGGGGCGATAATTTATGGACGTTCCACGTGGAACCCATATTTCTAATTCCTATTAAATATTACAAATTATCAAAAAAATGAATTCCGAAACAACGCATTATTTAACTTGTAAAGATTATACCGTATCGAATAAAAATTTCGATTTGGTGTATCATAACCAATTGGATATGCTTGAAACTTTTCCCCAACCGAAGGTTGAAGAATTGTCGGGTTATTATGAAAGTGAGGATTATATATCCCATACAGATTCAAAAGAAACTGTGATTGATAAAGTATATCAAATAGTAAAAAAATATGCACTAACCAATAAATTAAAACTCATCAATTCTTTCAAAACTGCCGATAAAAATTTACTGGACGTTGGTTGCGGAACAGGAGATTTTTTGATGATTTGTAAAAATAACGGGTGGAAGGTTACAGGCGTGGAGCCAAATGCAAAAGCAAAAATTAACACAGAAAATAAATTAAAGGGAACTTCTGAATCAGAAATTTATTCAGAAATCAATCAGTTAAATAGTGAAGCGCAGTTTGATGTGATTACTTTGTGGCATGTGTTGGAGCACGTTCCAAACTTAGAAGTTTATATTTCATCATTAAAAAAATTGTTAAAACACGGTGGCGTTTTAATTGTGGCGGTGCCAAATTTCAAAAGTTATGATGCCAATTATTATAAACAGTTTTGGGCAGCTTTTGATGTTCCAAGACATTTGTGGCATTTTTCAAAAAAATCGATACGATTGCTGTTTGAAAAAAATGAAATGAACGTTGTAAAAATATTGCCGATGTGGTTTGATTCCTATTACGTTTCATTGTTAAGTGAAAAATATAAAAACGGAAAAGGTAATTTTTTGAAAGCTTTTTACATCGGATTACTCTCGAACATAAAAGCAATGACAACCAAAGAGCATTCTTCCTTAATTTACCTGCTTAAAAACGCTAAAAAGTAATTTTAAAGCGATTTAAGAGCGGTTTTTCGACCTAAATGATTTGTGGTATTTAATTTTTCTAAAAACGGCTGTATTCAAGGCTCATGATTCCATTTTTTATCAGAATTTATTATAACGACACTATTAATCATAAATAAAATCAATATTGTAAAATATTTTACCAAACCTTGTTTTTTGTTTATATATTCGCACAAAAATTTAAATCAACAATTCAAAATTTTAAAAATGAAAAAAATACTTATCATCGCTTTTGCCATTGTATTAGCATCGTGTAACCAAACTAAAATAGCTTATATTGATGTTGAGGTTATCATGAAAGATTATAGCGCAACAAAAGCTTTAGAAGAAAAGTTGAAAGCAAAACAAGATGTGTTTGCAAAACAATTGGACAGTTTACAAGGTCCTTTTCAATTAAAGGTTCAGGAATATTATAAAGCGGCTCCTCAAATGTCTCCTCAAAAAAGAGCGGAAGCCGAAGGTGCTTTACAACAAGAACAACAATTTCTACAGGCAAGACAACAACAAGCTTCTGAAGAACTACAAAAAGAGAATCAGGAAAAAAGCGAAGCGTTGACTAAAAAAGTTGACAGTTTTGTGGCCGATTACGCAAAAGCCAAAGGTTTTCAGTTAATTATTGGCACATCGGGTAAAGGTACTGTGATGTATGGCGACGAAAAAATGGATGTGACTGCTGATATTTTAGATTTACTAAATAAAGATTATTCAAAAGAATAAATTTAAAATAACAAAAAAAAATCGCCTAAGAATTATTTCTTAGGCGATTTTTTTTTCAATTATAATCTGCAAAAAAGGACTGCCAACTAAAGTTCCGCTTTGGTATAAATTACATCTCTTTCCTTTAAATAATTAAGGAAATACAGAAAGCATTTTTCATGTTTTCCAACCAATTCTGGCGGGAACACGCCTTTTTCCGTGAACAAACCGTCTAAAAACAAATTGGCTGCTGCCGTGGCCGTATAACCTGTGGTTCGTGCCATGGACGAAGTGTTTGTTTTTGGGCAAAACTCATCGTGCAAATTGTAAACAATGGTTTTGGTTTCGCCAATTTTGTTTGTGCCTTTCAGTGTAATACGCATCACAGTAATTTCTTCTTCCGTATCACCCAATTTCCATTCTTTAAACAATATTTTTGAGGAGAATTCTAAAGGCGAAACGTCAATACCGTTGATATTTATTTTTTCTTCATTAAAAAACCCACTCTTTTTCAACACATTGATATATTCAATATGACCCGGATAGCGTAAGGTTTTCTCTTTCATATTTGGGATATGCGCCATGGTGTAAATGATGGATCGCAATCCGTCGGAATTAAAAGATTCCAAAGTTCCAACTCCTTCAAAATCAACAAATTCAACATCAGATAAGGCGTCTTTTACAACAACATTTCCGTTTTCAACATAACGGGCCGGACGCGTATATTCTTCAATAACGTCAACGGGCGAAAAAGGCGCTTTATAATTAAAAGGCCATTTTTTTATTTTTGGCAATCCGCCTACCAAACATTCAAAGTCGGTAATGTTTAATTTTTCGTTGTAATAGCCCAAAATAATATTTCCCATTCCCGGAGCAACGCCACAATCAACAATGGCGGTCACCTTTTTTTGTTTGGCAAGCTCAAATAAATCCAGCGAGTTTTCAGAAAAAAATGAAATATCTACTACATTTTTGCAGGCATCAATAATGCTTTTTAACGTTTCATAACCCAGAAATCCGGGAACGGCACAAATCACCAAATCGAAAGGTTTTATTGTTTTTTGAAGCGCATCTTTATCGGTGACATCCAACACAATTGTGGTCAGTTTATCGCATTTTTTTATGGCTTTGTCCAAAGCGTTTTTGTTGAAATCGGTAAGCGTTACCGAATGGTTTTTTGCCATATCTATGGCCATCGTGGAACCAACCATCCCGGCGCCCAATACTATAATATTGCTCATAATGTTTTTAAATTTGAAATTGAAAAAAATGGAATTGAAAGCGTTTCGCTTTATTTGAAGAAATCTATGGAAATTAACTACAATCCCGGAATTAAAATCCAAGGCATTTCAGAAAGATCTTTAGTTTGGTACATTAACATAGGCTAAACTTACAATTTTTTTTGATGTAAATTAAGATTCCAGATAAAATTTCCCCTGCCAGGAATTTTTTTCAATCAGTTTGCGGTCAATTTTGGCAACAATTTCAAAGTTTTTTAAACCATTCCATTTTGGCGCAATCAATAAATCATAAGGCGCTTCACTTGCAAACCGTTCAATGCTGATATCAGGCCGCAAATAGCCCACAAAATCGCTCATAAAATCGATGTATTCTTCGGAAGAAAACAAGTTAAAATCTTCAGGATTTCTTTTGTATTGCGCTGCCATAACTGAGTTTTTTACTATTTGTAAATGGTGCATTTTTAATGCCTGAATAGGAAGTTTGGAGATTTCTGCGGCGTGGTTCATCAATTCTTCTTTTGTTTCTCCGGGCAAACCGATGATTAAATGCGCACCCAAATGAATGCCTTTATTGGCGCAACGCCCAAAAGCAATTTGGGTTTCTTCAAAAGTGTGGCAACGGTTTACCTTTAATAAGGTTTTATTTAAAGTGCTTTCAACACCAAATTCTAAGGATATAAAGTGTTTTTTCGATAAAAAGGACAGATAATCAATCACTTCATCTGTAATGCAATCGGGACGTGTGCCAATAACCAATCCAATCACTTTTGGAAATTTCAAGGCTTCATCGTACATTTTTTTGAGCGATTCAATATCGGAATACGTATTCGTATATGCCTGAAAATAAGCGAAGTACTTTTGAGATTTGTATTTTTTGTCAAAAAATGAAATTCCCTCTTCTAATTGTTGGGTAATGGTTTTTGTTGATTCACAATAAGACGGATTAAAAGTGTCGTTGTTGCAATAGGTGCAGCCGCCATAGCCTTTTGATCCATCCCGGTTCGGACAGGAAAAACCGATATCCAACGATATTTTTTGAACCCTTTCTCCAAAGGTTGATTTTATAAAAGAGGAATAATCAAGGTATCGTTTTCCGGTAAATTGCATCTAAAAGATTTGTGATGCAAAATTATCAAAAGAAGTTGGAAAGTTGGATGGTAAAAGTTAAAAATTAGAAGTTAATAGCTATCCTTGTTATTTAATGACGGTTTTAAATACTGAAGCAGGCAGTTGCGTAAGATTTGGTATAAGATTTCAAACTACATAAATTAAGTCAAAAATATGATTTTTAGAAACTTAGTGAAATTATCTTCTTCGGTTTCCATCAAACAGGTATAGGAAATGTACGCGTTGGTATGTATGAATATTTTATCATGAATTCCGGCCATTTCTGCCGCTAATGAATAATATTTCATAGCTTTTTCAAAATCACCTGAGTACATAGCGGCTTCCGCAATGGTGGCATTTTTCCACATACTGTCTATTTCAGCTTTTTCTGTTGCTGCGATTGCTTGCTGTGCATATTTGCGCATTTGGTTTTTATCATCGGCATAAACCAAACTCAAAAACGCCAAATTTATGGCATGATAATAAATTTGATCGTAATCTTTTTTTTGTTCGGAAATTTCAAGCCCTTTACCATAATATTCCATTGATTTTTTTCCGAAATCATCCAAATAAGTTTGAAGATATTTTCTTTTGAGGCTGCCTCCCAAAAAACCAATTAAATCTGTATTTACCTGTGATAAAGGATGATGAAGCAGAATTTCCATGACATCTTCATTTCTGTCCAATCCTTCCAAGGCAACCAGCAATTGTTTTAACCCTCTTACATTTAGCGTATCTTTAACGGGCATCAGTTTTTTTATTACAGCATCATGATGGCCCAATAAATTATTTATTTTTTCTTGATTGGTGTACAGATTATAAAATTCGTTGGCATTTAAAGTGTCAATAATTAACTGGTAACTGTCGTTTTCCTTGCTTGTTGGCTGAACCATAGAAAAATGGTTTCCGGCAACTATTACCTGATGATTTTTATCAAAAGGATCTAAAATAGTTTGCAGTGACACATCTTTATCATCTGTTCCGGCCACAACTTTAAATTTAAAAGGGATTCCTTCTGAAAATATTTTTTGCCAATTACTGCGCAATGTTTTTATAAAAGATCCGTCTTTTTGCAAATCGGCCCAACGATTGTCCATTAATTTTGATGTTTCCTTGGTTATTCCATAGCTTGGTGTTCCAAAAAGGATCACATGACTAATTCGGTCAAAATCATTTTGATCAAGTTCCAATAATGCTTTTTGTACAGCAAGTCCGCCAACACTATGCGCAACAATGGCAATACGCTTGTATTTGCTGTATTTGTGCTTTATGGATGCCGATAGATAATCTGAAACCCGATCAATGTCATCTACGGAAGCCCAAATGTCTTTTCCCATTTTCGGTTTTACGTTTTCTGAATAGCCAAACGGAAACATATCCCAGCCTTCCATTTCGGGATCTTCCAGAATATAGCGCTGAATGGTGTCAAAAGTATTGGCTGATTCTCCTGAAAATCCGTGAACAAAAAGCACAGCGTTGGTTGAAGTTTCAAGTTCTCGAAATTTGGTGATAATTTCTTTTCCAACGGAATTAGACGTTACAGTTGCTTTGGAAGTTGAAGCCGCGACCTTGTAAAGTTTTTCTTTTGGAAGTTTGCTTAAAATAAAATCATCATACATTTGAATATTTACGTATGGCCGTTGCTCAGGTTTTCTTTCAGGAACTTTTTTCATTAAGTAATTAATTACATCGGTCATACGAATGTAAGGTTCTTCAAAAAACGCTCTATGTTCTCCTTTTAGGGCCTCAATTAAACATTTGGTAAACAAACTTAACGAATCACCGGGAAGCACCCACGACAATTCATCAGCTCTGCAGGCCGTAAGAATGGAAATTCCTTTACCTTCATCAATTTTTTGAACCAAACCTTCCGGATTTCTTAATGGCTGTTTTACTATTTTTGTGTTGATTTCAGGAAGAGCATTGCTCATTCCTTCTGCATGGCAGCAATCCAAAAACATGATAATTCGCTGAGATTTTAAAGCGTTTACGATTTCTTTTAATTCTTCCGCCTTCACCCAGGTTTTTTCAAAATTCTTAATCGTTAAATTATTTGGTTGTAAAAAATAATGTCTTTTGTTTGCTGATTCAGGCTTTAATTTCTCGCCAGATTTTCTACTTTCAATAAGGTCATTATCTGTATAAGTGGCTCCATGACCCGAATAAAACAGAAAAATAGAAGCATCTTCATCGGTTTTGTCGATTAAATCATTAAATGCTTTTAGTATGTTTTTTCTAATGGCTAATTTCTCAGTCAATAAGGTGATGTTTTCTTTTTTATAACCGGCTATTTTTGGATTTGAGAGTATGTCATACACCGCTTGGGCATCTTTTACGCTTTCGGGCAAATCGGCACCAACCCCAATAATAATGGCATATGCGTTTTTTAAAGTTTTCATATTTGATTATATCTATAAAGCTAACTGCATTTTTTATTTCATTTATTTGGGATGATTTTATTCAATTTTTCTAAGGTTCGCAATTTAACAAGACAGGATTAATGCCAATAATTCAGCATTTTTTTAAAAGATGGCGTGTCTTTATATTTTACAAAATGGGGATCGTTTTGAAAACTTTGGGGTGTAAACATTTTCCCGTCAGCAACGGCTCTCATTAAACGATTGTCCATTTCATTTTTGTTTTCTGAAACCGCATAAAACTGTGCAAGGGCATAATCTATACTTCCATATTGATAAAGTCCGCGCAACGATTCTAAATTTTTAAGAAATTTTTCAGCCTGTTTTACTCGATTCATTTTAAAATTACAAATGGCAAGTTTTGTTAAAATATCAACATCTTCCGGACTTTTAGCATACAATTCTTTCAGTAATTTTTCCGCATCGGCATAGTCATTTTTAAAATAAAACGCTTCGGCACGCCATGTTTTTTCTGATATATTTGTAGGTAAACTGATTATTTTTTCTAAATATTCGGTTGCTTTAGAGGTATTTCCTAAAAGCAAGTATTCCCTGGCTGTAAACAAACTTAAATCTTGGAAGGTCTCCAATTTGTTTGTCAATTCAAACTTGTTTAAAAAAGCAGTTGCTTTTGCATCATTTCCCGATCTAACGTAAGCGGTTATCAAAGGTTTTTTTAGCAAGGTCTCTTCAGATATATCGGCAACAGGTTCAAGTAGTTTAATTGCGGCATCATAACTTTTTAACTCGATGTCCGAAAGTGCTTTAACATAAATTCGCAAAACACAATCCTGGCAATTTCTAATATCCATACTGTCCATTTTTATGACTTTAAAAATGGGTGCGACAGCTGAAGGCTGATTTACAAACTGCAAAGCCACCACCATAGCACTTTTGTTCGATTTCAAATCAAATGGCGTCATCGCAAATTCTTCCAACGTAGTATTGTAAACTCTTTTGTTATTTCCTGCCAATAAGGCTCGGTAGGTATTTAATAAATTAAGTTGCCTTAAGTTGTTTTTTGAGTCGGGTTCTATAGCTTTCAACAAAGAATCGGCTTTTATAAAATTACCGGTATTGTAATAATGGGCAACCTTTAACACTTTTGGTTCAAAATAATCAGCATCAGCTTCAATGGATTGGTTTAAAAGCTGGAGGTGTTTTTCGCCATTATCACTATTTTTCGCTTCCAGCAAATACTTATAAGCATCATATTTAGGCGGTGATTCCTGAAGCATTTCTTTTTTACGGCCTTCTGTCATTAAAAAGCCAAGAATTTGTTCTTTTAGCTCATCAATACATTTCAAAGCATCATTAGTGCTGCATTCTTTTGTTTTAAATGCGATAATGGTTTCATCTTTATTGCCATCTTTTACAATGCACTGGAAAAGTAATTTATTGTTTTTCAAATAGAAATTGCCTGAAATGATTTTGCTGGGCTTCAAATATTCTTTTACCACAGAATTGACATCACCCAATGTATTATTTATTTTTAAAGCGCTTGCATACTCATCAACCACTTCATTGGAAATCACCTGACCGGCTTTATTTTCGGTAATTCCGTGCATAATCCAGTCGGCCGCCATTTTACCAATAATGTTATAAGCCGGATCTCCGGTATTGTTTCCAAATTTTAACACCGCTATTTTATCACTTGGCTTTACTGTTGGTAACACAATGGTTTCGGCAAAATTTTTGTTGATGATTAGAAAAACAATCACAATGTTAATAACAGCAATAAAGGCAAGTGCTGAAAAATACATTTTTTTGAAAGATGCTTTTTCCTTTAATTCAAAAGCATCCAATACGATAGCTTCCTTTTCCAAAGGAGCGACAGATGCTTTCCAAATATAGAAACCATAGAAAGGAAATCCAAAAAGCAATAAAATAATAAGGTAAGTAACAGATTTTTCCGGCAAGCCCAATGGTTTCCATATTAAAGCCGTTACCTGTAGCAAAACCCAAGATGAAACCACGTAAATGGAAAGCATTTTAAAGACCTCTTTGTCATGGCACGATTTTATAAAGGACTTTAGTTTCATCGTAATTGTTTAGTTAGTAGGGTTCTAAATTAATCAAATTTAGAAATAAACATATAATTATTAAAAATTTATTTATTTCACTCAAAAATAATTACTAACTTTATTTTATTATTCTAACTAAAAATATACATTAAAATGGCACCAGAAAAAAAACCAGCAAAAAAAACAGCCGCGAAAGCGAAGCCTTCAAAAACAAAAACTGTAAAAGACACAGGTAAAAGTAAACCGGGTTTAAATATCAATCCGAAGTAAAAAAAGGATTTTTTAAACAACTTTGTCACCCCTTTTCAAATAAAAATAATTTTGAAAGGGGTTTTTTGTTTTAGAAAAGTAAAAGGCCAAATCTTTTCATTTATGGTAGCTTCAATTTTTATTATCCCTGTTCTTTTTATCCTATTTTCGCCATATAATATAGAATATAAACATTAAAATTGGCATTACAATAAAAACAATAACATCAAATAAATTGTTAAAATCTATAGTAGTGTTGTCTTGCGGATTTGGCGAATGTGTTGGCTTCTGAGCATACAAAAACGTGGTAAAAAGAAAGACTAAAATATAATTAATTTTAAAAATTGGAGTTCGCATAAATGAAGTTTTTAGTGTTTAAAATTTAATATAGTAAATATTTTTTGATCAAACTGTCTCAATTATATTTTTGGCATAAATTTGTA
>CAZBGP010000018.1:0-2591 GCA_964491495.1 uncultured Lutibacter sp. | reverse complement strand
GGCTTGGTGTTGCACAACAACCAGATTTTGCACTCTGCTTTTATCGACAATGCTGTATTGGAAACCGTTATTCAATTGTGCGAAAAAACCACGATTCATTTAAGTTTGTATCACCAAGACGAGTGGTTTGTGCCCGCAATGGATTTTTGGGCAAACAGAGAAGCCGAGAACACGAAAGTGGTTCCCATCGTAAAATCGAGTAAATCCGTTTTGTCCCAGTGGAAAAATGAAGGGAAAGGCGCGCATAAAATCATGTGTATGGGTGATGAAACTGAAATAGCTATTTTGTATAAAGTATTGGGAAATTTGTTTTCCAGTGAAATTATGCTTTACCGCTCAAAACCCACTTATATTGAAATTTCACACAGTTCAGTTTCAAAAAAAACCGCCATTGAAGTATTGTTAAATAGTTGTTACACAAATATTTCAATGGAAAATATTGTTGCTTTTGGCGACAATTACAACGATATTGAAATGCTGAAAGCGGTTGGTTTAGGCGTTGCCGTTGCAAATGCCATTGAAGAAGTGCTGCAAATAGCCGATAAAATTACCGATACCAATAAAAATAACGGCGTGGCAAAAACCCTTCAAGAACTGTTTTAAAGAAAGAATTAGGGCGTTCCCTTTCAGGTCGCGCTTTCACTGCTCGCTTCCCGAAAAAACGGGAGAGCTCAAACAAACCGTTCAATCCCTAACGCAAAAAATTACCTTCTGATGAGGCTTACATTTCCGCGTTTTTCCCGATAATCTCCATATTGATCGGTATATTTCACCAAATACCAATAGTCAGATGCAGGAAGCCTTTCGCCGTTGTAAAATCCGTCCCAGCCTTCACCATTCAAATCAACTTCCGCCACCAATTTACCAAAACGATTAAAAATATAAATGACCGCTATTTGAATGTTATTAGTGTCGTTTCCAAGCACTTTCCAGGTATCATTGTAGCCATCGTCATTGGGCGTAAAAAATTTGGGAAATGCCAAAATTACAATATTTAAGTAGGCTATCCCGCAATATGATTTGTCTCTTACTGCCAATGTGTAATTTCCTGGAGCCAAGTTTTCAAAATAAGGCGCATCCTGAAACGGGCCTAACGGCGCATTTAGGGAAAATTCAAAGTCACCAATACCTAAATTATTGTTTTGTGTATTTATGGTGATGCTGTTATTTTTTGAATCTTCAATTACAGTAACATCATTTATTGTAATATTAGGGATCTGAGATTCCGTAACCATAACTGTTTTTTCATAGGATTCACAATAATTTAAAACAGAAGTAGCAATAACCGTGTAAATTCCTGCCGTTGAAACCACAGCGAAAGAATCATCGCTGATAAGGTCACCAGTTGCATTTTTCCATTGATACGTGTAATTTCCTTCGGGATTAAAAGTTTCAAGTGTTATGGGCGGCAAGTACAGACATAAAACAGCGGTGGAATTTACCTCAAATTGTGGAATTTGACGAACGGTTAATGTCAAAAATGGCCCAATCCCAAAACAATTTCCGTCGTTTTCATTCTCAATTCGCACAAACAAAATTTGTGAATCTTTGGTTTCATTGATGTAATTTGTTGAAAGAATTTCATTTTGCTCCAATTGCGCGTCATCCAAAGTTCTAAAATAATGAACACTCAATGGCTGGCCTGCAGGAAGCTTGTTTATAAATACAGTTGATGCCTGTGTCAGGTTAAAGGCAAAAAAACCATCTGCATTTGCATCCCTGTCACAAGCCGAAAGCTCATAGTTAAAGCCAGCAGGCAATAAGGTTGATGAAACGCTTAATGTTATTGTTGAAACACTAAAACAGCCAAAAGCATTTTGCACTCTAGCGTAAACAGTATTTGCTGTTCCATTGTTAAACGGAACCGGATTTATTGGATTGGCACTAGGACTTGTATTGGCATCAGAAGTGTTTAAATGATAGGTAACCGTTAAACTTGCATCGTTATTTGTTATTATTGAAGAGACTTCATTTAAATTAAAATCGGTAAAACCATCGGCAACACCGTCTTCATCGCAGTTTTTGAATTCAATGGCAGATTGGATAATTGGCAATGGATTCACCGTTGCGATTACTGCAGTTCTTTGTCCTGTAACACACCCGTTTGCAGATGCCAAAACGTAATAGGTTTTTGTTGTAGAAAGTATTGGAGCATAATTTGGACCAGAATTTATAGGTGTTGTGCTTGTTGCAGCATCAAACCATAAAACGGTTGCGCCCGAAGTCGCCGTTGCCGATAAATTAAGCGTTCCTGCACCGCATCGCGTTGCTGGTGTTGTTGCGGTAATAGCGGCTACAGAAATTGTTGTGCTTGCCGAAAGATTCAAAACAGGATCTCCAGGCATTCCGCCGTATTCAACAATGTAACCTTTAATACTTGTGTTGAAATTTGGATAATCGTTCCATTTTCCAGTATCATATATATGGGCATAATTTTCTTCTCTGGTAATATTAGCATTTGGCCAATCATTTGGTTCGCCATTGGCCCAATTTGAATAAACACCTGGCGGACTTGAACCATTTGCCAATCCATTCCAAAATATCATTCCGGCTTCAGGACCTGTAACCCATTTCCAAACGCCTTCAGTTTC
>CAZBGP010000017.1:0-33191 GCA_964491495.1 uncultured Lutibacter sp. | reverse complement strand
GATTAATAGCGAACAGCATCTGTACCAATAAAAAATAAAATATAAACAGATGAAAATTAAACGGCTTTCTTTACGCATTCGAATATTTTTAGCAATGATATTGTTAATATTGCTGGCGTCGGTTTTAATTGCCGCTGTTACTATTTATCAGTATAAAGAGCAAACCGATGAATACAATAAATCGCGGCTCGAGCGAAAAGAACAGTCCATTCATGCCGCAATAAATTACTGGCTAAACAGCGGGAACACTTTTCCGTTGGAAACAAAAAACTTACCTTATATTTTTAAAGATAAAATTTACGAAATTTCCAACATTGAAAAATCAGAAATTAATATTTACGATTTAGAGGGGGATTTGGTTAAAAGTTCACATTCAGGTTTTGTAAAAAGCGATGCGCCAGTTTTGTTACCAGAAACAGTTTTAGAAGCCGTTTCTAACAATTATAAACATCTTTATATCAACGAAAAAGTTATAAATGACAACAGTTACCAATCGTCCTATTCCTATATAACCGACAATAAATTTAAACCATTCGGAATTTTAAATTTACGGTACGTACAAGACAATACAGAGCAAAATAAAGATTTGAAAGAATTTTTATACCGCTTAACTTTGGTGTATGCAATCATGTTTGTTTTGGCTATTTTAATGGCATATTTTATATCAAGTTATATAACACGATCGCTAAAAGCCATCACCGAAAAAATTAGCCAAACGCGTTTAAGCAAGCTGAATGAAAAAATTACTTTAACAGATTCCAGTACAGAAATAGCCACTCTGATAAATGCCTATAACGATATGGTTGACGAACTTGAGGAAAGTGCCTTAAAATTGGCAAAAGGCGAACGTGAACAGGCTTGGCGGGAAATGGCAAAACAAGTTGCGCATGAAATTAAAAATCCGCTCACGCCCATGCGGCTCACGGTGCAAAGTTTTCAGCGGAAATTTGATCCCAATGATCCCAATATTCAGGAAAAAATAAATGAATTCAGCAATATGTTAATTCAGCAAATTGATACTTTGAGTACCATAGCCTCCGCATTTTCGAATTTTGCGAACATGCCTCTACAAAATAGAGAAGAAATAGATGTTGTTCAAGTTGTTAAAAAAGCCTTAGATATTTTTACAGAAGATTATATCTCTTTTTTCCCGAAAAAACCTTCCATTGTTGCAAAAATGGACAAAACACAGGTCATAAGAATTGTAACAAATCTGGTAAAAAATGCCACACAGTCTTTGGATGATGTTGAAAATAAAAAATTAGAAGTCACTGTTTCGGAAGATGATGAAAATGTTTGTATCACAATTGCCGATAATGGGAAAGGAATTTCAGAAGAAGACGCCGTAAGGGTTTTTGAACCTAAATTCACGACCAAAACAAGCGGAATGGGATTGGGGTTGGCGATGGTAAAAAACATTGTTGACGCCTACGAAGGCAGCGTTACTTTTACTTCCCAAACCAATGTTGGAACCGTATTCACAGTTAAATTACCTAAAAATTAAAAATATGAACTTCGAAAATATTATTGTAACACAACAGGAAAACACCGCGTTAATTACCATCAACAGGCCAACAAAATTGAATGCGCTAAACATAAAAACCATTGAAGAATTGCATGCTGCTTTTGATGCTTTAGAAACCAATGAATATGTTAAGGCGATTATTGTAACAGGAAGTGGCGAAAAGGCTTTTGTAGCTGGTGCCGATATTTCTGAGTTTGCAAATTTCAACATTGAAGAAGGAACAGAATTGGCACGTAAAGGCCAAAAAATATTATTCGATTTCGTCCAAAATCTGAGTACACCTGTGATTGCTGCCATCAACGGATTTGCCTTAGGAGGCGGTTTGGAATTGGCGATGGCTGCACATTTTAGGGTTGCAAGCACAAACGCAAAAATGGGTTTGCCAGAAGTTTCTTTAGGCGTAATTCCTGGTTATGGCGGCACACAAAGATTGCCGCAATTGGTGGGGAAAGGAAAAGCTATGGAAATGATTATGACAGCCAACATGATTTCTGCTGCGGAAGCAAAAGATTGGGGTTTGGTAAATTATGTGGTGGAACAGGAAGAGCTATTGCCTTTGTGTGAAAAATTAGCACATAGAATGGCACAAAATTCTTCAGTAGCCATTGCTGCCGCAATTAAAGCCATCAATGCAAATTATGCCAATTTAGTAAATGGATTTGGGGTTGAAATAGAGCAATTCGGACTTATTTTTGGTACTGATGATTTTAAGGAAGGAACAACTGCGTTTTTAGAAAAACGAAAACCCGATTTTGAATAGGGAAAAGATAAGAGAAAATAGAATATAGAGAAAAGACAAAAAACTATTCTTTTTCTTTTACACCTAGAATCCTATTTATTTGTTTAAATCTTTTTGAATAATAAGCTTCCTTAATAGAGGAAACAATTACGCCTAATTGAACGGATGAGTGAATAAATTTTATTTCGTCTCCAATAATTTCAGTAATCATCCCTACATGGTTAATGGATCGGCTGCCATTGGTGGCGAAAAATATTAAATCACCTTTTTGTGCCTGTGATTTTTGTATTTTAGTGCCAATTTTAGCTTGTTGATTTGAAGATCTTGGAAGGGTTAAGTCTATTTGTTTAAAGGTGTTGAACATCAGTCCCGAACAATCAAAACCACTATAAGTTGTGCCGCCACTTCTGTATCTGGTTCCTAATTTTTCTGACGCGGTATCAATTAAATATTGAATAGTGGAAGGCACTGCTGATTCTGCAGGCACAACTTCTTGGGTATTTTCAACAATTGCCTTTTCTCCAAATTCTTTTGTAATAACTTCAATTGTTGGTGGTGTTTCTCTGATAATTAATGTATGGCCAATAGGAAGTTTATTTACTACAGTTGGGTTTAAACGTTCCAATTCTTTAATGGTAGTACCATATTTTCTTGAAATTTTAGATAAAGTTTCTCCAGATACAATGGTATGGTTTTGTGCTTTCAATAAGTCTTCATTTAAAGCAACTTGTTCATTACTCGCTTGATTGCCAGGAATTAATAGAAAACTATTCAATTTTAATAATTTTCCTTTTACCTTAGGATTCAGGTCATAAATAGCAGCTTCTTTTACGTCGTATTTTTTTGCAATTGCATAAATACTTTCACCTTTAGTAACTTTATGTTTAATGGTAGTTTGGGAAAAAACCAACGAAGTGGTTAGTAAAAGTAAAATTGTAAAAAGTTTGTAAGTACCCATTTAATCTTATATTTTCTGAAATTGATTCAATTAATTATTGACTCAAAGTTTTTTTAAAGAGAGTAAAGATATAAAAACTATCAATAGATTTTAAATTTTAACATAACTTTATTATCTCTTGGTTAATTGGTTTTAGGGTTTTCGTAACTCTTTTCTTACAACCATAAAGAAATATTAACGGCATTAAACATCCTTTATTACATTAATTTTGATAAGTTTTTACGCTGTAAATTATAGCCTCCCATTCCACTCATCATAAAACTGAGATAAAAATCCCTCCATATAAAGATGTCTGTTGTAAGCAATTTCACGCCCCGTAACCGTATTCATTCTATCTTTTAACAACAGCAATTTTTCATAAAAATGATTGATTGTTGGTGCTTCTGAATTTTTATAGGCTTCTTTTGTTTGATTTAAATCGGGCGTAATTTCAGGATTGTAAATCGGTCTGTTTTTAAATCCGCCATAATTAAATGTTCGGGCAATTCCAACTGCGCCTATAGCGTCCAGCCTGTCGGCGTCCTGAATAACTTCAAGTTCTGGCGAGTTAAATTTTTGTTCAAAATTTCCTCCCTTAAAAGAAATATTGTTGATAATATTTTCAATATGGCTGATTATTGATTCATCAACTTGTTGGTTTTCTAAAAATTCACGTGCTATTTTTGGTCCGATTGTTTCATCGCCTTCATGAAATTTTGAATCGGCAATGTCGTGCAGCAAGGCACCCAATTCCACCACGAATTCATCAACATTTTCATTTTTTGCAATGAGTTTTGCATTGTTCCAAACGCGTAAAATATGAAACCAGTCGTGGCCGCCTTCAGCATTTTTTAAGGCATTTTTTACAAATTCTTCGGTATTTTTAATGATTTGTTGGTTGTTCATAAGATGGTATAAGAATGCTTAAAAATAAAAAAACTACGAAGAATATCAGTAGTTTTTTATAATTTATTTGAACTTAATCTTAGTAAACGGCGGTGCACTTTCCTGCAATACAAGTAACATCTAAAGGCGGTGCTGGTGCAGAACAATCTGAAATTATTCCCCATCTTTTGTTGAAGGAATTTTCTAACGCATTGTAAGTTGTCACTTTTTGCTGAAGCAATTCGACATTTATTGAAGTGCTGAAAACCAAATAAGTTTTTGGTCCGCCGCAAGCTTTGCTTCCGAAGGCAATATACTCGCAATCCGAACTTTCTGAACAAACGCCTGAATCAACCATCAGCTCAATTTCTTCCTGCAAAGCAGCTAATTCGGCCAAATCTTCTTCTTTGGTGAATTCTGTATTGTTTGTGCAACCAAAAACGATTGCCAGTAAGGCAATCGTTTTCGAGATATTTTTTATCATTTTCATTTCAAAAGAAATTATTTTTAACAATATTCTTCGTAAGCTCCGGCTAAATTTGAAGCAATCACTTCTGCAGGACGTCCTTCAATATGATGACGCTCTAACATATGAACCAAAACGCCATCTTTAAATAAGGCAATTGCCGGTGATGATGGAGGAAATGGAATCATGTTTTCACGTGCTTTTGCGGTGGCTTCACTGTCAACGCCTGCAAAAACAGTTACTAAATTCGTTGGTGTTTTGTCGTATTGTAAGGAAACAACAGCTCCAGGGCGTGCTGTACCGGCGGCACAACCACAAACTGAATTAACCACAACCAACGTGGTGCCTTCTTTTTTTAATGCTGCTTCAACTTCCTGAGCGGTATGTAATGATGTAAAACCTGCATTTTCAAGCTCTGCTTGCATTGGTTTTACCAATTCTGGTGGATACATATTTTTATATTTTTTTAGTTAAACGTAATTTAGGCACAAATATAAGCGATTAAATATGAAATGGCTAAACACATATTTTAAATAACGCATCAAAAAAAAAGTTTATAACTATTTTAACAATTGTGATATAACTAACTTTTTGGATGCTGACAAATCGATGTATCTTTGCGCTCTAAATAAAAATTATGGCAAATTTTGTTAAATGGTTGGGAGCAGGTCTGGGTTTTACGCTTGGAGGTCCAATAGGCAGTATATTAGGTTTTGCGGTTGGCAGTTTTATTGATGGATTTTCAAAAGAAGATCTTGAATTGGCTAAAACCTACGGAAGAACAAGCGCAAATGTGCAATCGGGCGATTTTGAAGTCAGTTTATTATTGTTGTCATCTGTTGTTATTAAGGCCGACGGCAATGTAAACGAGAGGGAATTGCTATTTGTGAGAGAACATTTTAAGCGTATGTACGGCGAAGAACGCGCCAACAATGCGTTTAAATTGTTCAAGGTATTTATCAAAAACAACGAAATCTCAACGCCTCAAATTTGTACCCAGATTCGTCAAAACTTAACGCATGCGTCACGTTTGCAATTGATTCATTTTTTGTTTGGCATCGCAAATGCCGACGGTGCAGTTCATGAAGTTGAGGTAAATGCCATAAAAACCATAGCAGGTTATTTGTATGTCAATCCGCACGATTTTGAATCCATAAAAGCGATGTTTTATAGCAGTTCAGACAGTGCTTACCGGATTTTGGAAATTGAAAAAACGGCTTCCAATGATGAAGTAAAATTGGCTTACCGGAAAATGGCGAAAAAATACCATCCCGATAAATTGCAACATCTTGGAGCAGAACATATAAAAGGCGCCGAAGAAAAATTTAAGCAGGTGAGTATTGCCTATGAACAAATTCAGAAGGAAAGAGGATTGTAGGATATTTAGGTTTGAAATTTTTCATTTTTTAAACCCAATTTGTTTTCGATTATTTTGTGCTATTTCTTGCGCGTCTTTATTCAATAAATAATGCAATGCCTGGTTGATGTCCTTAAAATTAAGGTTCATTTGTTTTTCAAGTATCGCAATATTTTCTTTTAGGTCTTTGTAATCGGCTAAATGTTGTCGTAATACCACAAAAGCCCGTATAACTGAAATATTTACATGGATTGCTTTTTTGCTGTTTAAAACACTGGAAAGCATTGTCACACCCTGTTCCGTAAAGGCGAAAGGCATATAGCGAGTGCCTCCACGGTTTGAGGTCGCAAATTGCGTCCTCAAATTTTCATACTCATCATTAGAAAGTTTAAACATAAAATCATCAGGAAAACGGTCGATATTTCTCCTCACGGCTTCTTTAAGTCTTTTTGTTTCGGTTTCATACATTTCTGCAAGATCGAAATCGAGCATTACGCGTTGCCCGCGTATTTCATAAATTTTGTTTTGAATGAGTTGTAATTCCATAGCTTTTTTTATAATTAAATGATTGTCTTTTCCGTTTTTAAAGATATGATATTCAATTTAATACTGCTGAATAATTATTTGTATTTTCATAATTTATTCAATGCGCGTTAGTGATTAAAGCGGAAATCCTTTTTTGAGGTTTTTTGTCGAAAAAAAGATTGAAGCGGAAAGCACGACCGCTTTTTCGGCGGGAACGCCCAAGTTTATTAATATTTTATTTCTCATTTTGAACAAAATCACATAAAATTCAGCTTAAAATAGGTCGGTATTTTTTTTACAATTATTGAAATGATATTTTCAATAAAATCCGTAATTTCGCACACTAATTGATTTAAGGGCATAAAATGAGCAAAAAATTTAGAGAATATAAAGGATTGGACCTCACCAAAGTAGCAGAAGAGACTTTGGCATTTTGGGAAGCGGAACATATTTTCGAAAAAAGCATTAGCACACGAGACGAGAATAAATCATTTGTATTTTATGAAGGACCGCCATCGGCAAACGGATTACCGGGAATTCACCACGTGATGGCTCGTGCCATAAAAGATATTTTTTGCCGTTATAAAACACAGCAGGGATTTCAGGTAAAACGAAAAGCTGGCTGGGATACGCACGGTTTGCCAATTGAATTGGGTGTTGAAAAAGAACTGGGAATTACCAAAGAAGATATTGGCATAAAAATTTCTGTAGAAGAATATAACGAAGCTTGTAAAAATGCCGTAATGCGCTATACCGATGTTTGGAACGATTTAACCAAACGCATTGGCTATTGGGTAGATATGGAAGATCCTTACGTGACCTACAAACCAAAATATATGGAAACGGTTTGGTGGTTGTTGGCCCAATTGTATAAAAAAGGATTGATTTACAAAGGATACACCATTCAGCCTTATTCGCCAAAAGCGGGTACGGGGTTGAGTTCTCACGAATTAAACCAACCGGGAACGTATCAGGACATTACAGACACCACGGTTGTTGCGCAATTTAAAGCGATAAAAAACACCTTGCCTAAATTATTGCAGGAATTTGAAGGCGAAATTTATTTTTTGGCCTGGACTACAACACCCTGGACATTGCCCTCAAACACTGCGCTTACGGTTGGAAAAAAGATTGATTATGTTTTAGTGAAATCTTTCAATCAATATACTTTTGAACCCAGCAATGTGATTTTGGCAAAAGCATTGGTTGGAAAGCAATTTTCAGGCAAATTCTTTGCGGTTGAAAATGAAATTGACTTGTTGAACTACAATCAAAACGACAAGAAAATTCCATTTTTGATTCTGAAAGAATTAAAAGGCGCTGAGATATTGGAATCCAAATATGAGCAATTGATGCCTTATGCGCTTCCTTATAAAAATCCGGAAAATGCTTTTAGGGTAATTTCAGGAGATTTTGTAACTACGGAAGACGGTACAGGTATTGTGCACACGGCGCCCACTTTTGGGGCAGATGATGCAATGGTCGCAAAACAAGCTTCGCCTGAAGTGCCGCCAATGTTGGTGTTGGATGATAACGGGAATCCGGTTCCATTGGTGGATTTACAAGGAAGATTCACCAAACATATGGGTGAATATGCAGGGAAATACGTAAAAAACGAATATTATGAAGATGGGGAAGCGCCAGAGCGCTCTTTGGATGTAGATATTGCCATACAGTTAAAAGAAGAAAACAAAGCGTTCAACGTTGAAAAATACAAACACAGTTATCCGCATTGCTGGAGAACCGACAAACCGGTTTTATATTATCCGCTTGATTCCTGGTTTATAAAAGTGACCGACAAGCGTGATCGCATGTTCGATTTGAACAATACCATTAACTGGAAACCAAAATCAACCGGTGAAGGCCGATTTGGCAACTGGTTAAAAAATGCCAACGACTGGAATTTGTCACGTTCCCGTTATTGGGGAATTCCTTTGCCAATTTGGCGGACTGAAGACGGAACAGAGGAGATTTTTATCGGTTCGGTTAAAGAATTGATGTCCGAAATGCAACGTGCCGTTGAAGCAGGAATGATGAAAGCCGCAATTTTTGCCGATTTTGAAGTGGGAAATATGAGTGAGGAAAACTATGACAAAATCGACTTGCATAAAAATGTGGTGGATGAAATTGTATTGGTTTCGGCTTCGGGAAAACCAATGAAACGCGAAGCGGATTTGATTGATGTTTGGTTTGATTCAGGCTCTATGCCTTATGCACAATGGCATTATCCGTTCGAAAATAAAGATTTAATAGACAATAATAAATTCTTCCCGGCCGATTTTATTGCAGAAGGTGTTGACCAAACCAGAGGCTGGTTTTATACGCTTCACGCCATATCGACCATGGTTTTTGATTCTGTTGCCTATAAAAATGTGGTATCAAACGGATTGGTATTGGACAAGGAAGGCAAAAAAATGTCGAAACGTCTAGGAAATGCCGTTGATCCATTTGAAACGATGGACAAATATGGTGCAGATGCCACACGTTGGTACATGATTGTAAATGCAAATCCGTGGGACAATTTAAAATTTGACTTGGAAGGCATCGATGAGGTTCGAAGAAAATTCTTCGGCACGATTTACAATACGTATTCGTTTTTTGCTTTGTATGCCAATTTGGATAATTTTTCCTATTCCGAAGAAGAAATTACTTTGGATGAAAGACCGGAAATTGACCGTTGGATTTTATCCGAACTGAATACCTTGGTAAAAAACACAGAAAGTTTTTATGAAGATTACGAGCCAACAAAAGCGGCACGTGCCATTCAGGATTTTGTTTCAGAAAATTTGAGCAACTGGTTTGTGCGCTTAAGCAGAAGACGTTTTTGGAAAGGCGATTACGAAAAAGACAAAGTTTCGGGCTATCAAACGCTTTATACCTGTCTGTTAACAGTGGCAAAATTGGGCGCTCCAATCGCACCTTTTTTTATGGACAATCTTTACAAAGATTTAACAAATGTTTCTGAAAAAGAAAAATTTGAATCCGTACATTTGGCAACTTTTCCAGCGTATGATAAAAGTTTAGTTGACAATAAGTTAGAGCACAAAATGCAACAGGCTCAAAAAATTGCCTCTATGGTTTTATCATTACGTAAAAAAGAAATGATAAAAGTGCGTCAGCCCTTGCAAAGAATTATGATTCCGGTATTAAACGATGAAGAACGGGAAGAAATTTTAGCTGTGGCAGATTTGATAAAATCGGAAGTGAACGTGAAAGAAATTGAATTGATTGATGATGCTTCAGGAATCGTGGTAAAAACCATAAAACCTAATTTTAAGGTGTTGGGACCAAGGTTTGGAAAAGACATGAAAATAATCTCTGAAGCCATTCAAAATTTAACGCAAGAAGATATTGCAATTGTTGAAAAACAGCAAGAAATTGCGTTGGTTATAAATGAGAAAGTCGTAAATTTAAAACTTGAGGAAGTTGAGATTACGTCGCAGGACATTGAAGGCTGGCTGGTGGCCAACCAAGGAGGTTTAACAGTGGCTTTAGACATCACAATTACGGAGGATTTACGGATGGAAGGTAATGCTAGAGAGCTGGTAAATAGGGTTCAGAATTTACGTAAGGATTCGGGCTTGGAAGTTACCGACAAAATTACCTTAGTTATTCAAAAAAATGATATATTAGAGCGCTCAATTACAGCAAATGAACACTATATTAAAACAGAAACATTAACGAAAGAACTCGTTTTTGTTGATGAATTAGAAAATGGTACAGAAATTGCTTTTGACGATGTTCAAACAAAAATATTAATAGAAAAAAATTAGGTTATGGAGGAAAATAACAGATACTCAGATAAAGATTTAGCAGAATTTAAAGAAATAATTTTGCTAAAAAAGGAGCGTGCCGAAGAAGATTTAGCACTACTAAAAAGCATTTTTAAAAACGACAGCGATAACGGCACCGATGATACTTCACCTACGTTTAAGGCTTTTGAAGAAGGTTCAGAAACTATGTCAAAAGAAGCAAACGTGCAGTTGGCCATTCGTCAGGAAAAGTTTATTCGCGATTTAAAAAATGCCTTGCAGCGCATTGAAAACAAAACCTACGGAATTTGCCGCGTAACCGGGAAATTAATCCAAAAGGAACGTTTAAAATTAGTGCCGCATGCAACCTTGAGCATCGAGGCGAAAAATATGCAACAATAAAAAATAAATCATATCCAATTGCGAAGCTTCAATGCGTTGAAGCTTCGTTTTTTTACTACGCTTAAATAAAATCCATACCATTGAAAAAACCCATCATTATCATCATTTTAATATTGTTAATTGATCAAATTAGCAAAATATATATAAAAACGAATTTTTTGTATGGTGAAGAGGTTGTTGTTTTTGATTGGTTTCGCATTTATTTTATTGAAAATAACGGGATGGCCTGGGGCGCGGAATTTGGCGGCAGAACCGGTAAATTATTTTTAACGATTTTTAGGTTATTCGCGATTGTTGGAATAGGGTATTGGCTGTATATTTCTGTTAAAAAAAATGCACCAGCTATTTTAGTTGTGGCTATTTCGTTAATTTTTGCCGGAGCCATGGGAAATATCATTGATTCGGTTTTTTACGGAGTTATTTTTGACACGCCAAGAAACGCTGTAGCCACGTTATTTGCAGAAAAGCCTTACGGCACCATATTTCACGGCAAAGTGGTAGATATGCTTTATTTTCCTATCTGGAGCGGTGATTTGCCAAGTTGGGTGCCTTTTTGGGGCGGAAAACCTTTTACCTTTTTTAATGCAATTTTTAACATTGCCGATGCTTCCATTTCTACAGCAGTAGGTATTTTGATTTTCTTCAACAAAAAAGCGTTTCCTCACGAGAATGTTGAAGAGGCTGCATAAAATTTTATGGATTTTTTCTGATTATTTTTATCAAAAGTCACTTTTCTGATCAAATTCGGACTTCAAGGATTATTTATTTCGACTTTAATAGCGATAAAATTTAACTTCATAAAAGAAAATTACAAATTCAATAAAAAATCTGTAATTTTATTTTTTAAATCACAGTACTTTTTGGAATTAGAAATTCAAATAAAAACTTTGCCATCGCTTCCCGGGGTTTATCAATATTATGATAAAAACGGCACTATTTTATATGTGGGAAAAGCCAAAAACCTAAAGAAAAGGGTTTCTTCTTATTTCAATAAAAACCACGAAAACGGAAAAACAAATGTGCTGGTAAAAAAAATCACAACCATTGAACACATTGTTGTGGATACAGAAACCGATGCCTTGCTGCTGGAAAACAATCTGATCAAAAAATATCAGCCTCGCTACAATGTGATGCTGAAAGACGACAAAACGTATCCGTGGATTTGCATTAAAAAGGAACGCTTTCCACGAATATTCTTGACCAGAAACGTAATTAAGGACGGATCGGAATATTATGGCCCTTATCCTTCAGTGAAAATGGCTAAAGCATTGCTGGATTTGATAAAAGAACTGTTTCAACTGCGCTCTTGCAGCTACGATTTGAGTGAAAAAAACGTAGAACTTCAAAAATATTCAGTTTGTCTGGATTTTCATATAGGAAATTGCAAAGGTCCTTGTGAAGGACTTCAATCGGAAAGTGATTATGACAAAGACATTCAGGCCATACGGAATATTGTAAAAGGAAATTTTAAGGAATCTATTCAACAATTTTACGATTTGATGCTTTATTATTCTGATGAAATGGAGTTTGAAGAAGCCCAAAAAATTAAGGAGAAAATTGATGTGTTGGCCAATTATCAGGCAAAATCTACCGTTGTAAATCCGTCCATCACCAATGTCGATGTTTTTTCCATTGTTTCTGATGAAAGTTACAGTTATGTCAACTTTTTCAAAATTATTAATGGTGCTATCATTCAGTCTCACACCGTTGAAATTAGAAAGAAACTGGATGAAACCGACAAAGAATTGTTGGAATTGGCCATTATTGAAATAAGACAGCGATTTAACTCGCAATCGACTGAAGTTTATGTGCCTTTTGAAGTTGATTTAGGAGAAATCATAAAGGTAACAGTTCCCAAACTTGGGGATAAGAAACGCATTGTAGATTTGAGCATGCGAAATGCAAAATATTATCGGCAAGAGCAATTTAAGCAGCTAAAAATTGTGGATCCCGATAAGCATGTGAACAGAATTATGGCGCAAATGCAAAAAGATTTACGTTTATCATCAGAACCAAGATATATTGAATGTTTTGACAATTCAAATATTCAGGGAACTAATCCGGTTGCGGCCTGCGTGGTTTTTAGAAATGGAAAGCCAAGTAAAAAAGAATATCGTAATTTTAACATCAAAACGGTTGAAGGACCCGATGATTTTGCTTCCATGGAAGAAGTTGTTTTCAGAAGGTATAAAAGGCTGCAGGAGGAAGGCCAGGAATTGCCTCAGCTAATTGTTATCGACGGAGGCAAGGGACAATTGTCATCGGCCTTAAAAAGTTTGGATATACTTGGACTTCGGCATAAAATTGCCATCATCGGCATTGCGAAGCGTCTGGAAGAAATTTATTATCCCAATGATCCTGTGCCTATGTATTTGAACAAAACTTCGGAATCCCTAAAAATTATCCAGCAATTGCGCAATGAAGCGCATAGATTTGGCATCACACACCATCGAAATAAAAGAAGTAAAGGTTTGTTGGTGAATGAATTGGAACAAATATCGGGAATTGGTAAGCAAACTATTGTATCTTTATTAAAACATTTTAAATCGTTGAAAAGAGCCGAAATGGCGCCGTTTGAAGATTTGGAACAAGCTTTGGGAAAATCTAAAGCCGATATTATTTATAATTATTTTCAAAAAAATAAAAGTTGATGAAACGAGCTATAATAAATTTTGATACACAACGGAATGATTAATAGCGAACTGCATCTGTACCAATAAAAAATAAATAATAAACAGATGAAACGAGCCATAACAAATTTTGATACACAACAGAATGATTAATAGCGAACTGCATCTGTACCAATAAAAAACAAATAATAAACAGATGAAAAGAATTTTTTTACTTGCTTTTATATTTTCATTTACTTTTTCATTTTCACAAGAAGTTGTTGAAAAGGAAGACATAAAAGTTGGTTTGGTGCTTAGTGGCGGCGGTGCAAAAGGTTTTGCCCATGTGGCGGTTTTAAAAGTGTTGGAAGAAGCCGGCATACGAATAGATTATATTGGCGGCACCAGTATGGGTGCTATTATCGGTGGCTTGTATGCTTCGGGTTATAGCGCAAATCAGCTTGATTCCATTATAAAATTAACCGACTTCAATAAAATTTTGACCGATAATTTACCGCGGAAATCAAAACCATTTTATGATAAAGAGCATAGTGAAAAATACATACTTAACGTACCCATAAAAAACGGAAAAGTTGGTATGCCCACAGCCTTGTCTAATGGGCAAAATGTACTTAATTTATTAACAGGTTTAACGCAGCATGTAAACAGTATTAGTGATTTTAGCAAGTTGCCTATACCATTTGTTTGCATTGCCACCAATTTGGAAACCGGGAAACAAGAAGTTTTAAATAAGGGATTTTTGCCGGAAGCAATCTTGGCAAGCGGCGCCTTTCCAACTTTGTTGGCTCCGGTTGAGATTGACGGAAAATTGATGACAGATGGGGGCGTTACCAATAATTTTCCGGTTGAACAAGTGAAAGCTATGGGAGCCGATGTTGTTATTGGTGTTGACATTCAAAGCGGATTGGCAAATAAGGAGGAATTAAATTCGGCTGTAAAAATACTAAATCAAATTGTTGGTTTTCAAATGTACAAATCCATGGAATACAAATACGACAGTTTGGATTTGGTGATAAAACCTGATATGAAAAATTTTAATGTGGTTTCCTTTGATAAAGTAAAAGAAATTATGGCGGAAGGAAATATGGCGGCACGTGAAAATATTTATCAGCTAAAAGCCATTGCAGCCAGGCAAATTCACAGGGAAAATCAAAAAACTGACTTGTTGCAAATTAAAGAATTTAGCATTAAAAGTATTGACATAAAAGGAAATAACTATTATACACGCGCTTATATCGTTGGGAAGCTTAATATTAAAATTAATGAAACTACAGATTATGGGAAAGTAGTTTCAGGCATTAACAATTTATCGGCCACCGGTAATTTTGAATATGTACAATATCAAATTGTTCATGAAAGTGACGGATGCATTTTAAATCTTAAAGTAAAAGAAAATCAACTGTCAAATTTTTTAAAATTAGGCGGGCATTATGATGATTTATATAAAACTTCTATTTTATTAAATTACACCACAAAACATATTATTGCCAGTAATGATATGTTATCAACGGATTTAATTTTGGGCGACAATTTGAGGTATAATTTTGATTATTTTATTGACAATGGATTTTATTGGAGTTTCGGTATAAAATCGAGGTATAATAATTTTACCGCAAACATTAAATTTGATGAGGCCAACATCAATAAAATAAATTTAAATTATCAGGATTTCACCAATCAAATTTATGTTCAAACTGTATTTGGAAGGAAATTTGCTATTGGTGCAGGTGGCGAATTTAAAAGAATCAAGGTATTCTCCGAAACCATTTCTTCTTTGGAAGGTGCTGAAGCGACTAACGCAGGGAAACTAATTTTTGACAAGTCAAACTATCTAAATTTAATTGCTTATTTAAAAATTGACACTTATGACAAAAAATATTTTCAAAAAGAAGGTGCTTATTTAGATGTTGATTTTAGGTGGCATTTAGGCTCGTCAGACTATAATAATAATTTCGTTTCCTTTTCTCATTTAAAAGGAAAACTTGGTTACGCACACACGTTTTTTGATAAGCTGACAGCCCAAGTTGTTTCCGAGGCGGGAATAACTTTAGGCGAAAATTTAAATAGAGCGTTGGATTATAATGTTGGTGGCTATGGTGAAAACTTTATAAACACTTTTATCCCTTTTAACGGGTACGATTACGCTGTATTAAACGGGAATTCTTTTTTGCGATCAACGTTTATGTTCAGGTATGAATTTTTGCCCAAAAATTATTTGATGGCAACAGCGAATTATGCGCGTGTAGGACAGGATTTGTTAAATGAAGGAAGAATTTTTGAAGACACGAAATCCGGTTATATGTTTGGGTATGGATTGGATACTTTTTTAGGCCCCATAGAATTTAATTACACCTGGTCACCGGATCACAAGGAGAATTATTGGTATTTTAACGTTGGGTATTGGTTTTAAAAAAAAGTCCTGCAAAATTTTGCAGGACTTTTTAGATATTGAAGCCTTATTTAGTCAATTATTTTACCTTCATTGTCGGTAAAATCAAATCTTAAATATTGATAGGTAATTCTAGGTAAAATTTTAATCCACTTTTTATGTTTTAGATACCATCGCATTTGTATTGATGGAAATCCCTTTTTTAAATACGCAACAATAAAAGGATGTGTATTTAAAGTAATATTTACATGCGCTTTTGAACCGATAAGTCTTTCAAGTTCTGATTCAATTTTGTCCAATAAAATAATTGGAGATTCAACTTCACCAACACCGCTAGGGTTAGGTTCTTGTGTTTTAATAACCATTTCTGGCCTTACGCGTTGTCTGGTAATTTGAATCAATCCAAATTTGCTTGGAGGCAATATTTTATGTTTTGTTTTGTCAAACTCCATTTCAGCTTTCAAATGGTCAAAAAGTTTTTGTCTGTGTTCAGGAGTGTTCATGTCAATAAAATCAACAACAATAATGCCTCCCATATCACGCAATTGTAATTGTCTTGCAATCTCTGAAGCTGCAATTAAATTAACCTCAAGTGCTGTGTCGGCTTGTGTGTTGGCTTTGTTTGAACGATTGCCACTGTTTACGTCAATTACATGAAGTGCTTCGGTATGTTCAATAACCAAATAAGCTCCTTTGCTCATAGAAACTGTGCGTCCAAATGATGTTTTTATCTGGCGTTCGATTCCATGTTTTTCAAAAATAGGAACTTGTGACTTGTATAGTTGCACGATAGACTCTTTTTTAGGCGCAATTTCTTGTAAATATTCTTTAATTTCTAAATACAGAATTTCGTCATTTGTTACAATACTTGTAAACGAATCATTAAACAAATCTCTTAAAATTGAAGAGGCCCTGTTTAATTCACTTAAAACTTTAACGGGTGCTTGTTGTGATTTTACAGTAACAATTTGTTTACACATGGCAACCCATCGTTCTAAAGAATTTTGAAGATCTTTATCCAATTCTGCAACTTTTTTATTTTCGGCTACAGTTCTGATAATAACGCCAAAACCTTTAGGTTTAATGCTTTTGATCAGTCTTTTTAATCGTTCTTTTTCTTCGGGATCATTTATTTTTTGAGAAACTGAAACCCTGTCAGAAAAAGGAACCAATACCAAATATCTACCCGCAATGGATATCTCTGAACTCATCCGCGGACCTTTGGTAGATATGGGTTCTTTTACAATTTGTACTAATAAATTTTGACCTGTTTTTAGCACATCAACAATACTTCCGTCTTTGTTGATATCTTTTTCTAATTGAAAATTCTTTAAAGTGAAATCTTTTATTTTACCTGTAGTGATACCTTTTATAAATTTATTTAAGGATAGCATTTGTGCGCCTAAATCATGATAATGCAAAAAACCATCTTTTTCATAACCTACATCAACAAATGATGCGTTTAAACCAGATAGAACTTTGCCAATTCTAGCTAAAAAAATATCTCCGACGGAGAATTTATTGCTATTGGATTCGTTGTTTAGTGCTGTTAATCTGCCATCTTTCAATAAGGCAAAATCAATATCAGAGAAGTTTGATCTAATTATTAATTCTGTTTTCACTCTGAATTGTTTTGTGCTCAAATAACTAATTATTTGAACGATTTATACTAAGTTTTACAGGGTATTATACCCAACAATATTTGCATAAAATGCAAATATTTATTTCAATGAACTTTTAAAATTGAAAAGAAAAAAGTAAGCAAAGCTTACTTTTTCTTTTTATGTCTGTTTGCTCTTGCTCTTTTTTTACGTTTGTGAGTCGATATTTTCGCTCTCTTTCTTTTTTTACCACTTGGCATAATTAAAAGTTGTTTTTTAAATTAATAAATATTCTTTAACCTATGTAAAAAACAGGTTATACTGTTACCTTACTTTTAACTCCTTCTACAAATACTTTTGCAGGCTTAAATGAGGGGATGTTGTGAGCCGGAATTTTAATAGTGGTGTTTTTTGAAATGTTTCTTCCAGTTTTTTCAGCTCTTGTTTTAATGATAAAACTGCCAAAACCTCTTAAATAAACATTGTCTCCTTTTTCTAAGGAATTTTTTACCTCTTCCATGAACGCTTCAACAGTTGCTAAAACATCTGCTTTTTCTATTCCAGATTTGTCTGCAATATTTGATACGATTTCTGCTTTCGTCATTTTTAATATGGGTTATATGTTATTATAAAATTAAGACGGCAAATATATGATATTATAATGAAATTCAAAAAGTTAATTCACTAAAATTTAATTAATTAAAAGATGTATCATTGTATTTTATAAAAAAAGGAATGATTTTCTCTAAACAATTAATATACTGGTATTTACATAATAAAAGAAATCTGCCTTGGCGTGACACCAATAATCCTTACACCGTTTGGCTGTCAGAAATTATTTTGCAACAAACACGCGTTGACCAAGGAACGTCGTATTATTTTCAGTTTATAAAAAATTTTCCGACTGTTTTTGATTTGGCATCAGCATCAGAAGAGCAGGTGTTGAAACTTTGGCAAGGTTTGGGATATTATTCCCGAGCAAGAAACTTGCATTTTTCGGCAAAATATATTGTAAATGAACTAAATGGAAATTTTCCCGCAACTTATAAAGAACTCCTAAAACTTAAAGGTGTTGGCGATTATACCGCTTCTGCAATTGCATCAATCTGTTTTAATGAGCCAACAGCGGTGGTTGACGGGAACGTGTACCGTGTTTTATCGCGTTATTTTGGCATAGACACCGCTATAAATTCTTCCGCAGGAATTAAAATATTTAAACAATTGGCACAACAGTTAATTGATGAAAAAAATCCCGGAACGCACAATCAGGCTTTGATGGAATTTGGCGCACTGATGTGCAAACCCAGCAATCCGGACTGTGAAATTTGTCCTTTAAACAGCAGTTGTTTTGCTTTGTCAAAAAGTTGCGTTAAAGACCTTCCCGTCAAAGAAAAGAAAGCCAAGATTAAAACAAGGCATTTTAATTATCTGGTGATTCATTCAAGTGATCACAAAACGATAGTTGTGAAACGGGAAACTGGAATTTGGCAAAATCTTTATGAGTTTCCGTTAATAGAATCAGATGATGTTATTGACATAGAAGCGCTTACGGAACACACTATATTTAAGGAGCTATTTAAGGGTTTATCTGTAACTGTTAAACTTTTTGACAAAGAAGTGCTTGTGCACAAATTAACGCACCAACACATTCACACAAAATTTTGGGTGGTAACCACCACAGCATCAGAACATTTTTCAATTCCTTGGAAAGCAATAAAAAAATATCCGGTGTCGGCATTGATCGATAATTTTTTGAATCGCTATAAATCCGACTAAATTTTTTAGTACTTTTGTTACTTAATTGATACTTAAAAAAATGGCTGGGACAATAAACAAGGTTATACTGATAGGACATTTAGGTGATGAAGTAAAAATGCATTATTTTGAGGGAGGAAACGCCATTGGACGGTTTCCAATTGCAACAAATGAAACGTATACAAACAAACAAACCGGAGAAAAAGTTACGACTACAGAATGGCATAACATTGTAGTTAGGAATAAATTGGCCGAAATTTGCGAAAAATATTTGTCGAAAGGCGATAAAGTTTATGTTGAAGGCCGCATAAAAACTAGGCAATGGGAAGGTGAAGATCATACAAAAAGATATACCACTGAAATTCATGTGGTTGATATGACCTTTTTAACCACCAAAAAAGAATTGAATGCGCCAGCTCCGCAGATGGATGCAAAACCATCGGAGCCTTCACAAGGTGTTATCAAAAATGAACAAGAAGAGGATGATTTGCCATTCTAAAGTTTAATTAAATTTATTTAAGTTGGATCCTGAACCCACGATTTTATCTATTCTTTTATCAGCAGATGTTTTATCAAATGTGCTGATTGTTGTTGTACTTTTATTGTTGCTTTTACTTTCAGCGTTAATTTCTGGCGCTGAAGTCGCATTTTTTTCACTTTCCCAAACGGATTTGAGCAGAGCTGCTGAATCAAAATCAAGCAAAGAAAAAGCAGTTGTTTTATTGCTTGAAAGACCAAAAAGATTGCTGGCCACCATTTTAGTTTCTAACAATTTCATCAACATTCTAATTGTGTTGATTTTTGCTTATATAGGCGATTTTTTGTTTGCTGAAATTGCTTCAAGCTTATTGAAATTTTTAATCGAAGTTGTTTTAGTTACCTTTTTAATTTTGCTTTTTGGCGAAGTTTTGCCAAAATTGTATGCCTCAAGAAATTCTATGAAGTTTGCGGTAATTATGGTTTATCCTCTTAAAATTCTAGTTTCGTTACTTTCATTTATCAGTTTTCCGTTGTTGGGTTTGACCAATATTATTGAAAATAATTTGGGGAAACAGAAATCGAGTTTATCCGTTGAAAAATTATCACAGGCGCTCGGACTTACATCCAACGAAACCAACACCAAAGACGACCAAAAAATATTGCGCGGAATCGTAAGTTTCGGTAATACGGAAACAGGACAAATCATGACGCCCCGTATTGATATTTTTGCGCTTTCAAAAGAAGAAACCTATGATAATGTGGTGGCGAAAATTGTGAATGAAGGATTTTCAAGAAATCCTGTTTATGATGAAAATATTGATGAAATTATAGGCGTTTTATATGCCAAGGATTTATTGCCATATATAGATGTCAAAGATTTTGAGTGGCAAAAATTGATTAGGGAACCCTATTTTGTTCCTGAAAATAAAAAACTGGACGATTTGCTGAAAGAATTTCAGGAAAAGAAAAATCATTTAGCCATCGTTGTTGATGAATATGGAGGAACGTGCGGTATTGTTACGCTGGAAGATGTGATTGAAGAAATTGTTGGTGATATTAGTGATGAATATGATCAGGATGATGCACCCTATTCTATGATCGATGAAAATAATTTTTTGTTTGATGGAAAAATTAATTTAAAAGATTTTTATAAGATTTTGGAAATAAAAGACATCTATTTATTTGAGGAAAATAAAGGAGAGTCTGAAACCTTGGCCGGATTTATTTTAGAAATTCACGGAAGATTTCCGAGAAAGCAAGAGTTAATTGCTTTTTTTGAGTATTCTTTTAAGGTTGAAATCATGGACAAAAAAAGAATAAAACAAGTAAAAGTAACAATTGACCGAGCATTTGTAAAAGATTAAATGAGAAATTTTTGCACAATATTTTTTTTGGTATTTATATTGATTTCCTGCGGAAATGAGACGTTGCCAAAACCTGCGCCTTACCTAAAACTACAGTATCCGGAAGCAACATATAAAAAAATTGAATCCGATGGTCCGTACACTTTTGAAATATCAAATCAGGCAAAAATCAACTTCAAAAATAATTATTGGGCAAGTATTGAATATCCGCAGTTAAAAGCCACAGTTCACATAACTTACAGGCCTGTAAATAATAATTTAGAACAAATCTTAAAAGAAGTTGAAAAATTAACTTTTGAACATACCATAAAAGCCGATGCCATTAATGCAGTTCCGTATGAAAACCTTAAAAAAAGGGTTTTTGCCAAACTGTATAATATTGAGGGCGGTGTCGCCACAAATATTCAATTTAGAGCAACCGACAGCATAAAACATGTACTTTCCGGTGCCTTATATTTTTATACGAGACCAAACTATGATTCTATTATGCCGGCAATAAAATATGTTGAAAAGGACATCATACATTTAATTGAAACTCTGGAATGGAAAAATTGACAACCCATAAATTTAAATATACAAAAACAATAAGAATTTGGCTCATTATTGGCTTGCTTATGCTAATTGGTCAGGTTGTGATTGGAGGCATCACCCGCTTAACGGGATCTGGGCTTTCGATTACAAAATGGGATATTATCACGGGCGTTATTCCGCCATTGAATGATGCGGATTGGGTAAATGAATTTGAACTTTATAAAGAAACGCCCCAGTTCCATAAAATTAATTCGACATTTACGATACAAGAGTTTAAATTTATTTATTTCTGGGAATATTTTCACCGGCTTTGGGTTCGTGCGCTCGGATTTGTTTTTTTAATTCCTTTTATCATTTTTGTCCTTAAAAAGCAACTCGATTTTTACCTGATAAAGCGCTTGGGCATTGTTATTTTGTTAACTATATTAACTGCTTCTGCGGGCTGGATTATGGTTCAAAGCGGCTTGGTGAACCGGCCTTGGGTAAACGCGTATAAACTTACTGTCCATTTTACCTTGGCAGTTTTGGTGATATGGGCGATGGTTAAAACTGTTTCTGATGTTTATTTACTTGGAAGCAATGAATTAATAACTTCAAAAAGAATAGTTTCTTACGTTATAGGTCTTGCGTTTATTCAAATGATTGTTGCTGGTATTATGGCTGGAATGCGTGCCGGATTGTATTATCCTACCTGGCCTGATATGAACGGGGAATTTGTTCCCGGCGTTTTGTCGAATTCAGCAAATTGGGATTGGCACAATATGATTAATTACGATTCCTATTTATTTGCACCGGCGTTAATTCAGTTTACGCACAGAATGTTTGCTTATATACTGGCGGCTGCAACAATTTATATGTTTTTTAAATTAAGGGACAATATACAAGTAGCTTCTAAAAAATGGCTAAATAGTACTTTAGTATTGGTTTGGTTTCAAATTGCATTGGGAATTTTGACCGTTTTAAATGTTGAAGGTAAAATTCCGCTGTTTTTTGGCGTAAGCCATCAATTGATTGGTTTGCTATATTTTATGGGTTTGTTGTTTTTGTATGACTCTTTAAGAAAACAAAAAGCATAAAAAAAAGCTTCAGTATACTGAAGCTTTTAGTTTCTCAAAAGAAAAAAGTATTATTCAGCAGCTGGAGCTTCTTCAACAACAGCAGTTGTATCAACAGCAACTTCTTCTACTACTGGAGCAGCTTCTACTGGTGCAACTTCTTCTACTGGTGCAACTTCTTCTTTAGGTGTTTCTTTACAAGAAACAGCAAAAACGCTTACGAAAAGTGCAATTGCTATAAAAAATTTAAATTGTTTCATTTTTGATATGATTTTTTATTGTTAGTGCAAATTAACAACAAATTTATTAATAATTAAAAAAAATTTTATTTATTTTTTTTAATTGCAATAATTTCTTCAATTTCAATGATTTTAGTGGCCTTATATAAAGCCCCTCCGCCAATACCTGCTATCTTTTTGGCAATATCTTCCTGACTTATTTTATTTTCGTCAAAAGTGAATTTTCCTACTTTGTCTTCAAAACTTACTTTTGAGTAGGTAACGCCTTCAGTTTTTGACAATTTCGATTCAATTGTTTTGGCGCAGCCTATTTCACAAGTCATTCCTTCAATTTCTATGGCTATACTTTTATAGTTAGCGGCAATTTCTTGTTTTTCAATTCCAGATTTCTCTTCGGAAAGCTCCTTTTTATTGTCATTGCAGGAAAATAACACAAAAGCTATTGACAAAATATACATTGCTTTTTTCATAATTGTTTTCATTTTAATTGGTTCTGCAAAGTTAAAACTAATAAATTTAAATCCGAATAATTATGCGATTTTTGTATTTTATTTATTGTATGGACAACAGAAAATTACGATGGATTTATTTAATAATTCTTTCATTAATTTGGGGAAGTTCCTTTATTTTGATGAAAAAAGCTTTGATTGGTTTAACGCCAATCCAACTTGGGGCATTTAGAATTTTAATCACAGCATTTTTTTTATTGCTTATTGGGTTTAACCGATTGCTTAAAATTGAAAGGCGCCATTGGAAGTATTTAACTTTAAATGCTATGTTAGGTTCTTTTTTCCCTGTATTTTTATTTTCTTTTGCGCTTCAAAAAATCGACAGTTCAATCGCCTCCATTTTAAATGCGCTAACGCCCTTAAACACCTTGCTTTTTGGCGCGATGGTATTTGGGATTACATTTAAGCGAAGACAGCTTACAGGTGTTTTAATTGGGTTTGTAGGAACAGTAATGCTAATTTTGGAAGGCGCGCAAATTCACAGGGAACAGGAATACTTGTATATGAGTTTTGTGATTATCGCTTCAGTTGGCTATGCCTTTAATGTGAATCTCATTAAAAAATACTTACACGATTTAGATGCTCTAAGCATCACGGTTGGGATTTTTGCAATTTTAATTATTCCTGCATTAATAGTAATATTGTTATCAGGCTTTTTTCAAAATGTTGAAATAAATGGCATTACAACATCTTCATTGGTTTATGTTTCAATATTGGCGGTAGTTGGCACCGGGGTTGCAACCATCATGTTTAACCGTTTAATCCAATTGTCGACTCCGGTATTTTCATCTTCTGTCACTTATTTAATTCCTGTTGTTGCCATCACTTGGGGAATTTTAGATGGAGAGAAAATTTCATTTTTACAATTCTTTTCGGGTTTTGTGATTTTGGTTGGCGTATATCTGGCCAATAAGGCCAAATAAAAAACGGCCCAATTTCTCGAGCCGTTTTTAAAATCAATTTAAAATTTTACTTATAGAAAATCAGCTTCAGTAACGCCTTCATTTACTTTTGCACCAATTAATTTAAATTCAACTGTTTGAGGTCCCATACTTCCTGTTTTTGTCCCTGGAAATTTAATTCCGTTAAATTCTTGGTAATTACTGAAAGATGCTTCCTGATTTTGAGTTTGGCCCTGCATTGTGATTACTTGCAGTTCCTTCACTTTTAATCCGCTTGCAACATCAAAATAAACGAAAGATGAAACAATTTCGCCTTTGGTTGAAATTACATACGCATCTTTACCGTCAACAATTTCGATACCCGTAAGTTTAGAATTTTCGTTGTTTAACAAGCCCATTTCTAAAAATGTTCCGATAGTGTAAGACATTTCACCGGCCATTGGCGCTGGCAACGGTTGTTTGTTCATAAACACGCCATCTTTAGTCATCACAATTTTAGCCACAACATTGCCGCCCATACTGGTTTCATTGGCATATTTTTCTGATGTTCTTTTTTCGGTGGTTGATATAACGCTTCCCATTGCGCTTGCTTCATAGGTAGCCGAAGTGCTTTTTAACGCTTTCACTTTAGCCGCACCACCTATGGCGTTAAAGAAATTGTCCAAAACTGTTAATTTGGTTACACCATTTGGAAGTGGTTTAGACATTTCCGGTTTTGAAGCGGCATTTGATTCCTTATCAAAATAATTGATGGCATAAGGTAATTTTTCAAGATTAGGCAAAGCATCCAACGCTTTTCCAACAATCACGATTCTTGCATTGTCTGTGCTAAAATATTTTTGGGCAACGCGCTGAACATCATCAACTGTTACCGCATTTATTTTTTGCAAATAAGTTTCGTAGAAATTTTCAGGTAATTTTTTAGTAACAATGTTTAAGGCATAACTGGCTACAGTTGAAGGGTTTTCAAGTGCCATCACAAAACTTCCGATATATGCCGCTTTTGCATTTTTCAATTCTTCATCAGTAACTTTAGTGTCTCTAAAAGTTTTGATTTCTTTCATAAATTCAACTACAGAACTGTCTGTAACCATATTTCTTACAGAAGCAGAAGATTTAAATGTAGCTGCAGTTCTTTCGTCGTTTCCAATTCTTGAATAGGCTCCGTAAGTATAGCCTTTGTCTTCACGCAAATTCAAAAACAAACGACCTTCACCACCGCCACCGAAAATTTTATTGGCCAATAAAGCCGCAAAATAATCGGGATTGCTCATTTTTAAATCTACTGTATTTATAACCGAGATATCAGATTGAACTGCATTTGGCATATCAATAAAGTTAATTTCGGTTTTGGCAACGTCCGTTACTTTTGGAATTTCAAAGGCAGGAATTGTTCCTTTTTTCCAATTGTTGAAATGCTTGGTTACCTGGCTTTTTACATCTTTAAAAGTTACATCGCCAACAATTACCAAATAGGCATTGTTTGGTTTGAAATAAGTGGCATAAAAATTTTGAACATCAGCCAATGTTACATTTTTGGCAGTAGTTTCAGTTTCAAATTCTCCATAAGGATGATTTTTTCCGTAAACCAAAGCGTTTTGTGCTTTCCCAGCAATAGCGGCCACACTATTTTCACCCGATTTAATGCCTTCAATAAGTTTGGCTTGTTCTTTTTCAAATTCTTCTTGCGTAAATAACGGATTCTGAACTGCATCAGCCGTTAATTCTAAAATTCTTGGAAAAAATTTAGACAAGGTATTGAAGCCTGCACTTTGGCTGCCAATATTTAAGTTAGCGCCTAAAAAATCAATTTCTTCATTAAAGGCATCTTTTGATATTGTTTTGGTTCCATTTCCCATCATTCCTCCGGCAATACTTGTTAATCCGGCTTTTTGGCCTTCAAAAATAGGCCCATTGTCTAAAATCAAGGTAGCAGAAACTTTTGGTAATTTATGATTTTCAACAACCATCACTTTTAAACCGTTTTTAAGTTCAAAAGTTTGTGGCTTGCCTAAATTAATAGTAGGTGCAGGCCCTGCTTTTGGTTGTTGTGATCTGTCTATTTGTGCGTTTACTCCTAAAGAAATAAGAAATAATGCAATTAATGTGGTTATTTTGGTTCTCATATTATTTTTCATCTTTAGTATTATTCAATTTCCTTTTTTAGATAATCCATTTCAACGCGGCTGTTTTTGTTTAAAAACTCATTTGCCACACGTTTAATGTCTTCTCTGGTTATGGAGCGATAAATAGTAATTTCGTCGTTAATTAAGTTTGTGTTGCCTTTCAACGTGTAGTTTGCAGCTAAAGTATTGGCAATATTTTGTACTCCGGAGTTTGAATTCACAAAATTGTTTTCAAATTGATTTTGTAATTTCTGAAATTCTTTTTCTGAAATTAATTCAGTTTGAAGTTTGCTAATTTCTGCGTCCATTTCAACACCTAATTCATCTAAGGTAGTTGCACCCATTGGCAAAGCACCCATAATATAGGTTCCGTAATCTTCTTGTGAATCATTGAATGCCAAAACCTGTAACGCTTTTTTCTCTTCAACCAATTTTTTGTACAAACGGGCACTTTTTCCACTTGTTAAAATAGAAGAAACCATATCCAACGTATAAGAATCTTTGTCTTTATTTGATGGCGTTCTGTATATAAATAATTTTACAGGAATTTGAATGTTTGAATCGTATTCGGTAACTTTAATACTTTCTGTGATTGGAGCTTCTTTAATAGTTACCCTATCAACTTTTTCACCTTTTGGAATATCGCCAAAATAATTTTCAATCATTTTTTTGGTGGCTTCAGTCTCAAAATCACCTGCAACTACCAAAACAGCATTATTGGGTGCATAGAATTTTTTATGAAAATCTAAAAACTCCTGTAATTTGGCAGCATCTAAATCTTCCATGCTTCCAATAACGGAATTTTTGTAAGGATGATTTTTAAAGATATGTTGATTAATTCCTGTACGATAACTAATTTTTCCATAAGGCGCGTTGTCAATTCTGGCGCGTTTTTCCTCTTTAATTACTTCATTTTGTGTGTCAACGCCCAATTGATCAATTACCGGATGCAACATACGTTCAGATTCTAACCACAATCCCAATTCCAAATTGTTGGATGGAAATGTTTCATAATAAAAAGTACGGTCTTGTGTTGTATTTGCATTGTTTGCACCGCCATTGGCTGATACAATTTTAAAAAATTCACCTTTTGGGATATTTTTTGTTCCTTCAAATAATAAATGTTCAAAAAAGTGTGCGAATCCTGTTCGTCCATCAACTTCATCTTTGGCACCAACATGGTACATTACCGAGGTGCTAATAATAGGAGCGGAATTGTCCTTGTGTAAAATAACGTGTAAGCCGTTACTTAAATCGTACTCTTCAAATTCAACTTTTTGGGCGAATAGGCTAACGCTTAAAAATAGCGCCAAAGAGCTTAAAAAGATAATTTTTCTCATAGGTGTTACTAGTTTAATTTAATTAATGTTTGCGTATTTGACGCATTTGTTATTAAGATGTTACAATTTAGAGGCAGAAACAATTAATTCATTTTGAGTTTATTTCATAGCAAATTGATTTTCAAAGTTATCATTTTTTATTAGAAAAGTGAAGAATACTTGAAAAATTAACGAAATCTTAATAAATATAATAACTGATTGACGAATTTTGCCAGTTAATTCTAAAATCGTAAATCGTAATCCCGATAGCTATCGGGACGTAAATCAATTTGCGTTAGTGATTGCAACGAAAATCCTTTTTTGAGGTTTTTCGCCGAAAAAAAGATTACAGTGTAAAGCACGGCCGCCTTTTCGGCGGAAACGCCAAAAATAGTATTGGGTCGGATTCCTTCAATTTTAAAATTTATTCCCAAATTTAATAACATATTTTAAAAAGCTAAAAATGAGCGATTTATTTGAAGTGAATTTGTTTTGCAGAAATAAGAAAAAAGACATATATTTGCACCCGCCTAAGTAGAAAAGGCAATCAATTTAATTAATAAAGCGAATAAAAACAAAGCTTATGTACGCAATTGTAGAGATAGCAGGGCAGCAGTTTAAAGTAGCAAAAGACCAAAAAGTTTACGTACACCGTTTACAAGAAGAAGAAGGAGCAAGTGTTTCTTTTGATAAAGTGCTTCTTGTTGGCGATAATGGTACAATAACAGTTGGCGCCCCAGCTATAGAAGGAGCCGAAGTAACGGCCAAAATTTTAGGTCACCTTCAAGGTGATAAAGTAATCGTTTTCAAAAAGAAACGTAGAAAAGGATTCAGAAAAAAGAATGGCCATCGCCAGGCTTTAACTGAAATTCAAGTTGAAGGTATTTTTGCCAGTGGCGCAACAAAAAAAGCTGCCGCTAAAAAAGAAACTCCTAAAGCTAAAGTTGAAGCAGTAAAAGAAACTGCATCTGTTGATTTAGAATCAATGACTGTTGCTGAATTAAAAGCTTTGGCTAAAGAAAAAGGTATCGAAGGATACACTTCTTTGAAAAAAGCAGAATTAATTGAAGCATTAACTAAATAAGAACCAAAATTTTAAAACCATAAGGTCATGGCACATAAAAAAGGAGTAGGTAGTTCGAAGAACGGTAGGGAATCGGAATCGAAACGACTAGGAGTAAAAATATTTGGTGGACAAGCTGCAATTGCAGGGAACATTATTGTTCGTCAAAGAGGAACTCAACACCATCCTGGTGATAACGTATATATGGGAAAAGACCATACCTTACACGCTAGAGTGGACGGTTTGGTGAAATTCTCAAAAAGAAAAGACAATAAATCATTTGTTTCTATCGATCCAATCGAAGCATAACATTTAGATTTAATATATTTTAAACGCCCAAACTTTTTAGTTTGGGCGTTTTTTTTATGCGCTATTTACTACATTTGCGCTGATGTACTTTTTATACAACATACTTATTTTGGTTGCCGGAACTATGTTAAAAATAACGGCGCTTTTCAATAAAAAAATCAAACTTTTTGTTGATGGAAGAAAACAAACTTTTTTTAAACTGCAACAAGCAATTTCAAAAGATGATGAAGTGATTTGGATGCACTGCGCTTCTTTGGGCGAATTTGAACAGGGAAGGCCCATTATTGAAAAGCTGAAACTAAAATTACCTACTAAAAAAGTGGTGCTTACTTTTTTCTCGCCATCAGGCTATGAAGTCCGGAAAAATTATGAATTTGCCGATGTGGTTTGCTATTTGCCTTTAGATTCAGCCCAAAACGCGAAAAGATTTCTTGAGATTGTTCATCCGCAACTGGCCATTTTTGTGAAATATGAATTTTGGCCGAATATGTTGAAGGAACTTAATATTAGAAATATTGAAACGTTGCTGATTTCCGGAATATTCAGGGAAAATCAGTCGTTTTTTAAATCATATGGCAGTTGGATGCGGAAATCTCTCGCAACTTTTTCTCATTTTTTTGTTCAGGACGAAAACTCCAAACAATTGCTGAACAGGATCAATTTCAATAATGTTACCGTTAGTGGCGATACGCGTTTCGACCGTGTTTTTGAAATTACGCAACAAAACAACAAGCTGCCTTTTATAGAAGAATTTATTGACAATAAATACACACTTGTTGCCGGAAGCACATGGAAAGAAGACGAAATGATGCTGTTGGATTATATCAACAATAAGGCTTCGGAAAACGAAAAATTTATTATTGCCCCGCACAATATCAATCCAAAAGACATAGCCGATCTTAAAAACAGCATTTCAAAAAAAGTTGTTTTGTTTTCAGAAAAACCCTTCAACGCTGCTCAGGATGGTAAAAATCTTTCCGACTATCAGGTTTTTATCATTGATACTGTTGGAATTTTGACTAAAATATACAGTTACGCCTCAATTGCGTATGTTGGTGGCGGATTCACAAAAACCGGTGTTCACAATGTTTTGGAACCGGCAACATTTGGTATTCCAATACTTATTGGACCTAATTATCACAAATTTAATGAAGCCATCGATTTGGTTAAAAATAAGGCTTGCTTTGTTGTGGCGAATTCAAAAGAATTATCTTTACATTTAGATAAATTTTTTCAGTCAAATGATTTGCGGCTGAAAACTGGGGAAAGCGCAAAAAAACAGGTAGTTGATAAAACGGGAGCAACCGCCAAAATTTTAGAATTTATAGCAAAATGAGAGAAAAACTAGAAAAATATTATTCATTTGTTTTTGAAAAGGAACTGATTGATGAAATCGTTCAGGTAGGGGTTTATAAAAAATTGCGAGAAAATGAAATATTGGTCGATTTAGGCGATAAAATGAAGGGCATTCCCTTGTTGCTGGAAGGTGCCATTAAAATTGTGCGGGAAGATAAAAAGGGCGAGGAAATTTTATTGTATTTTTTAGAACGCGGCGATACTTGCGCCAGTTCGTTTGCAAGTGCCATCTCAAATGGCAAGTGCGGCATTAGGGCGATAGCCGAAAAGGAATCTGAAATTATTTTTCTGCCGAAAGAAAAATTAGATGATTGGCTGTTGAAATACAAATCATGGCGGAATTTTGTCATTGAAAGTTACAATATTCGCTTAAATGAAATGATGGAAACCATCGACAGCCTGGCTTTTATGAATATGAGTGAGCGACTGTATAAATATTTGACGGATAAAGCTCAAATTATGAGAGAAACCTCACTAAACACCACACATCAAGATATTGCATATGATATGCATACTTCTCGCGTTGTTATTTCAAGATTGCTCAAGCAACTTGAAAATGAAGGGAAAATTAAACTGCATAGAAATAAGATTGAGATATTGGAATTTTAAATTATGTGATGATAATCACAAAATATATTAATTTTTAAGATATTTTTGATAGATTTATAAATACATAAATTATGGATTTTATTCTACAACCTTGGGAATGGTATATTGCCGGTCCTATAATTTCGTTTGTCATGTTTTTGCTATATTATTTTGGTGAACGATTTGGTGTGTCATCTAATCTGGAAACATTTTGTTCCATTGGCGGCGCCGGAAAGTTTGTCAACTACTTTAAAATTGACTGGAGAGACAATCTTTGGAATTTAATTTTTATTGCCGGTTCTATTGCCGGCGGTTTTATAGCCTCAAATTATTTAACAACTACAGATGCTGTTAACATAAATCCGCAAACGGTACAGGATTTAGCCGATATTGGGATTATGAATGCAGGCCAATCGTATCTGCCCGATGAGATTTTCAGTATAGATACCATGCTTACTTTAAAAGGATTTTCTATTTTAATTATTGCAGGTTTTCTGGTTGGTTTTGGCGCAAGATGGGCAGGAGGCTGCACATCCGGCCACGCTATTGTGGGACTCAGCAATTTGGAACTTCCGTCATTAATTGCCGTAATAGGTTTCTTTATTGGAGGTTTGGTAATGACTTGGTTAATTTTACCCCTAATATTTTAGCATCATGAAATATATAAAGTTTTTTTTAGTGGGTATTCTTTTCGGTATTGTGATGAGCAAGTCTGAAGTAATTTCATGGTACAGAATATACGAAATGTTTAAGTTCCAGTCGTTCCATATGTATGGAATTATTGGCTCTGCGATATTACTTGGGATGATAAGCATGTTTTTATTCAAGAAAAAGATGGTTAAAACTTTTGAGGGAGAAGAAATTCATGTGACACCAAAAAAAGAAGGATTGTATCGCAATCTTTTAGGAGGAATTCTCTTTGGATTAGGCTGGGCATTGGCAGGCGCTTGTCCGGGACCAATGTTTGTACTCATCGGAAAAGGTGTAGTTTCCATTTTGGTGGTTATTTTTGGCGCTACGTTGGGCGCATTTTTTTACGGAGTTTATAAGGATAAATTACCTCATTAATAATAATGAAAATACACGACATTGTTGCAGCTAATTTTTCAGAGTTATTCGAGGAGAATTTACGAACTGAAATTTGCAACAATGGCATTTTAAAATCTGTAGAAGCCGATAAAATAATTATAGATGTAAGAACAGATATTGAGTTTATTCCCTTAATTGTCTCAGGAATTGTAAAAGTAAAACGACGCGACGGAAAAGGAAATGGCATTTTTTTACATTATTTAAAACCAAAACAAACCAGCGCAATTGCCATCACTTATGCCATTGAAAACAAAAAATGTGAAATTAGGCTTGAAGCTGAAAGTAACGTAACATACATAGCGATTCCTGCAAAAGTCGTAATTTCGTGGTTTTTAAAATACAGCACCTGGCGTTCTTTTTATTTTAAATTGAATCATCAGCAAACGGCTTATTTAGTTGAAAAAATTAATGACATCGCTTTTGAAAATTTAGAGTTCAGGTTGATAAAATATTTGGAATACACCAGTTTAACAACCGATAAAAACACCATCAATAAAAAGCATTTTGACATTGCGCGCGATTTAAAGGTTTCCCGGGAAGCCATATCAAGGATTTTGGAAAAACTGGAAAAAGACGAAACAGTAACATTGGGAAGAAATAAAATTACCCTGAATTAATGGAGTTATTAGACAAATTCGGAAGAAAAATCACCTATTTGCGATTGGCAGTCACCGACCGTTGTAATTTGCGTTGCCAATACTGTATGCCAGCCCAAGGTATTGATATTGTTGACAGAGCAGAATTGCTTTCCTATAAAGAAATGTACCGAATTACGCGAGTGCTTTCCGAATTAGGTGTTAATAAAGTGCGTTTAACCGGCGGCGAACCTTTTGTGCGAAAAGATTTCGTGAATTTTTTGGAATCGCTTTCTTTTAATGACAAACTTGAGGAAATTAACATCACCACCAACGGCGCTTTAATTTCAAACCATATCGATAAATTAGAAGAATATAAAATAAATGCCATTAATTTAAGCTTGGACAGCCTTCAGAAGGAAAAATTTGCAAAAATTACGCGGCGTGATGTTTTTGACAGTGTTTATGACACTTTTGAAAAGCTGGAGAAAAGCAATTTAAAATTAAAATTAAATGTGGTTGTGCAGTCGGGTGTAAATACCGATGAGATCATCGATTTTATTGAACTCACCAAAAATAAGGATATTGCCGTTCGTTTTATTGAAGAAATGCCTTTTAATGGAAAAGGGCAAAGGGATATTTCTGAAGTTTGGAATTTTAAAAAAATTCTGAACCATATCAAAAATCAGTATTCGGATATTGAACCTATTTTATCAAAAAAAT
>CAZBGP010000016.1:22658-33987 GCA_964491495.1 uncultured Lutibacter sp. | reverse complement strand
ATGAAACTTACCAAGGAACAAATACAACAACTTTACACCTTCACGCGCCAACATTTTGTCGAGCATTTTGATGTGCAAACCGAACTGGTTGATCATTTGGCAAATGACATTGAACAAATTTTGACGGAAAAACCAACGCTTTCTTTTAATGAAGCAAAAATGATGTCATTCAAAAAATTTGGCGTTTTTGGATTTATGGAAGTGTTAGAAGAAAGTTCAAAAGCCTTAAATAGAAAATATTGGAAACTGGTTTTAGAAATTTTTAAAAACTATTTTAAATTGCCTCAATTACTTTCTGTTTTTTTAATTTTTTCAACAATTTACATTTGCTTTTTATTTGTGCCAAACCACAGATTGATATACATGATTTTGGGATTTGGCATTGCTGCTTTTTTATTGGTGAGATTGATTCAACTTCAAAAAATAAAAAAACAACGATTTAAGAAAACCAACAAAAAATGGCTGTTGGAAGAATATATTTTAAATGCAGGTAATATTGGCACTCTAAGTTATTTTATTTTTCAAATTCCAATGAACCTAAAAACGCAGTTGGATTCAGTTTTATTAATAATAATTGCTTCTATATTTTTTACCTGTTATATTATGTTCACCTATATTATTGCTTTTGTATTACCTTTAAAAGTTGAAGAAATTTTGATAAAACAATATCCCGAATATAAATTAGTGTAACAAAATAAAATTGAACCTTACTAATACATTAAAAAGAAATACAACCAAACCAAATGATCAAACAATTTATAAACTTTGAGTGGAAACAATTTTTTCGTTCATCTTATTGGCAAAAAAGTATCGGTCTAAATATTTTAATGGCGTTTTTGGCGCTTTATTTTATGTTGACTTTTTTGGCGCTGGGCATAAGCTTGTTTCCAATACTTGATGAGCAATTCCCAGATTCTGACCCGCTTTTACTGCTCAACGGATTTCTGTTTTACTGGTTTTTAGCCGATTTGCTGATGCGGTTTTTCCTGCAAAAATTGCCGGTAATGAACATAAAACCGCTCTTGGTTTTGCCTATTAAAAGAAGAAGCATTTTGCATTATGTGTTGGGGAAATCCGCAGTTTCCTTTTTCAATTTTTTACCATTGTTTGCGGTAATTCCATTCGGCATTATGCTAATTCTTGAGGAATACAGTACAACAACCGCAGTTGTTTGGATGGTTACCATGGTTATTTTCACCTTAATTATCAATTTTTTAAATATTATTATCGAATCGCGGTCGGCCGAGACAGAACTGTCTTTTTTGCCCATTGTGCTTATTGCTTCAGGGCTGTTCGCTTTAAATTATTTTGAAGTAGTTTCTTTTTCATCCTTATTGGCAAATGGCATCAACGCCATCGATGCAAATCCGATTTTAATTTTAATTCCGCTCACAATTTTAGGGGTTGTTTATTATCTCAACTACGCATTTTTAATGAAAAAACTGTATGTGGACGGATCTTTAAAAGCAAAAACGCAAACCGCTTCAACAAGCGATATGGCCTGGACAAGAAGGTTTGGTACAATCGCGCCATTTTTGCAACTCGATTTAAAATTATTGTGGCGCAACAAACGGCCGCGGTCTTCCATTTTTATTTTGATTATTGGCTTGGCTTATGGTTTGTTTTTTTACCCAAATCCAGTATATCAGGGTTTGGAATGGCTCTTTGTTTTTGTGGGAATTTTTGTTACCGGAATATTTATCATCAATTTTGGTCAGTTTATTCCGGCCTGGGACAGCGCTTACTATAAATTGTTGATGAGCCAAAATATTAAATATAAAGAATACCTGAATTCCAAATATACACTGATGGTGATGAGCTCCATCATTATGTTTGTGCTCAGCATTCCTTATGTTTATTTCGGATGGAAAATTTTGCTGGTTCACTTTGCGGCAATGGTTTACAATGTGGGCATAAATACTTATATTATTCTTTTGGCAGGCTCTTTTAACAGAAAGAAAATTGATTTAACCCAACGCGCGGCTTTTAATTATCAGGGAACTGGTGCCGTTCAGTGGCTGGTGGGTTTTCCGTTGTTGTTTGTGCCGGTAGGCCTATTTTTTGCGCCTTACAAATTTATTGGTTTTGAAGCCGGTGTGGCTTTTCTGATTATTTTGGGTGCAACCGGAATTGTATTCCATCAAAAAATCATGAGGTTTATTGTGACGAAGTATCTAAATTCAAAATACAAAATGATTAGTGCTTTTGAACAGGACAATTAAAATACGGATTGATTAAAAAATTAAATGATTCATCGATTAAACTTATAAAAATGATAAAATCAACAGATCTTTCAAAAAAATACGGCGGGGTAACCGTTTTAAATATTGCATCCTTGGAAATTCCAAAAGGCCAATCTTTCGGATTGGTGGGTAACAACGGCGCCGGGAAAACAACTTTCTTCAATTTGGTTTTGGATCTTATCAATCCAACAACAGGCAATGTCACAAACCATGAAATTCAGGTAAATAAAAGTGAAGACTGGAAACCTTTCACGGCTTCTTTTATTGATGAAAGTTTTTTAATTGGCTACTTAACGCCCGAAGAATATTTTTACTTTATTGGTGAGCTTCGAGGAATGAACAAAGCCGATATTGATGCTTTTTTAGCCCAGTTTGATGAAATTTTTAATGGCGAAATTCTGAAGAAGAAGAAATATTTAAGAGATTTATCAAAAGGAAATCAGAAAAAAGTGGGCATTATTGCGGCATTGATTGGGCATCCGGAAGTGATTGTTTTGGACGAACCTTTTGCCAATCTTGATCCAACAACACAAATCAGATTGAAGAAATTATTGAAGGATTTAACTGTAGCCAGCAATGCAACACTTTTAATTTCCAGTCACGATTTGGGCCACGTTACCGAAGTTTGTGATCGCATTGTGGTGCTTGAAAAAGGGGAAATTGTGAAAGACTTAATCACTTCAGCAGAAACGTTGCAGGAGCTGGAAGCTTATTTTTCGGTGTAACGCAAATTAAATACATAGATTTTTGTATTTTTACATTCCTTATTGCAATAATTACATTGGGTAATAAGTTAATGGGTTAGTAAAAAACAAATCTTTTGAAAAATAGTTTTAAAATAATTGCAGGCTTTTTAATAGCGCTTTTTGTGGTTAATTGCTCAACTAAAAAAGATGCGTTTTTGAACAGAAGTTACCACTCGGTATCCACAAAGTACAACGTGCTTTATAATGGTCATGAAGCTTTGCGCATTGGTTTGGAGCAGTTAAATGCCAATTATGAAGACAATTATTGGGAACGTTTGCCTATTGAACCTTTAAAAGTTGATGAATTGGCAATGCCCGGAATGCAGGCTGATGCAGACAGTTCTCCCCAAGAATTTGAAAAAGCTGAAGAAAAAGCGGTAAAAGCGGTTCAAAAACATTCCATGTTTATTGTCCGTGAAGAACGCAATAAACAAATTGATGACGCTTATTTACTGTTGGGAAAATCTCGTTATTATTCCAAAAGATTTGTGCCCGCACTGGAAGCTTTTAATTATGTGATCCTTAATTATCCAAAAGCAAATTTAATTAACGAAACCATTATTTGGCAGGCAAAAACGCAGGTTCGGTTGCAAAATGAAGAACAGGCGATAAGAAGTATAAGCAATTTATTAAAAGACAAATCGTTAAAAAGCGACATTAAAGAGCACGCGCATACCGTAATTGCGATGGCTTACTTAAATCTGGACAGCTTGCAGTTGGTAATTAATCACCTAAATAAAGCAGTTGTCACAGACAATAATAAAGAACAAACTGCCAGAAATTTATTTATACTCGGGCAACTTTACAGCGAAAAAGGATTGAAAGATTCTTCAAACATCGCTTTTCAAAAAGTAATCGATTTTAAAAAAGCGCCTTATAAATACAAAATTCACGCGCAATTGGAAAAAGCCAAAAATTCAAAAAACAAGCTGGATGCTCAAGAAACATTGGCAATTCTTAAAAAGCTGGTAAAAGATAGAGATAACAGGCCTTTTTTAGATGAATTGTATTACAGAATTGGAATAATTGAGCAGGAAAGTAACACTGATAAAGCGATTGACTATTTTAAAAAATCGCTGCAATCAAACTCAAAAAACAACCTTCAAAAAGAACTTTCATACGAAGCCCTTGGAAATTTATATTTCGACAAGGCGCAATTTATGGTTGCCGGGGCCTATTACGACAGCATTTTGAATTTTACCAATAGCGATAATACAAAACGCGTGCGCCGTTTGGTGCGAAACAGAAATAATTTAAATGAAGTTATTTTATATGAAAATGTCGCAAAAACCAAAGATAGCATTTTAGGGGTTGTTGCCATGGGCGAAGAAGAACAAATCGCTTTTTTTAATGCACATATTGAAAAATTAAAAGCCAAGGAAGAAAAACAAACAAACAAAACTACGGTTAAAGTCGGTTTGTTCGATTTAAATTTAGGAAAAGCAGATGTCGGCGGAAATTCGGGAAAATGGTATTTTTACAACATTCAGGCCGTTGGTTTTGGGGAAATCGAATTCAGAAAAATTTGGGGCAATCGTCCTTTGTCCGACAATTGGCGTTTGGGTGACAAATCCCAATTAAATATGGCAAATATTCAGAATCTTGACCAGAATACGGCGCAAGTAAGCGAACAGGAAAAGCTGGAACTTTCTTATTATCTGGATAAAATTCCTTCAGAAAAAATTACGATAGACAGCATTGCAAATGAACGTAACACTGCCTATTTTAAATTGGGAATTATCTATAAAGAGCAATTTAAAGAAATGGATTTGGCAAAAAACAAATTCGAAAAATTAATAGCTTTTAACCCTGATTTGGCCTTGTTGATTCCTGCCAAATATCATTTGTATAAAATTTATGAAAGTCAGGGAGACGAGAAAGCAGTTTCTATAAAAAAGGATATTGTAACAAATTATGCGGCTTCAAAATATGCCAAGATCATTTTAAATCCGAACCAAGCATTGGAAGAAGACGAAAAAAATGCGGTGGAAACAGAATACGTGGCAATATATTATGACTATGAGGCAGAAAATTTTGATATCGTTATTGAAAAAACAACTCTTGCAATCGCTAAATATATGGGTGAACCAATTGTAGCAAAACTTGAATTGTTGAGAGCTTATGCCATTGGAAAAAAGCAAGGTTTGGCAGCTTTTAAAGCAGCTTTGGAATTGGTCGCGTTAAATTATCCGAACACCGAAGAGGCGAAAAAAGCCTTGGAAGTGATTGAAACCATAAAATTAAAACTTTAAAATAATATCCAAAGAAAAGATGATGTTTTTAGAAAAAAAAGTTAGTCCACCCTTATCCTCAGAGCGAAACGTTGTGGGAAAAAACACTTCCATTGTTGGTGACGTTCAATCGGAAGGGGATTTCAGAATTGACGGAAGCGTTGAAGGAACCATAAAAACAGCAGGACGTGTGGTTATTGGCGCCTTGGGAAGCGTTAAAGGCAAAATTATTTGTGACAATGCCGATATTGAAGGAACATTTTCAGGAGAATTGCTGGTAAATAATTTATTGACCCTAAAAGCTACGGCAATAATTACGGGAGACGTGGCCATCAGCAAATTAATGGTAGAGCCGGGCGCCGAATTTAACGCAACTTGTACCATGAAAGGATCCGTGATGGAGCTACAAAATGACCAATCCAGACAAGAAAAAACAGCTTAATAAATACTTTCAGTTAACAAGTATTGCTTTTCAAATGGGCATCACTATTTACTTAGGCGCCTATTTTGGAAAAAAACTCGACGCCTATTTTATGACAGAAAAAAAATATTTCACCATTATCCTAGTCTTATTGGCGCTTGTAATTTCTATTTGGAGTGTTTTGGCACAGTTAAAAAACATCAATGAAAAAAATGATTAGGCAAATCTCGGTTTTCGGTGTAAAATTATTGATTTTCTTAAGTATTGTTTTTGGTATTCACAGTCTTATTTTATATTATTTAAACATTTCACTGTTTCAAAACCTGCTGATTCCAAGCTATATTGCAAATTATTTTTTGGCGCTTTTGATCTTTTTTATTTTGGTAAAACTGAAAAAAAAATATCTCGATTTGCTGGGCTTTGTTTTCATGGGCGGGAGCTTCCTTAAATTCGGGGTTTATTTTATTTTTTTCAACCCAATTTTTAAAGAAAACGGAACTGTGAGTCCGCAAGAGGCAACAGCCTTTTTAGTGCCCTATCTTTTATGTTTAATTGTAGAAACTTTTTATTTAATAAAACTGTTGAACAACAAGATGTAATGTGTTAAAAATTAATAAACAAACCTCTTTAAAAAACAAAGGAAATAGTTGCAGGTTTTTAATATTAAAATGTACATTTGCAAAATATTTTTAGGCACCACTATTAATAAAGTATATGTATAGAATTAACTTATTGAAAACACTTACATTCTTGTTTTTTGCAGTTACAATTTCTGTAACCGCGAACAACAAAACGAACGAAGTAAGTTCTGCTGAGCAAGAATCTCCCGCACAAAATCTAAAAACCGAAATAAAGGAATACATCAGCCATCACTTGTTGGATTCTTATGATTTTACCTTATTTTCCTACACCAACGATGCAGGAGAACACAAATATATTAGCGCTCCATTGCCTGTAATTTTAATTGATAATGGTTTAAAAGTATTTTCATCTGCAAAATTTCACCACGGAGAATCAGTTGCTGAAGTTGATGGTCAATTTTACGCATTATATCACAATAAAATTTATAAAACAGACGCGCTCGGTACCATAGAATATGATGAAGAACACCACGCAACTAACGAAAAACCATTGGATTTTTCAATCACTAAAAACGTGGTATTCATTATACTAGTAAGTTTATTTATGCTTTTATTATTTAGCCGAATGGCTAACTCATATAAAAAGAATCCAATGCCTAAAGGTGTTGGCCGCTTATTTGAGCCGCTTATTTTATTCATCAGAAACGACATTGCAATTCCAAATATTGGTGAAAAACATTACAGAAAATACATGAGTTTTTTATTAACCGTATTTTTCTTCATTTGGATCATCAACTTACTTGGTTTAACGCCACTTGGGGTGAATGTCACAAACAACATTGCCGTAACTCTGGCATTATCTTTAGTGACTTATTTTATCACCACATTTTCAGGAAATAAAAATTACTGGAAACATATTTTTTGGATGCCGGGCGTGCCGTGGCCAATGAAGATCATATTAGCGCCTATTGAATTATTAGGAACTGTGATCAAACCATTTTCATTAATGATACGTTTGTACGCAAATATTACTGCGGGGCATATTGTATTAATGAGTATTATCGGTTTGATGTTTATTTTCAAAAACTGGATCGGAAGTCCGTTGTCTTTTGGTTTGGCGTTTGCATTGGCATTGCTTGAATTGTTGGTTGCGGCCTTGCAAGCTTATATTTTCACCATGTTATCTGCGCTTTATTTCGGTTCAGCAGTAGAAGAACATGCCGATCATCATTAAAATTGAATGTTTAATTAATTAATTATATATATTATGGAAATTCCAACTATTGTAGGAGCAGGTTTAATCGTAATCGGTGCTGGTTTAGGTATCGGTAGAATTGGTGGTTCAGCAATGGACGCTATTGCTCGTCAGCCAGAAGCTTCTGGGAAAATTCAAACAGCAATGCTAATTGCAGCAGCGCTTATTGAAGGTATTGGATTTGCTGCTTTATTTGCAGCATAAAAAAAAACAATTGGCCGCAACGGTTGGTTGCGGCTAATGTTTAAAACAGTAATTAGACACAAAAAAATATTAAAAATATACCATGGATAAGTTAATAGAACAGTTTTCTTTAGGGTTGTTTTTCTGGCAATTAATTTTATTTGTTGCTTTGGTGCTTTTGTTAAAAAAATTCGCCTGGAAACCAATTTTAAATGCCGTAAACGACAGAGAAGAAGGTATTTTAAAAGCTTTGGAATCTGCTGAAAATGCACGTAAGGAAATGCAAAATCTGACTGCGGATAATGAGCGTATTTTAAAAGAAGCACGCATTGAACGCGATGCCATGTTAAAAGAAGCGCGTGAAATGAAAGACAGCATGATTACGGAAGCTAAAAGTGAAGCACATGCACAAGCCACCAAAGTTATTGAGCAGGCAAAAGCGACCATTGAATCTGAAAAACACGCTGCAATTGCCGAAATAAAAAATCAGGTAGCTGAATTGTCACTAGAAATTGCCGAAAAGGTAATGAGAAATGAATTATCTGACAAAAACAAGCAAATTAAGCTTGTAGAAGACATTTTAAAGGAAGTAAAGCTTTAAGAATTAATTTCAAATGAACGGATCCAGAGCGGCAATAAGATATGCAAAAGCAATACTAAGTTTTGCACTTGAACAACAAAAAGAAGTTGAAGTGAACAATGACATGTTGCTTGTTGCAAATACAATTCAAGACAGTAAAGAGTTACAGTTATTGCTTAACAGCCCAGTGTTGAAAACTGAACTTAAAAAATCAGCTTTAAAAGAAATATTTGAGAGCAAAACGAGTCCTTTAACAATAGGTTTAATCAATCTTTTAATCGACAACAAAAGATTGCCGATTTTAGGTGAGGTTGCAAAAAAATATAACGTAATTTTTGATTCATTGAAAGGGATAGAAGTGGCGAAAGTTACCACCGCAATTCCGTTAACTGAAGAATTGAATCAACAGGTTTTAAGAAAAGTAATTGAAATTACCGGAAAACAGGCAACTATTGAAAGTATTATAAATCCTGATATTATTGGCGGATTTATACTTCGTGTTGGAGATATTCAATATGATGCAAGTGTTGCCAATAAATTACAAGTGCTGAAAAGACAGTTTGAAAACGAAAGTTTTAGCTCATAATTACAAAATATAAAAGAATTTAGTTTTAAAAAATAGAAAGAATGGCATCAATAAAACCAGCTGAAGTATCAGCAATTTTAAAACAACAATTGGCGGGATTTGAAGCATCTGCTTCATTGGACGAAGTTGGAACCGTATTGCAAGTGGGTGATGGTATCGCACGTGTTTACGGTTTGGCAAATGTGCAATATGGCGAGCTAGTTGAATTTGAAGATGGAATGGAAGGAATGGTACTTAACCTTGAAGAAGACAATGTTGGGGTTGTATTATTGGGTCATTCAAGAGCAATTAAAGAAGGATCTATTGTAAAACGCACCGAAAGAATTGCTTCATTAAAAGTTGGTGAAGGCATTGTTGGCCGTGTTGTAAACACCTTAGGAAATCCAATTGACGGCAAAGGTCCTATTCAGGGAGAAACTTTTGAAATGCCTCTAGAGCGTAAAGCGCCGGGTGTTATTTACCGCGAACCGGTAACCGAGCCTTTACAAACTGGTTTAAAAGCGGTTGACGCGATGATTCCGGTTGGTAGAGGACAACGTGAGCTTATTATTGGTGACCGTCAAACCGGAAAATCAACGGTGGCAATTGATACCATTATCAATCAAAAAGAATTTTACGATGCCGGTGTTCCCGTGTATTGTATTTACGTTGCTATTGGCCAAAAAGGATCAACCGTAGCGAATATTCATAGTTTATTTGAAGAAAAGGGTGCCATGGCTTATACCACAATTGTGGCTGCCAACGCTTCCGACCCTGCTTCCATGCAGGTTTACGCTCCAATGGCAGGTGCTGCAATTGGGGAATATTTTAGAGATACAGGTCGCCCTGCATTAATTGTTTATGATGATTTATCCAAACAAGCAGTTGCTTACCGAGAAATTTCTTTATTGTTACGTCGCCCACCGGGACGTGAAGCATATCCTGGAGACGTATTTTATTTACACTCCCGTTTGTTGGAACGTGCCGCAAAAGTGATTAACAATGATACCATTGCTGCTCAAATGAATGATGTACCGCCTTCATTGGTTGGAAAAATAAAAGGTGGCGGATCTTTAACAGCTTTGCCAATTATTGAAACTCAGGCAGGTGACGTATCGGCATATATTCCGACCAACGTGATTTCTATTACTGACGGACAAATTTTCTTAGAGTCCGATTTATTTAACTCAGGTGTGCGTCCGGCCATCAACGTAGGTATTTCGGTATCTCGTGTTGGAGGAAATGCACAAATTAAATCGATGAAAAAGGTAGCTGGAACTTTAAAATTAGACCAGGCACAATACCGAGAATTGGAAGCGTTTGCAAAGTTTGGATCCGATTTAGATGCAGCAACCTTGAATGTTATTGAAAAAGGAAAACGCAACGTTGAAATCTTAAAACAAAATCAGAGTGATCCTTTTAAAGTTGAAGACCAAATTGCCATTATTTATGCAGGTTCTAAAAACTTATTGAGAGTGGTTCCTGTTGAAAAAGTTAAGGAATTTGAACGCGATTTTCTTGCTTACCTGAATGCAAAACATAGAGATGTATTGGACTTGTTAAAAGCAGGTAAATTAACCGATGAGGTTATTGATACCTTAACCATAGCGGCGAAAGAAATTTCAGCTAAATACGTTTAAAAGATTTTAGTATTGAGTATTGAGATGATAGTATTCTCTCAATACTGAATACTCAGTACTAAAAACCAAAAATAAATGGCAAACTTAAAAGAAATACGAAACAGAATTACATCCATTGGTTCAACCATGCAAATTACCAGTGCCATGAAAATGGTATCTGCCGCAAAGTTGAAAAAAGCACAAGATGCAATTACACAAATGCGTCCGTATGCCAATAAGTTGACGGAACTTTTGCAAAGTTTAAGCGCTACTTTAGAAGATGATATTGAAAATATTTATGCCGAACAAAGAATCGTTTCAAAAGTGTTGATTGTTGCAATTACTTCAAACAGAGGTTTGTGCGGCGGATTTAATTCTTCTGTTATTAAAGGAACCGTAAAACATATTGAAGACAATTACCAAGGAAAACAGGTTGATATTTTATCAATAGGAAAAAAAGGATACGATATTTTATCAAAGAATTTTACCGTAATCGAAAAACATAATGATGTTTACGACGATTTAACCTTTAACAATGTTGCGGTAATTGCTGAAAGCATTATGGACTTGTTTGCCAAGGGAAAATACGATAAAATTGAATTGGTTTACAACCGTTTTAAAAATGCAGCTACCCAAATATTGACTTATGAGCAATTTTTACCGGTTGAACTTGTTGAAGTTGAAGGTAAAATGAATGTAAGCACTGACTATATTTTTGAACCAAACAAGGCTGAAATTATATTGCAATTAATACCAAAATCGTTAAAAACGCAGTTGTATAAAGCAGTAAGAGATTCTTATGCTTCAGAACATGGCGCTCGTATGACAGCAATGCATAAAGCGACAGACAATGCAACGGAATTGCGCGACGATTTAAAATTAATGTACAACAAAGCACGTCAAGC
>CAZBGP010000016.1:0-22558 GCA_964491495.1 uncultured Lutibacter sp. | reverse complement strand
ATGCAACGGAATTGCGCGACGATTTAAAATTAATGTACAACAAAGCACGTCAAGCTGCCATCACCAACGAAATTTTAGAAATTGTTGGAGGAGCGGAAGCCCTTAATAATTAGGCGGAGCCAAATTATTAAGTGAGCGGAAGCTTTGAACAATTAGACGAGCGACAGCGAGTCAAATTTCTCAGAGGCGTCGTAGCCCCTTAATAATTAGGAGAAGATAAACTAGAATTCTACTAAAAAATTCATTTTATAAAAATTTAAAAAAGAGTTTATCCACTTCGGATAAACTCTTTTTTAGTTTGGTATGTAATTTGCAAACCCAATTTAAAACACACCAATCATGAAAAAAATTATAGGCATAGGATTCATCACTTTATTAAGTTTTACTTTTTTTGGCTGTTGTGTTTCAAAAGCACAGAATAATCATCCTTTTAAAGTGTTGGAAGCCACTTATGCCAATTCGGTTGTAGAACAAACCGAATTGGTTGTAACGACGCTAAAAATTACCACAAATAACGAGGAAATTCAATTGGACAGCGTGTATTTTAGAAATCACAAAGCGCCATTAAAACGTTTAGACAGTGATGGAAATTCCGTTTTTATCGGAAGTTTTACAACATCAAAAACGCCGCACGATTATATTTTAGACAGCGACCCAAAACAGGAATTTGGAAATAAGCCACCGGTAACAGTTTCAAAATTGCCTTTTGAACTTAGAGACAATGAAGCTGTTGTGAGTTATTTTTATAAAGGCAACATCAATTATTACAAAATTTTGGAAGTGAAAGAAAAATAAATCCGGAAGATCGAAGACGTAAGACCAATCCCGATAATTATTGATACAGACGTTTTTGACTGCAAGACTGCATGACATTTATGGTTGCACTACTAAAATCTATAAATCTTCGGCATAAACCAAACCAATCTCCTTTCTGACAGCATCCAGCAAAGTAATTAGTTCTATGCTGTTTTGATGTGACCATAAATTGCTTTGTGTTCTGTTTTCATGCAGACAGGAATTGCATTCCGAAATTTGATGCGTAAATCCTTTGCCGGAAATTGGAAGCGAAATTTTCTTTTCCTTGTTGTCTTTAAATACCGAAAAAGAACTTGTTTCATTCCAAGGGCTGTCAATCATAATTTCTCCCAAAGTGCCGCTTATTTTTGCCTCTCTTTTTGAATTCGAGTTAAAACTGCTGAAAAGTACAGCCTGCGCATTTTTATAATCAAAAATGATGGACACTTGCGAATCGGCACCCGAATCATAAAATTGTGCTTTGGCAATAATTTTTTTTGGCATTCCCAATATCAAATAAGCCAAAAATATTGGGTAAATACCAATATCAAGTATGGAACCTCCTCCCAATTCCTTATCATATATACGTTGAATTGAAGGATTGACTTTGAAGGAAAAATCGGCGTTCAGATACTTTATTTCACCAATTTCGCCATTTTCAACGGTGTTTTTTATTTTTTTTATGGCAGGTAAAAACCGTGTCCATAAGGCTTCCATTAAAAACATATTGTTCTTTTTAGAGGCTTCAATCATATTGAAAACCTGTTTTTGGTTTATCGCAAAAGGCTTTTCACACAGCACTGCTTTTTTATTTTCCAAAGCCAAAACAGCAATTTGTGCATGGCTGTTGTGCGGTGTTGCGATATAAACAATGTCAACAAATTTATCTTGTAACAAGGCATCGTACGAACCATAAAACTTTTTCGCATCATAAGTCTTTGCAAATGCTTCCGCTTTGGTCAAGTCTCTCGATGCAACTGCTTCAAGTTCAACGTTGTCAATCAACTTTAAATCGTTCACAAACTTTTGGGCTATTTTACCCAATCCAATAATTCCCCATTTAATTTTCTTACTCAAAACATCAATATTTAAATGATTAAAAACATCATAAAAGTACTTAAATTTTATTTGGCACAGAATTTGAAATTCAAGTAAAGTAACGTTAAAAACAAAATGATTATGAAGGCTATAAAATTACTTTTAGGAACGTTGGTTATAGGAATGTCGTTCTCTTCCTGTATTGTTGACAACAACATTGATGAACCTTATTATGTGTCACTTGAAGAAGTTGTTACGGCAAATGATTTGTGGTACATAGATTACAATAACACAACCGGAATAGGGGATGTGCCATTTTTATCGAAAGCCTTTACGATATCATTTATAAACGGAAAAGTTTATGCAAATAACAATTTGGTGGGAATTGGAACTGTTGGAAATGGTTATGGTATTCAGATTGGATTTTACGACACGTTTGATGGCCGTTTAAAAATAAATCATAATTTAGACGGATTTTACAATTTTGATGTCATTCAATTGTCGGTAAATAATATAAAATTAAGGGACAATTACAACAATGTTACCTATAATTTATTGGGATACCAAAAATTCAATTTTGATTATGACCAAGTTTTTTATGACAACATTGAATATTTTTTACAGGAGTACAATGCTTGGGCCAAAACCTATACAAGTACCGCCGGAAATGTAAACGCTTTTGATTATGAAAATTTTTTAAGTTTTACCCCAGAAAATTTAACAACATTTTATTCTTCCAAAGATAATGTTGGCACACCTATTGCTAATATATATTGGGATTATGTAGGAGATTATGCGGTGGCTAACGTTCAGGGATATGACAATCTAAAAATTTTAACATTAGATTATGATACCTCGGACAATGAAAGGTTTGAGTTGACCGTTATTAATGATGGAAAGATAAGTTTGTATCATATAACTTCTGGCACAACCTACGAGTTTACCGGAAGAGGTTACATACAGTACTTAAAACCAAGTTCAAGTTTGGCAAAAAGCGCCACAAGCGATAAAGGCAGAGCGAGAACTAAAGTATTTAGAGAAACAGAAATTAGAAGAAATTTAAAATAAAGTTTGGTTAGTTGATTTTTGGTTGGTTATTTATAATAACCAATTGAGTTAGCCGCTCCCTCATCGGGGCGGCTTTTTTTGTATCTTTATAGTTTGAAAAAAACATTACAAATGAATCATAAAACAGCATTTATTACAGGAGCAACTTCTGGAATTGGAAAAGCAACCGCGCAACTTTTTGCACAAAACAACATACGTTTAATTCTTTGTGGCCGACGTAGTGAAAGACTCACTGAATTAAAAGAGGAACTTAGCCAGTTAACAGAGGTAACTACGCTTCAATTTGATGTTAGCAATAGAGAAGAAGTTTTCAATGCGATTGCCTCATTGCCAAATGAATTTAACAAAATAGACATTCTTATCAACAATGCAGGAAACGCACATGGATTAAGTAGTATTCAGGAAGGAAATATGGATGATTGGGACGCGATGATCGATATCAATGTGAAAGGATTGTTGTATGTTTCAAGAGCAATTCTTCCCCAAATGGTGGAACGAAATGATGGCTTTGTGGTAAACATCGGCTCTATTGCCGGCAAAGAAGTGTATCCGAACGGAAATGTATATTGCGCTTCAAAATACGCGGTAAACGCTTTAAACAAAGCGATGCGGATTGATTTAAACCAACACAATATTCGTGTTTCGGCAATCCATCCCGGCGCGGTTGAAACCGAATTTTCAGAAGTTCGTTTTAAGGGTGATAAAGAAAAGGCAAAAAACGTTTACAAAGGATTTAAAGCCCTTCAGCCAGAAGACATTGCTGATATTATTTATTTTGTTGTAACGAGGCCTTTCCACGTTAACATAGAAGATCTAATTGTGTATCCAACCGCACAGGCAAGCGCCATTATTTTAAACCGAGAATGAGGTAAATGCAATGATTAACAAGCGGCTTTTAATAAAAAATTTGTTGGCCCACAACGATGAAAACAGCTTTTACGACAAGAAGCTTAAAATTTCATTGGAACTTAAAGAGGGTAAAGCAAAATTTTTGAAAATCGTTTGCGCGTTGGCAAATTCAAATCCCGGAAACAACTCATATATCGTAATTGGTGTTGACGATCAGTTCAATAAAATTGAAGGTGTCGATTTTTTTGACGACAGCAAGATTCAAAATTTAATGAATTCCTATTTTAACAATCCGCCGAAAATTCAATATGAAAACATTCCTTTTCCGCGATTGCAAAAGCACAAAGTTGTGGGATTGGTTACCATTCATCCATCAAAGAAAATAGCTTCGCTCAATAAAAATATTTGGAAATATATTAACGGAACCATTTTTTACAGACGAGGAAGCAACTCTTTATCAACCTTGGAAACGTTTGAAATCACCGAATCCAACAAAGCCATTGTTGAAGCCATAGAAAAAAACGCCAGCAACAATATTCAATTAACTTTAGATGGTGTTTTTGATTTTATCAATCGACACAAAAAAGCATATCACCCAACCTATAAGGTTTTTAACGAACAAATTGTGCTTTGTTGGGCCGGCGAAAAAAGGGTCGTAAAAGGTGTGACTTTTTATTCACGTGTGGATATTGAGCTCATTAATGAACAGGTGCGGCTGTTTTATTCCGCTTTGGATGAAGTAAAAATAGAATTTGACAAAAATTCCTTCAGAATTACAGAGTATGTTTATTTGGGATTGAAAAAATCTTTCGATTATTATCCTCTGGAGAAAACCGTGATGCATTTTAAGGAAAACGGAAAATATGATATTGTAAGTGAATTGTTGTTTGAACCACCTCAGTTTGATAAAAAATTATTGCATCATGTGTTTAACAATTGCAATGCGATGTTAGAGAAATTAAAAAAGAACTTGCCATTTACGGAAATTGAATTGGAAGACGTTCATAATATGCCCACCTACTATTTAATTTGTGTTTTAAATAAAATCCCGAATGCTTTTATAAGGCTGAAAGAATCAGAACTGTTGCTTAGAAATTTAGAGGACAAAACGGGATATATCAAATACAAAGAAGCGGTCAGAATCCTAAGAAAGGTGAAGTATAGTTAATTTGGTGTCTTTTTATTGTACGAAATAGCTGTATGAATTAACCCTTTAATTTTTTAAACAATTCCAGCGCATAACCATCTGTTAAACTTGCCACATAACCGCAAATGGATAAAATTCTTAAATAAAGATTTTCTTTTGGTTCTTGTATACTTTCCGGCAATAAATTTAAAATCAGTTTATCATAATTTGTCAGGGAATTTAGATATTTCCGGTTGCTTGCCGAAACAAAAACATCCAGTAATGTGGCAATTACGTTATAGCCAACCAATTCTTTTTCAATCACTTCCCGGCTTTTGTAAATTTTTTCAACGCTTAATTTAATAATATCATTTATTTGCGCTTCATAGATACATTTATCCAATAAAGAGTGTTGGTATTCCCCTTTTAAAATAGCGTCTTCTTGCTTTAAAAAGACATTGGCGGCTTCATTAATCAAATTTCCGATGGCCAAAGCGCGCAGGTAACTTAAGCGGTCTTTTTTGAATTGCAGCTGATGGTATTTTTTGGTGTCAATGGTGTTTTTTACCAGTTTTATCAAATATTCAAGCGCAAAATCTTCCTCAATCAATCCCAAATTAATACCGTCTTCAAAGTCGATGATGGTATAACAAATATCGTCGGCAGCTTCAACCAAATAAGCCAAAGGATGCCTGTGATAACTCGAATTTTTGCTATTTGAAGCAAGTCCTAATTCATTTGCAACGTCTTCAAAACAAGGAACTTCCGATTGAAAAATGCCATATTTTTTATCGGCGACATGAGTTGTTGGTTTTTTTGGCAGCGACTCTTTTGGATATTTTATAAATGTGCCCAAAGTGGCGTATGACAAGCGTAAACCGCCTTCCATTCCCGCTTTGCTTTCGGTTAAAATTCTGAAACCGTTGGCGTTTCCTTCAAAATCCACCAAATCTTGCCATTGTTTTTTGGTAAGATGCGCTTCATATTGTTGTCCGTTTCCATGTTTAAAATATTCACCAATGGCTTTTTCGCCGCTATGTCCAAAAGGCGGATTTCCAATATCGTGCGCCAAAGCTGCAGTAGCAACAATAGCACCAAAATCGTTCATCGTATAGCCTTCTTCCGCCAATTCAGGATGATTTATAAGTACCTGTTCGCCAACTCTTCTGCCTAAAGAACGCGCCACAACACTTACTTCCAAACTGTGGGTAAGTCGCGTATGCACAAAATCGGTTTTCGAAAGCGGCACCACCTGCGTTTTATCCTGCAAACTTCTGAAGGAATCAGAAAAAATGATTCGGTCATAATCCACTTCAAAACCCAATCTGGTTTCGTCCTGATCTTTGCGCGGACGTATTTGTGTGTCTCCAAATCTTTTGAGCGATAATAGTTGGCTCCAGTTCATACCCATTGTAAAATATTTTGTGCAAGATACTTAATAATTTATATTTTTTTGAAGGCATATTTTTGGCAACCTTAACGTTTAGGTTATGAAACATTAAACTAGGATTAACGATTAATTAACATTGGGTACCGTAATTTGTAGTTCATAAAATAAATAAGAACGCGATGCGATTATTGGTTACAGCTTTTTTGATTTTTACCAGCACTTTTCTACACAGCCAGTCTTTTGAAGTTGGTTCTCTCATTGCTGATTTTTCAAAAAACGGAAAAATTGAAGGCGTGGTCTTGGACAATGAAGTAGAAAATGAACCTTTGGCATTCGCGACAATTACTGTTAAAAACACTGATTGTGAAACAAATTCAGATTTAGACGGGTCTTTTTCCTTCAACTTAAAACCTGGAAACTATATTTTGGAAGTTCAGTTTTTGGGCTATGAAACCATTGAATTGCGTGATGTTGCCGTTGTTGCGGGAAATACAATTTCCATTTCCCAAAAATTAAAAGCCTTGAAGTTGAATACTGATATTTCAATGGTTAATTAATTGGGCTCTTCTTAACATTAACTTTACCCTTTTATCATCTTTTTATAACTTATAAGTAACCTTTTGTTTAATTAGGCGCTATTTCTTTGCCTCAACATTTAAACAAATAAATTAAACTAAATTATTACTTATGAAAACTTTTTATTACTTAGTTGTACTGATTTTTATTTCAAATTTTGCCGCTAGTTGCGGAAACGACAACGATTCACCTTTGATTATTGACGAGGAAGTGCCAGTGACGGTAGTTACGAAAGCCGGAATTATTAAAGCAAATGAAACTTGGACTGCTGATAAAATATATGTTTTAGCTGGAAAAGTTGTTGTTGATGATGGAGTTACATTAACTATTGAAGCAGGAACAATTGTTAAAGGCGCTGAAGGACAAGGCTCATTAGCCTCTGCGTTGATAGTTGACCAAGGCGGAAAATTAAACGCAGTAGGAACTGCTACCAATCCAATTATTTTTACATCGGTATTGGACAATATTCAAATTGGACAGAAAGCAGGTACAAACTTAACGATCGCCGACAATGGTACGTGGGGTGGTATTATTGTTTTGGGTAAAGCACCAATTTCAGTAAGCGGTGATGTTGCTACGAAACAAATAGAAGGAATTCCTGCAACTGATACTTTTGGACAATACGGCGGTACTGTTGCCACCGACAATTCAGGTGTTTTTAAATATATTTCTATCAGACACGGTGGAATTACCATTGGTGCAGATAATGAAATTAACGGATTAACCCTTGGTGGTGTTGGTTCAGGAACTGTAGTTGACCATATTGAAATTGTTGCCAACCAGGATGATGCTATTGAAATTTTTGGAGGTTCGGTAAATGTTACCAACATCCTTACCTGGGCGCAAGGCGATGACGCTTTGGATATGGACGAAGCTTGGTCTGGATCAATAAAAAACGCGTTGGTTATTATGGGAGCTGGTTCTGACAGTGCGATGGAATTAGACGGTCCTGCTGGCTCTGCCGCGACGGAAGCCGGATATACCATTGAAAACGTAACATTGAAAGGTGCAGGAACTTTAAGCAAATATGCCGATTTAAGAGACGGTCTTATTGCTAATATGAAAAATGTATTGGCTTATGGTTTTTCTGTTGATTCTAAAGTTAAAGTTAATGGTGCTGATTCTGTAAAGGAACTTACAAACGGAAGAATTTCTTTTTCAAATTGGCAAGTTGTTTTGCCGGTTGGTGTTGCGGTAGCGGATTTAATTACTGGTGCAAATGCTGCTGATGTAACAAAATTCACAAACAATGTAACAGCTATAGCTTCTGCAAGTGCAGCTACAGTTGGCGCAACTACGTCAGTGTTTTCTTGGACGTACGCATCTTCAAAAAGTGCCTACTAACATAAATTTAAATTTTTAATCAAAATGTCCATATGCCTTATTAGGCTGTGGACATTTTGTTCATTCTATAATATAAATAAAATAACAAGATGTTAAAAAAAGGGATTCTTATCATTGTGTGTTTAATGGCGGCAATGCAGGTGATGAATGCACAAACAGGAAAAGTGACAGGAAAAATATTGGATGGCGATTATAATGATGTGCTTGCGTTTGCCAATGTTTCGGTAAAAGGTACTGAAAAAGGAACATCGTCAGATTTTGACGGGCTTTATGAATTAGATCTTAAAGAAGGCGATTATACCCTTGTTTTTTCTTTTATTGGCTATGAAACAAAAGAAATAACAGGAGTAAGCGTTAAAAATAACCAGGCGACAACCGTAAATGTTACTTTAAATTCTTCCGTAATGTTAAAGGAAGTGATGGTAACTTCTTCAGCCAGGCAAAATACCGAGGAGTCGGTGTTGTTTTATCAAAAGAAATCGGCGACCTTGATGGATGGATTGTCCATAGCCAGCATCAACAAAACGGGCGCCAGCAATATCGCTTCTGCCATAAAAAGCGTTCCGGGAGTTTCTGTTCAGGACGGAAAGTTTGTCTATGTTCGCGGATTGGGAGACAGATATACCAAATCTATCTTAAACGGGATGGATATTCCCGGACTTGATCCTGATAAAAATACCATTCAAATGAATATTTTCCCAACCAATATTCTGGAAAATATTTTGATTGTTAAATCGGCTTCCGCTGATTTGCCTGCCGATTTTACCGGCGGTGTTATTGATATTGTTACCAAAGATTTTCCTTCACAAAAGCAAATGGAGTTTTCTGTTTCCGGAGGTTTTAATCCAAGTATGCATTTAAAAGACAATTATTTAACCTATGAAGGCGGCAAAACTGACTTTTTGGGATTTGATGACGGAAACAGAGAGTTGCCAATTTCAACAGCCCAAATTATCCCAAATCCTGCATCAACAAAAAACAGAATTTTAGAGCCAATTACACGCGCCTTTAACCCTACAATGGCCACCGAGCAAAAAACAAGTTTGCCCGATTTTGGTTTTGGGTTTAATTATGGAAATCAGTTTGATGTGAAAGATAATAAACTTGGTTTTATTGCTTCCATTGATTACAAAAACACCACCACTTTTTATGAAGGTTTTGAAAATGGAATTTATCAAAAACCTCAGGAAAGAGATGAGTTTGAGTTGCGATTCGACAGAAGACAAAGAGGTGATATTGGCACAAACAATATTTTGGCCTCTGTTTTGACCGGATTGTCCTATAAAACTGCAAAATCAAAATACAATCTTAACTTTTTACACATTCAAAACGGAGAAACCAAAGCGGCGCTGTTTGACCAAAAAACAGAAATATCTAACGCAATTGACGTGGTAAAAGACAATTTGGAATATACCGAACGTGCCATTACCAATGTGCTTTTATCAGGAAAAAACACCAGTGAAGACGCTTCTTTTATTACTGAATGGAAAATTTCTCCTACCTATTCAAGGGTTTATGACAAAGATGTAAGATTGACCACTTTTATAAAATTGACGGATGGATTTACCATCAGTTCAGATGCCGGTTTTCCTAACAGAATTTGGCGGAATTTGGAAGAAATAAATGCGGTTGGAAAAGTAGACTTCACAAAAAAATATGATCTTTTTGACAACAAAGCTATTTTTAAATTTGGAGGATTGTACAGTTATAAACAACGTAGCTACAATATTTACAACTATGAAGTTGCATTTCGAAATATAAGTCCGACCGTTTTTGGCGGTAATCCAAATGCTATTTTGGCGCCTGAAAATATTTGGACACCATCAACCAATACAGGTTCTTATGTTCGCGGTAATTTTGAACCGGCCAACTCATTCGATTCCAACCAAAATACGGCAGCTGGATATATTTCTAACGAGTTTAAAATTGGCGATAAATTGAGAACTATTTTAGGGGTAAGAGCCGAATATTTCACCACTTTCTTTACCGGCCAAAATAATTTGGGCAGTCAAATTTTCGACAATGAAAAAACGCTTGACGCCTTCGACTTTTTTCCTTCAGCAAATTTCATTTATGAATACAATGATGCCATTAACATCAGAATGTCCTATTCTAAAACCACTGCAAGACCAAGTTTTAAAGAATTGTCGGTGGTTCAAATTCCCGACTTGCTTACAGGCGTGATGTTTTTGGGGAACATTGACTTAAAGCCATCTTATATCGATAATGTTGATTTTAGGTTTGAGAAATATGGAGAACAGGCGCAAATGTTTGCGATAAGCGCTTTTTATAAAAGTTTTAAGAATCCTATCGAGTTGGTTGCATTTTCTGTGATTGCACCTAACCAATTTACGCCAAGAAACTCACCATCGGCAACAGTTGTCGGTTTTGAATTTGAAGCTCGAAAGAATTTCAATTTTATTTCGGAGAGTTTAAAAGACCTCAGTTTAAATGTGAATCTTTCTATCATCGATTCTAAAATAAAAATGAACAAGGGCGAAAATCAGGAATTTGATTCCAGACAAACTTTTGCTCGTGACGGAGAAGTTATCGATGATACACGACAATTGCAAGGGCAATCCCCATTTCTTGTAAATGCCGGATTAAATTACAACAATAAAACAATGGGATTGGAAACTGGAATGTTTTTTAACGTGCAGGGAAAAACGCTTGAAGTTGTTGGTTTCGGACAAAATCCTGATGTTTTTGTGCAACCTTTCAATAGTTTGAATTTCAATTTTTCCAAAACATTGGATAAAGAAGGCAAATCTTCCATAAGTCTAAAAGTTGACAATATTTTGGATGAAAAGCGTCAAAGTTTGTACGATTCTTACGGAGCGGCAGCACAACCATTTTCCTACAGGAAACCTGGAATGGCTTTTTCATTGGGATACAGTCTGAGCTTATAAAAACTTATTGCATAAAAAGAAAAAGGCTGAAATTTAAATTTCAGCCTTTTTCTTTTAAAAATTTACAATTAATTTTTTCGTTAATTTACCACCAACGCTTTTTCTTCAACATTGATTATTTTGTTTTCCTGATAGGTAACAACGTTAATTTTATCGGTTTTAAAATAAGTCCAAACACCTTCTTTTACGCCATTATTATAAGTGGCGATTGCTTTTTTGTTTCCTTGTAAATCATAGCTGATCCACGTATCGTGCAATTTTCCTTCTTTATTGAAATATCCTTCACGTTCAACAATGGAACTGTTATCGGCAAAATAATAGGTTGCTTTTACCAAATCGTTCTCCATTTTTTGATAAACTACTTTTTGTTCTTGTGAAAATGCTGTGATGCAAAACAACATTACAACTATGTTTATAAATGTTTTCATGATATTTTTGATTTAGTCTGTTTTTATTTACATAAAAGTATGTCATTTACTTTTTATTTACTTTAAGTTAACGTTAAGTTTACATTAAGTTTTTTTAAAATATCATAAAGTATTAACAATCAGGTTATTAAAAATAGTGTAATTTACGGTTTAAATTAGGTTTTTAATAAAACAGTTATTCTTAACTCAAAATTTACATTGTATTGATATTGTTTTTATAAATTTTAACAAGTATATTGATGCTGCTTTTCAAAGTATTTGTACATTTGTTTAAAATCATTCTAAATAAGCGTTTTGGGAACAACTGAAAATTTAGGTATTTTTAACTACGATTTTGATTGGAGCGCTTCAACCAAAAAGAAGCCGCACATTGAGATAAATGAAAAATGCTGTGAAAAATTCAAGAACAAAAGCAACAAGACTTGCAAAAAATGCCCAAATCGTATTCCCTAACCGCTATATTTTAATACTTTTGCATTTCGTTTCTGACTAAGATAAAATGCCGGTTAATTCAAAAAAATTATTTCTTAAATTTTTAAAATGGAGATACCACCATATTTCCAATAAGCAATTCACCAATATTGCGAGTGCCATTATCGGATTACTGGCGGGTTTGGCTGCGGTCTTTTTAAAAAATTCAACCCATTTCATTCAAGAATTATTAGAAGGCGGTTTTATAAAAAAAATTCATGAAGCATTTTATTTTATCTTCCCAATTATTGGTTTTTTACTGGTATTGCTGATTATAAAATATGTGATCCGAAAAAAAGTTGGGCACGGAATTCCGTCCACCTTGTATGCCATTTCAAAACAAAAGGGGATTATACCCAAACATCAAATGTGGACAGCTTTAATTACGGCTCCTTTAACCGTCGGTTTTGGAGGCTCTGTTGGGCTGGAGGGACCTATAGTTTCCACAGGAGCCGCAATTGGCTCTAATTTTGCACGATTTTTTCACTTAAATCAAACCACAAGAACCTTATTGATTGGTGCTGCCGCTGCAGGTGCCATGTCTTCTATTTTTCAGGCGCCTATCGCTGCCATTGTTTTTGCGGTGGAGATGTTTAGTTTGGAGCTAACCTTAGCTTCCATGATTCCTTTACTTCTGGCATCTATTACGGCGGTTTTAACCTCTTATTTCTTTTTCGGGGATGATGTGTTGCTTCACTTTGCCATTCAGGATAAATTTCAGTTAAACGACGTTTTGTTCTATGTTTTCTTAGGATTTGCTTCTGCAATGGCTTCCATTTATTTCAGTAAAATGTACTTTGCAATCAGTAATTTTTTTAAAAAATTCGAAAATCCCTATATAAAACTGCTTATTGGCGGATTGTCACTAGGCGTTATTGTTTATTTTGTTCCTACGCTTTTTGGGGAAGGTTATGAAACTATCAACAATATTTTTCGGGGTAATGTAAATGGAATCTTGAGAAATAATATATTTCAAATAATCTTAGATAACACCTACACAATTATCCTGTTTTTAATTGGTTTAATTGTATTTAAAATAATTGCAGCCTCGCTTACTTTTGGTGCTGGCGGCGTTGGAGGCATTTTCGCGCCAACATTATTTACGGGCAGTGTAACAGGTTACGTTTTTGCTATGATGGTAAATGCCAGCAACTTGTTTAGCCACCAGCTTTCCCTAACCAATTTTGCGATGGTTGGTATGGCAGGTTTAATGGCGGGTATTTTGCAGACGCCTTTAACAGCGATATTTCTCATCGCTGAAATTACCGGCGGTTATGAGCTTTTTGTGCCGCTCATGATTGTGGCCCTGATTTCTTTTGTGGTGACCCAAAAATTTGTGCCATATAATATTTACGCTGCCGAATTGGCGAAAAAAGGACAGCTCGTTACGCACGATAAAGATAAAAATGTGTTGATGATGCTCGATTTGGATAAGCTCATTGAAAAGAATTTTGTGCTGCTTCATCCTGATATGACATTGGGAGATGTTGTAAATGAGGCCATTGCAAAATCATCCCGAAACCATTTTCCTGTGGTGAATGATGATATGGATTATTTGGGCATTCTCACAATCAACGACATCAGAAGCATTATGTTCAATAAAGAATTGTACGACACGGTGAAAGTTGAAAGTTTGATGCACGCCGGATCGGACATTATTTATTACGAAACAGACTCTGCCGAAGATATTTTGAACAAGTTTAAAAGATGCGGCGCATGGAATTTGGTGGTGTTTAAAGACGGCAAATACTTTGGGTTTATCTCTAAATCGCGCTTACTTACCGCCTACCGAAGAAAATTAATTGATGTAACTGCTTAGTTTTAGCTTATAGTAGAAAATAATATTTTGGGCGTTCCCCTTCGGGTCAGGCTATCGCTACTCGCATCCCGTAAAAACAGGCGTGCTCAAACATACCGCTCTATCCTTAACGCAAATTGACTTACCATTAAAACTTTTAAAAATTATAGACTTTATTCCTTTTTATCAACAAACGCAACTGTTTTCTCGGGAAAATCGGTAAAAACGCCATCAACATTCGCTTCGTACAAAGCCACTTGCAACAATGCTTCAAACGAATCAAAATCGCCTAACTGGTCCGCCCTGAAAGTATAGGCGTGAACTTTTAAGTTAAGCTTATGTGCGTTGGCGACCAAATCTGTGATCTGCCACTTCCCGTTTATATCTTTTTCTTTAATAATTTGATGAACCCAAGGCCCGATGCCGTCAGCATAAGTGGCAATTTCTTCCAATTTTTCATCGGTTTTAAATTCCATCAATTGCACCAAAAAAAGTTCGCTCTTGAATTCATTTCTTATTCTTTTTAACTCCTTGGCATCAAAACATTGTAATATACAGTTGTCTTTTTTGGTTTTGTAGCCATAATCATTCAAAACTTTCAGCACAATATTGGAAATGTCTTTGCCTTCTTTTTGATGAAATTCCGGTTCTTTAATTTCTGGATAAATGCCAATTTTTTTTCCGGTGCTTTTGTTCAATCCCTGAATGAATTCTATTTCTTCCCGCAAAGAATGCAATTTAAAGTTTGAAGTAAACACGGGAAACCGATTTGGAAAAACAGCTTTGTTGGTTGCAGAATCAAATCTTTCCGAAACATTTAATTGTTTCAGTTCCTCAAAAGTAAAATCGATTACATAATACCTACCGTCACTTCTCTTCCTCTTCGGAAACTTTTGAGCAACATCGGTAACCGTTTCCAAATGAATGTCGTGAATCACAATGGGAACATTGTTTTTGCTCAATACAATGTCCTGCTCCAAATAGTCGGCCCCCATCGCATAAGCCATTGCTTTTGCCGGCAACGTGTGCTCGGGTAAATATCCCGATGCGCCTCTGTGCGCAATCACCAATTTTTTGTTTTTTTGAGTTTCCATTGTTGGTTCCGGCTTATGTTCACTGCAAGATAAGGACATTAGTAAAAACAGGATGAAAAAGCGATACATATTTACAGTTTAAAGGTTCCTTAAATGTAGGTTTTTTTTGTAATTTTACGCACAATAATTTACAATAGAAACTAATGAAACACCAAGGAGAAAAAGTTTCACAATTCGAGATGGATTATTTTGGGTGTTCCATTTGACAGATAAAAAACAATAAACAATATCAAATGAAATATGTGATTATTTTTGTTTTAGTGCTAACTTTAGGAATGCTGGTCACAGGTTTTTACCAGAAAAATAACGGCGATGCCGGTGGAGATATCGTGATTGGACTTGGTGTTTTGATGGTCGCTTTTGTTTTAATGCCTTTGTTTATTTACCATCGGTACAAAAATAAAAATCTAAGTGATTTTACCTTTGAGAAATTCAAAAAAGACCTTGAAGAGCGAAGTAAAAGTGAACCAAATTTGTAAGTATCAATTTAAATTGCGCTTTTCAATAAAAAAACGCTTTAAAAGTTTGCTGCATTCGTCTTCTAAAACACCGCCAACAACCACTGTTTTTGGGTGTAACGTGGTTTTCATTACCAAAAAACCTCTTTTATCTTCCGTAGCGCCATAAACAATTCGGCCTATTTGTGTCCAATAACTGGCTCCAGCGCACATTTGGCAAGGTTCCAAAGTCACATACAGCGTACACTCTTTTAGGTATTTACCGCCTAAAAAATCTGCCGCGGCCGTAAAAGCCTGCATCTCGGCGTGCGCAGTTACATCATTTAAAGTTTCCGTTAAATTATGTGCACGGGCAATAATTTGGTTGTTCATCACAATTACCGCCCCAATAGGAACTTCATTTTTGTCCAAAGCCATTTCCGCCTCCTGCAAAGCGCGTTTCATAAAATATGCGTCGTCAAATGGATCCATCATGCATCAAAAGTAATTGTTTTTCATTCACTGAACAATTTAAATAGCGTAGTTTTGTAATAGTGAAAACAAATTTATTAACACATATTAATGATCCGAAGGACCTGCGAAAGCTGGCAAAAAATCAATTGGAAACAGTTGCCAAAGAACTGCGCGAATTTATTATTGCGATTGTTGCAGCAAAAGAAGGGCATTTGGGCGCCAGTTTGGGCGTTGTGGAATTGACCATTGCGTTGCATTATGTGTTTGATACGCCAAACGATTTGCTCATTTGGGATGTTGGCCATCAGGCATACGGACATAAAATTTTAACAGGCAGAAGGGACATTTTTCACACGAACCGTCAGTTGGGCGGAATTTCAGGTTTTCCAAAACGAAGCGAAAGCATTTACGACGCCTTTGGCACAGGGCATTCTTCAACAGCGATTTCTGCCGCTTTAGGAATGGCACTAGCCTCAAAATTAAAAGGTGATTTTCAAAAACAACATATTGCCGTTGTTGGTGATGCTTCCATTGCCAGCGGAATGGCTTTTGAAGGATTGAACCATGCCGGAGTTACCGATGCCAATTTGCTGATTATTTTAAACGACAACGCGATGGGAATTGACCCAAGTGTTGGTGCTTTGAAAAAGTATTTTACCGATGTGAAAGCGGGTAAAAAGGTTCGTAAAAACAACATTATTGAAGCACTGAATTTTAGTTATTCCGGGCCGATAGACGGACACAATATTGATGAAATTATTACAGAAATGGAACGGCTAAAGTCAATAAAAGGCCCTAAGTTTTTGCATATCATTACCACAAAAGGAAAAGGGCTGCAACAAGCCGAAAATGATCAGGTGACTTATCATGCGCCTGGAAAATTCGATAAAATTACCGGGGAATTGCCGGCCAAAAATAATGTGCCGCAGCCGCCAAAATATCAGGATGTTTTTGGGGAAACCATTGTGGAATTGGCTAAAAATAATTTAAAAATTGTTGGGATTACACCCGCAATGCCCACAGGAAGTTCCTTAAAATTAATGATTGACGAGATGCCCGAAAGGGCTTTTGATGTAGGTATTGCCGAACAACATGCGGTGACTTTGGCTGCCGGAATGGCAACGCAGGGACTGATTCCCTTTTGCGCCATTTATTCCACATTTTTGCAACGTGCGTATGACCAAATTATCCATGATGTGGCATTACAGCATTTACCTGTAATTTTTTGTATAGACCGCGCGGGAATTGTTGGCGAAGACGGAGCAACGCACCACGGCGCCTTTGACATGGCTTATCTTCGCTGCATTCCAAATATGGTGATTTTTGCACCTTTAAATGAAATTGAATTGCGCAACATCATGTACACTGCGCAATTGGGCATCAATTTTCCGCTGGCGATTCGTTATCCTCGCGGACAAGGAACGCTTATCGATTGGAAAAAGCCTTTTGCCAAAATTGAAATTGGGAAAGGCAGCTGTATTTCAGAAGGTTCCGAAATTGCGGTGTTAAGCATTGGCACTATCGGAAATAAATTGATTGAACTTCAACAAGAATTGCCAAAAAATAAGGTGGCGCATTATACGATGCGGTTTGTAAAACCTTTGGATGAAGATTTATTGCATCAAATTTTTAAAAAGTTCGAAACAATTGTCACCATTGAAGATGGCATAATTCTGGGCGGATTTGGAAGCGCGATATTGGAATTTGCTTCAAACAATAATTACAATAACAAAACCGTTAAACATTTAGGAATTCCGGATCATTTTATTGAACACGGAAAAGTAGATGAATTGTTTGAAAGCATTCATTTATCAAAAGAAAGAATAAAGGAATTGCTGTTGAAACTTTTATAAAAAAAATATTTTATGTTTCTTTGCGGAAATATTTTATAGCCCCTAATATTATAACAAAATGCGATTTAAATTTTTCATTTTTTTTACAATCCTTCACACTTTTAATACCATAGCATCAACTTCAAAAGACACCTTGGCTATCGATTTACCTCCGGTTACCCATTGGGAGGAAACCAATAATTTTCGGTTGATTTTTACGCAAAATTCTTTTGTTAACTGGAGTGCCGGTGGCAACAATTCAATTTCGGGCATCGTCAAAATAAATATGAAAAGAGATTATAAAAACAATCATACTGTATGGGAAAATGAATTGAAATCCAAGTTTGGTTTAAATAAAGAAGCTAGGCGTGAATTGCGGAAAACAGAGGATTTAATTGAGTTAAACTCGACATTCGGTTACAGAAAAGACATTACTTCAAAGTGGTATTCTTCCGCAAAATTCAATTTTAAAACACAGTTTGCGAATGGCTATATATATCCGAATACTGAAAAACCAATATCGAAGTTCTTCTCTCCTGCATACAATTTTTTAGGCGTTGGCTCTGAATATTTTTCAAAGGAAAACGAACTTAAAGTCTACCTTTCGCCGCTCACCAACAAAATGACTTTTGTTTATAACCAAGTTTTGGCAAATGAAGGCGCTTTTGGTGTTGCTCCGGCTGTTTATGATGATTTAGGTAATTTGTTGAGTTCAGGTGAAAATTTAAAAGTGGAAATGGGGACTTATGTTTCAAGCGAGTGGAAAACAACAGTGATGGAAAATATAAAAATGAGCAATAAATTGATTTTATATTCCGATTATTTAAACAAATATGGCAATGTGGATGTGAACTGGGAAGTTAATTTTGATATGACCATTAACAAACACGTAACAGCTAATGTGGGTTCCCATTTTTTATATGACGATGATGTTAAAAATAAAAAAGATTTAAACAACGACGGAATTTTAGTTTCTGTAGGGCCCAAAATTCAAATAAAACAAATGCTGGGCGTAGGCTTGTTCTATTCTTTTTAGTGACCATATTTTCTTAGAAAGCAAGAATGTAAAAAAGTTCTTAAACCCAAATTTGATTTGGGTTTAAGAACTTTTTATTTAAGAATCTTTTATCAATTTAAACTTAGTCCAAATCAAATTTTATGCCTTGTGCCAAAGGTAATTCTGTGGTATAATTAATGGTATTTGTTTGGCGTCTCATATAAACTTTCCAAGCGTCAGAACCCGATTCTCGTCCGCCGCCGGTTTCTTTTTCTCCACCAAAAGCGCCACCAATTTCAGCGCCCGAAGTGCCAATATTTACGTTTGCTATACCACAGTCGGAACCCTGAACTGACAAGAACAGTTCGGCTTCACGCAAATTATTGGTCATAATTGCAGAAGAAAGTCCTTGTACAACCCCGTTTTGCAATGCAAGGGCATTTTTAAGTTCCCCTGAATATTTTATTAAGTATAAAATTGGTGCAAATGTTTCGTGTTGCACAATTTCAAAATGATTTTCGGCTTCAACAATTGCTGGTTTTACGTAGCAGCCGCTTTCGTAGTCTTTTCCGCTTAAAACACCGCCTTCCACAATAATTTTTCCGCCTTCTTTAACGGCTTCTGCCAAAGCATTTTCATACATTTTAACCGCAGCTTTGTCAATTAACGGCCCAACGTGATTGCTTTCATCTAACGGATTTCCAATGCGCAATTGTTTGTAGGCTTTTACCAAGGCGTTTTTTACTTGCTCATACATCGATTCGTGGATAATTAGCCTACGAGTTGAAGTACAACGTTGTCCTGCAGTTCCAACAGCGCCAAATACAGCACCGATAATGGTCATTTTAATATCTGCGCTTGGTGTAATAATAATGGCATTGTTGCCGCCTAATTCCAATAATGATCTTCCTAAACGTTCCGCAACAGTTTTTGCTACAATTTTGCCCATTCTTATAGAGCCTGTTGCTGAAATTAGAGCAACACGTTTGTCGGTAGTCATATATTCGCCAACCTTGTAATCACCATTGATGATACAAGAAATACCTTCAGGCAATTTATTTTCTTTTAAAACACTTGCAATTATATTTTGACAGGCTATGCTGCATAAAGGTGCTTTTTCTGAAGCTTTCCATACACAAACATCACCAGCAATCCAAGACAATGCCGTATTCCAAGCCCAAACAGCCACAGGAAAGTTAAATGCGGAAATAATGCCTACAATTCCCAAAGGGTGATATTGGTCGTACATCCGGTGTCCCGGACGTTCGGAATGCATGGTAAAACCGTGCAATTGTCTTGACAATCCAACAGCGAAGTCGCAAATATCTATCATTTCCTGGACCTCTCCCAAACCTTCTTGCAACGATTTTCCCATTTCATAAGAAACCAATTCGCCTAAAGGTTGTTTTAGTTCGCGCAATTTTTCGCCAAATTGACGCACAATTTCTCCTCTTTGAGGCGCTGGAACAACTCTCCAACTGCTAAAAGCTGTTTGAGCAGTTTCAATAACTTTTTCAAAATCATCTTTTGTTGTTGTGGTAACTTTTCCTATAAGTTTTCCATTTACAGGAGAATAGGATTCCATAACTTCACCATTTCCAAAGAAATTTGAACCTGTTGAAGTTCCTTTATTTAATGTTTTTACCGATAATTTATCTAAAGCTTTTTGTATAGTTGTTATTTCCATAAGTTGGATTCAATTTAAATTTAAGATTACACAAAAATACAAATAATAAATGTTTTAAAAAGAAAAGCCGTTTCAAAATAGAAACGGCTTTCTTCATTCAATATTTGGTAACCAACCAAATAAATAAACCAACTAAAACTTATAATTTAAACCTGTATAAACTCCTAAATAATAAGGTTGAATACTCCCGGAGTTTCTAGAAAAGGTACTTGTTTGCATTTTGAACATTGGAGAAACGTTGATGTATAAATTTTTGTAAATAGAGTAATCTACATCTAATCCAATATTACCACTAAAATTTATGGGTCTCAAGTTTTTTGAAGATCCTAAACTTTGGGTAAAATTATTCGTTTCAACAAAAACTTCGTCTCTGTTTAAAAGAAGCGTGCTAAATCCGCCTACTAAATTAATTCCAAATCTTCCATCAGTAACATTGTATTTTACCTCAACCGGAATTTCCACATAACCAAAAACCTGATTCAAACTTCCCTCTGAATTGTCATCGGAAATTGTGGTATTGTTTTTAAGTGTTGAAATATTTGCACTTCTGGCCAATACAGGATTTGCTGAAATATTAGAAAAGCCAACAACAGCAACTCCTGGCGTAACGTAGATGTTATTTGTTGTTAAACCTAAATTGATTAGGTTCACACCTGATTGCAAGCTAAATTTATTTGATAGCTGATAGGCAACTTTTACGCCATAGGAGAAAGATGAATTTCCAATAGATGTATTGTCTTTATACTGCGCGTCAATTCCTGAACCACCTCCAAAAGAATTAAAATAAATAGGTGCGAAAATGGTGGCTACCGTAATTTTACTTTCTGCAATTTCTTTTTTTGGAAATTCTTTATCAGCAAAATTTGATAATGGTAAACTTTTGGCATCTTTGAATAAAAAGTTGTTTTCTGATTGTTGTGATAAAGCAGTTTGATCAGTGGTTTTTTCCTCAGCGTTTGCAGTAAGATGACTGTTATGTTCAATTTCTGCCAGTTCCTTACTTAAAGCTGACACAACTATTTGCATTGCTTTTAATTTCTCCTCAACTGTAATTGCAGCAGATGAATCTTTTGAGTTTGAATTTTCTTTGTTGATATGTTGTTTATGAAATAAATTTTTGGAAAAATTATTTTTAGGAAGAAAATAAATAGTTCCTGCACTGAAAAATAGCACAAACAAGGCCGCAATACTTGCAAGTTTTACCCAAAAAGGAAATTTTCTTTTTTTTGTTCTTGGTATTAAACGATTTTCAATAGCATCCCATGCTTTGGTAGGTGGGGATACCTCAAAGTCTTTTAAATTCTCTTGGAATAATCTGTCAATGCTTTTAAAATCTCTCACTATTATCTACTAACTTAAATCGATTGTTGTGCTTTTTGATGTGTTTCAATTTTTTGTTTTAAAATGGCTCTTGCTCGGGCTAAATTTGATTTTGAGGTGCCTTCTGCAATTTGCAACATTTCTGAAATTTCTTTATGAGCATACCCATCCAAAGCATAAAGGTTAAAAACCAGTCGATACCTGTCAGGTAATTCATTGATTAGATTTAGCAAAAAATCTAAAGAAATTTCATCATCATCAACGTCAACAATCACCTCATCAGGAATATCTTCCGTCACAATATTTAACACATTTTTTTTTCTGTATTTTAATAAAACTGTGTTAATCATTACCCGTTTTAACCAGCCTTCAAACGAACCTTTAAAATTAAACTGCCCAATTTTATCGAAAATGACTATAAAGCCATCTTGAAAATTATCTTGAGCCTCTTGTTTGTTTTTAGAGTACTTAAGGCATATGGAAAACAACTTACCCGCAAAAAGCTGGTAAATTTCCTTTTGTGCCTTGTGATCGTTATTAGCACACTGTTTTATGAGTTCATCTAAACCCAAATATGAGCTTTTAATTGTTAATAAGATACCTAAAAAGATAATAGGTTGCGTAAATTTACATTACTTTTGTGGGGTTTCCGAATTTTTATGAAAAAAATTAACGTTTTCAACCTTCATCATAGCGATGAATTCGAAAAAGCAGCGCTTGAGATATTTCAATTTCAGGCTAAAAACAACATGGTTTATCAGGAATTTTTAAGCTTTTTGAAAATTGATATTCAAAGTGTTAAACATATAGTAGAAATTCCTTTTTTACCCATACAATTCTTTAAATCGCACAAAGTTGTTTCTTCAAAAGAAAATGCACAACATATTTTTTTAAGCAGCGGGACGACCGGAAATGAGCAAAGCAA
>CAZBGP010000015.1:16424-34905 GCA_964491495.1 uncultured Lutibacter sp. | reverse complement strand
TTGCCGCTTTTTCGCTCATTGCTTTCAAAACAGAAACTTTTAGGCTCAACCATATCATCGCATTTGTCTTTCTCATTCTTGCCGTTTATTTTATGTTTAAAAAGTAAATCCGACTCATTTTGGGCGTTCCCTTTCAGGTCGCGCTTTCCGTTATATCTTTTTTTACGTTTCACTTCAAAAAAGTATGCCACTTCAATCGCTAACGCAAATTGAACTGCAATTTTAGCAAAAAACGCTCAAAATAACTTTGATTTTTACTATTTTTGGTACTTAAAGGTAATTTTTTGGACAGATTTCCACAATCGAAAAATCCTTGATGTTTAAACAATAAATAAATGCTCAATAGACTGTTTTTTGGACTCATCATCACTTTTATTTTTACAGGTTGTACAAATCAATCTCAAAAAGTTTCCATTGCGGCAGCTTCCGATTTAAAATTTGCCTTGGATTCCATTATTTTGGTTTATCAAAAACAATATCCATCAGAAAAAATTCAGGTAACCTACGGTTCATCGGGAAAATTTTTTGAACAAATTCAATATGATGCGCCTTTTGATCTTTATTTTTCCGCAGATGTCAGCTATCCAAAAAAATTAAAACAACAAGGATTCACCATTTCCGAAGTAAGAACTTATGGCATTGGCCGGATTGTTATCTGGAGCAAAAAAATCAATCCGAATATTGAAAAAATGAACGTCTTGCTAAAGCCAAACTTGAATAAAATTGCCATTGCAAATCCTGATCACGCGCCTTACGGAGAAAAAGCAAAAGAAAGTATGCAATATTATAAAATTTACGATCAGGTAAAAAGCAAGTTTGTGTATGGTGAAAATATTTCCCAAACCGCCCAGTTTGTGCAGCTTGGCGCTGCCGATATTGGGATTGTGGCCTTGTCTTTGGCTTTATCACCCACGATGAAGAAAGCCGGCGGCAACTATTATGTAATTCCCGAAAAATCGCACCAGCCACTGGAACAGGGTTATGTTGTTTTGAAACACGCCAAAAACAACCAAAATGCATTAAAATTTTATAATTTTATCGCATCACCAACCGCCATCGCAATATTAACACATTTCGGATTTACCCAAAAAGCAACATAAATTTAATGAACATACTCAAAGGAAATATCACAAATATTCAGGGAAGCGAATCGCTTTCTTTGGTTAAAATTGCCGTTGGAAGTACCACTTTTACGGCCATCATTATTGATACGCCCGAATCCGAAGTTTATTTTAAAATCGGGAATATGGTGAACGTGTATTTTAAGGAAACCGAAGTGATTATCGCCAAAAATGAACCGTTGAATATCAGCATTCAGAATAAAATTCTCTGTAACATTGAGTCCATAAAACGAGGAGAAATTTTAAGCGAACTGCATTTGAGTTTTGGGGAATTTACCATTAAATCCCTGATCACCACAAATGCCGTAAAAACACTAAATTTGAAAAATGGTGATGCTGTTTTGGCATTGATAAAAACAAACGAAGTAAGTTTATCTCCCAATGATTGATTTAGAACCTTTATGGCTTACCGCCGAACTGGCCTTGATTACGACCGCTATTTTGCTGGTGGTTTCCTTGCCGCTATGTTACTGGCTTGCCTTCACCAAATTCAAATTTAAGTCCGTCGTGGAAGCCATCGTGAGTTTGCCTTTGGTGTTACCGCCATCGGTTTTAGGTTTCTATTTGCTGGTTGCTTTCAGTCCGCAAAATGCCTTCGGGGAATTTTTGGATCAGTATTTTGATGTCAGGCTGGTTTTTACCTTTGAGGGGTTAATCATTGCATCGGTAATCTACAGTTTGCCTTTTATGGTTCATCCCATTCAGGCCGGATTAAAAAATTTACCCGCTTCACTGAGAGAAGCTTCATTTACCTTGGGAAAATCGAAATTCACCACACTCATCAAAATTTTGCTTCCCAATATTAAAACTTCTATTTTAACAGGAATTGTATTGACTTTTGCCCACACTGTTGGCGAATTTGGCGTGGTTTTAATGATAGGCGGAAGCATTCCCGAAGAAACCAGGGTGGCTTCCATTGCCATTTACGATGAGGTTCAGGCTATGAATTATGAAGCAGCAAATATGTACGCTGGAATCCTTTTTGTTTTTACCTTTCTGATTCTATTGGGCGTTTACCTTATTAACAACACCTTCAGCAAGGCAAATCCGCTAAACAATGATTAATTTTTACGCATATAAAACCTTGCAGACAGCCGACGGAAAGCTTCCTTTGGATGTGTCATTTTCTGTTGAAAAAGGACAATTTCTCACCATTTACGGAAATTCAGGTGCCGGAAAAACCACGATACTCCGGATTTTAGCCGGACTTACAGATGCTGAAAAATCGTTAATTGAAGTTGGTGGAGAATGTTGGACCAATACCGATAAAAAAATAATTTTGCCGATACAAAAACGCTCGGTCGGATTTGTGTTTCAGGATTATGCGTTATTTCCTAATTTAACTGTTCGGGAAAATTTGGACTTTGCCCTTCAAAAAGGAAATGATAAAAATATTGTGGATGAATTGCTGGAGTTGATGGAATTGCAATCGCTGCAAAACAGCAAACCCCAAAATTTATCGGGCGGACAAAAACAGCGTGTTGCTTTGGCCAGGGCCATTGTTCGCAAACCAAAAATATTGCTGCTTGATGAGCCGCTTTCGGCACTTGATGACGAAATGCGATTCAAATTGCAGGATTATATTTTGAAAGCGCACCAGCATTATCAATTGACCACCATTTTGGTAAGCCATCATTTACCCGAAATATTTAAACTTTCTGACCGTGTAATTTTGCTCGATAAAGGAAAAATCATCAAAGAAGGAACACCCTCATTCGTTTTTTCCGAAGATAAAATAAGCAGTAAATTTAAACTTACGGGAGAAATTATCGCTATTGAAAAAAGCGATGTGATATATATTGTCAGTGTGCTTTCAGGCGCCAATATCATCAAAGTAATTGCCACAGAAGATGAAATAAAGGAATTAAAAGTTGGCGTGAAAGTTTTGGTGGCCTCAAAAGCATTTAACCCGATGATTCAGAAAATAAGTTGATAAATTTAATCCTTTAAAATTAAGATTATGAAAACTTTACTTTTTTGCAGCTTGTTTCTTTTTTTATCCTGCACCTCAAATAAAATTGATGAAATTCAGTGCACAGAAGAAGCGCGTGCCGGATTAAACATCACTGTAAAAAATGCTGTGAGTAATCAGGTTTTGGGTACCGGAATAAAAGTAATTGCTAAAGAGGGAAATTATTCAGAAACACTCGAATTTTTTGATGCCAACAATCCGGTTTTTTCTGGTGCCTGGGAACGCGTTGGAACTTATATTGTCACTGTTTCTGGTGCAGGATATGTTACTTTTGTATCGGAATCCATAACGGTAACTTCAGACGAATGCCATGTGATTCCGAAACAGCTACAGGTTTCTTTGCAACCGGAATAATTTGTAAATAATCTTATTTCAAAATTAATTCTATATTTGCAAAAAAATCATGACACTTCTTTTAGTATATTTATTTTCTGCGCTAATCGTTTCTTTTATATGTTCAATTATGGAAGCGGTATTGCTTTCTACGCCGGTTTCATTTCTTATAGTGAAAGAAGGAAAAGGAAATTCATGGGCAAAAATATTTATCGGCTTAAAGAGTAATATCGACAAACCTTTGTCAGCAATTTTATCGCTTAATACCGTTGCACACACCGTTGGGGCAGCCGGCGTAGGAGCGCAAGCAGTTAAAATTTATGGTGAGGCATCTTTTGGAATAGTATCTGCAATTTTAACCATATTGATTTTGGTATTGACAGAAATTATTCCAAAAACTATTGGCGCAAATTATTGGAGAAGTTTGGCTAAAATTGCATCGCAAACCATGAGAATTATGATCATCGTTACGTATCCTTTGGTCATCATGTCCGCGTTCATCACAAAAGCCATCTCAGGAAATGATAATGAGCAATCTACCAGCAGAGAAGAAATATCAGCCTTGGCGAGCATTGGTGCAGATGAAGGTATCTTTTCGGAAAAAGAACATAAGATTATTCAAAATTTACTTCGACTAAAGAATGTAAAAGTTACTGAAATTATGACGCCAAGAGTAGTTGTTGCTGTGGCGGACGAAAATTTAACCTTAAATGATTTTTTAAGAAATAAAGATTACCTAAAATACTCACGTATTCCTATTTATTCAGAAAATACAGAGAATATTACAGGTTATGTTTTTAGACAGACGGTTTTTGAAAAACTTGCGGAAGGACAACTTGATTTAAAACTGAAAGACATTAAACGCGAAATTGTATTTGTTCAAGATTCAAAAGTATTGTTTAGCGTTTGGGAAATTCTTTTGGAAAAAAAGGAACATATTGCGGTAATTATTGATGAATATGGTGGTATGGACGGTATTGTAACCTTGGAAGATATTATTGAAACCTTACTCGGACTTGAAATAACCGACGAAAAAGATACGGTTACCAATATGCAAAAATATGCGCGTGATCGTTGGAAAACAAGACAGGCTAAATACAATTTGATCGACAAATTAAATCTCGAAAATGACGAGAAACAAATATAACAGCAACCGGATTAGTTTTTAAACCAAATCCAAATTTATAGAAAGTTAGCAAGCTGCAAAGCATCAAATAAAAACAAGAATATTTCCTGAAATTCATCATAAAAATAGCCCGCCAATTGAAATTGGCGGGCTATTTAATATTTATGTAATTCTAAGAATTACTCTTCAGATGTTGGTGTAATCACCTCAACTTTAACATCTTTAAGATTCTTAATTTCAGCTTTCACTTCTTCCTCTGTTCCTTCAAATACTTTTTCTTCCGTTGTGGCTGTTCCATCTTCACTGGTAGTTGTTGTAACGACCGCTTTAGTGGATCCATCTTCATTGGTGCTCATAATTACCTGCACTTCTTTAGAAATTTCTTGAGAAACCATTTCTGTTGGTGCACTTTCTTGATTATATGCAGCAACTTCAGTAGGATCTAATGCAATACTTGGCGCAATCACCAATGCCACAACCGACATTAATTTCAATAAAATATTTAATGATGGTCCCGAAGTATCTTTAAATGGATCACCAACGGTATCACCAACAACAGCGGCTTTATGCGTATCAGTTCCTTTTAAACCTTTTTCTTCAATAGTTTTTTTGGCATTGTCCCAGGCACCACCAGCATTTGATTGAAAAATAGCCATTAAAACCCCTGTTACAGTTACACCAGCTAATAAACCTCCTAACATTTGGGCACCACCAATATATCCTACCAAAACAGGTACGGCAATCGCCATTAAACCTGGCAATACCATTTCTCTTAATGATGCTTTTGTAGAGATTTCAACACATTTTGAGTAATCAGCCACTCCATCTGCAGCGTCAAATATTTTTCTGTCTTCCGGAGTTGCTTTAGACATATCCGAATCATATTTTTTCATGACCACCAACGCGGCTTTCAACTCAGGAATCTCTTTAAACTGACGACGAACCTCTTCAATCATTGCCATAGCTGCACGTCCAACGGCATTCATAGACAATGCTGAAAAAACGAACGGCAACATACCACCCACAAAAAGTCCGGCCATAATTTCAGGTTGAGATACATCAATTGCAGTTAAATTTGCGGTTTGCATAAAAGCTGCAAACAAAGCCAAAGCCGTTAAAGCGGCAGAAGCGATTGCAAATCCTTTTCCAATAGCGGCAGTTGTGTTTCCAACAGCATCTAATTTATCTGTACGCTCACGCACTTCTTTTGGCAATTCAGCCATTTCAGCAATACCGCCGGCATTGTCAGAAATTGGACCATAAGCATCCACAGCCAACTGAATTCCTGTATTTGCCAACATTCCAACGGCTGCAATAGCAATACCGTATAAACCGGCAAAATGATGCGAAACCAAAATCGCTGCTGCAATTAAAAGAATAGGAATGGCAGTTGACATCATTCCAACACCCAAACCTGCAATTATATTTGTTGCTGCACCAGTTTCTGATTGTCTAACAATAGACATTACAGGTTTTTTACCTGTTGCAGTATAATATTCCGTAACTTTTCCAACCAACAAACCGGCTACCAAGCCAGCAATTGTAGCCCAAAAAACGCCCAATGAAGTGTATTCAATATTATTAAAAATCCAAGATTTTGGAAGCATTTGATCAATAACAAAATAAGAAGCAACAACCATTAAACCGGCAGATCCAAATTCACCAATATTTAAAGCGGTTTGAGGATTCCCACCGTCTTTTACTTTTACAAAAAATGTTCCTATAATTGACATTACAATACCTACTGCTGCTAAAACCAACGGCAAATAAATAGCGCCCAAACCATCAAATGAAGTTTGAAAGGCCGGTATAGTAACAAACGCAGCACCCAAAACCATTGTTCCAATAATAGAACCTACATACGATTCAAATAAATCGGCGCCCATCCCGGCAACATCTCCAACATTGTCTCCAACGTTATCTGCAATGGTAGCTGGATTTAATGGATGGTCTTCAGGAATTCCTGCTTCAACTTTCCCAACAAGGTCGGCTCCAACATCGGCTGCTTTGGTATATATACCACCACCAACACGTGCAAATAATGCAATTGATGAGGCGCCCAATGAGAATCCTGAAAGCACATTGAGCACTTCAGAAATAGCCCATCCTTGTCCGCTATATAACATAAATAATGAACTTAATCCTAAAACACCAAGACCAACAACACCCAATCCCATCACTGCTCCACCGGCAAAAGCGACTTCTAACGCTTTTCCTAAAGATGTTCTTGCAGCTTGAGTAGTTCTTACGTTCGCTTTGGTGGCAACTTTCATTCCAATAAAACCAGCCAATGCCGAACAAACAGCACCAACTATAAAGGAAACGGCTACCATTCCGTTTGAACCTTCTTCATAGGTTCCTTTGAAATAAAGCAAAATTGCTACAGCCACTACGAAAATTGAAAGTATTTTATATTCAGCTTTCAAAAATGACATAGCGCCATCGGCAATATTTTTTGCAATTCTTGCCATTTTTTCATTTCCTCCATCTTGTTTGGTAACCCAAGAATTTTTGAAAAAAACAAATACAAGCGCTACAATACCAAACAGAGGTAAATAATCTACTATTAATTCCATTTTTTTAAATGTTAGTTATAATTAAGTTAATTTTTTTATTGGGCGCTAAAATAAGTAAAATAAGACATATAAAAAAAGCCATCTCTAATTTTTAAAGATGGCTTGGTTTTTAGGTCTTTATTTTATCAATTAAATGGTAAAAGTCCTTTTTTTCTTATGTTCGCTCAAATTATAGCGTTCAATACATTTGGCAACAATTTCATAAGCCTCTTTAACATCACCCCAACCGCCAACATCTACTTTCTTTTTTTCCAAATCTTTGTATACCTGAAAGAAATGTTCAATCTCTTTTACCTGATGGGGATTCATATCGGAAATATCATTTAACTGGTTCCAAATTGGATCAGAAATAGGGACACAAATGATTTTTTCATCAGGCCCTTTTTCATCGGTCATATGGAATACACCAATGGGTTTAACTTCCATTACGCACATAGGGAATGTTGGTTCGCCACCCAAAACTAAAACATCAAGCGGATCTTTGTCCAAGGCCAATGTTTCAGGAATAAATCCGTAATCTCCAGGATACATCATAGAAGAAAACAACATCCTGTCGAATCTGATTTTATGCAACACAAAATCATATTCATACTTGTTTCTGCTTCCTTTTGGAATCTCAATTAATACATCAAAAGTTTTATCGGTTTTGTTGCTCATTTTCTTTTAGTTAAACAGTTAAATTTTTTTCAAAAATACGAAAATCATCGCCCAACAAACGCCTAATTTCGGTAAATTTTAGAAATGAAATCCGAAGGCACCTTTTATGGCGAAATTATTGGCGTTTGGCACGTCTTTATAGCTTCCTCTCCAGCTAAAATCAATTCTGAAAACCTTGAATATATTGCCAACACCAACGCTGTACTCGTAATATACGTTTGAAGGTGCCACATAATTTATGTTTGAAGCACTCAACGCAATATTTTTATCGGAAATTTCTCCCCAAACCGCTTTTGCACCAACAATTTCGCGCAAGTTGAGTTTTCTGAACAATGGAATTCTTGAAAAGAATTTTCCGTTAAAATTATGTTCTACGTGAAGTGATGCATACGTATCTGTCACAAATTCATAATAATCCAACAACGAATAGGTATTTTCAATGGTGAAATAAGATTGGTTTCCTGGCACAACGTTCAGTAAGCCAAGCGGAACTTCCCCAAATGTTTTGCCCACTTCAAAAGTGGTGAACATTCTTCCCAAACCACCAATTAATATAGGCTGACGGTAGTAAAACTGCACTTTATGGTAATCAAAATCACTGTTAAACAAGCCTTTAATCCCTTTTGAATAGTTCAAAAACAAGGTGGAATAAACATCGGTAACTTCATTGCGTTCAACGCCATAACCAATTGTTTTTCTGTTTGGCGTGTATGTCACCGTAAAATCAATTTCAGATTGTGACACGTCGGCTTTTTTGATATTGTTTTCTTTATCAACCCAATAGTCAAGATTAAAAGTTTCCGGTGAAGCCGATTCCAAGGTTCTGTATGAAGCGCCAACTTTGAAATTTAAATTATTTCGTGGCTCGATTGACATGAAAAAATTTGACAAATTAATTGAAGTCAGTTTGCTGTTGTCTCCCGAAGAAAACAAGGAAGATGAAGCAAAACTTCTGCCCATCACATCGTTGGTGGTGGTTAAGCTTACGCCTATTTGTTCCACATCGCGCCTGTTTCCAAGTCCAACAGTGAATCTGCTTTTAGGATTCAACATCCATTTTCCAGAAAAACCATATTTAAACTTATCATCCTTAAATCCGTAAGCAGTATATCCCTGTAAACGCCAAGATTCGTTTCCTCCCAAAAAAGTTCTTCCACCGGCACGTAAACGCCAGCCTTCAACATCATTTTTTCCGAAGGTTGAAAACACATCGCCAAAATCAAATTTATTCATCTCTATATAACCCGAACCCAAAATGGAAACCAAATTATAAATGCGTTTAAATTTGGGAACAGTTGCTAAAGTATCCAGCAATTTATAGATGCCCTGTTCATTCTCATTTAATTTTTCCTGCCGATTTTCACTCCAATAATCATCGGCTTTTGTGTAAATATTTTTATCGTAGGCATTTATTTCTTCATTATAAAAAGCATCCGATTTTTTTTCATTAAAGACATAATCCTTGAACATGGTGGTTCTTTTTCCATACAAACCTTTGGCTTTGTCTTTTTTGTTCAAACTAAAATCGGACATCATATAATCCCTTTTCAGCAAAAACACCGAATCATTCAACACATCAAATTCCTGTTCAATATAAATATCTTTTACCCAGTTAATATTGGCGCTTTTGTTGGCCTGCATATTAATTTTTTTGATGGCAAATGTGGTGTCATTCACCCAAAAATTACCCTTAAAAGTAAGTTCACCTTTTCTTCGCGGATAGTATAAAATATTAAAACACCATTTATTGTCGATAAAAGCACTGTCGGCCAAAATATAATTATACGTTGAAATGCCTGCGGCTTTGGAAATTGGACTCACAAAACTTTTGTCGAAAATCTTAATGTAGCTGTCGTAAACATTGTAATCCACATATAAATCTTTGATAAATGCGATAACATTTTGATTGTTTTCGAATCCGGAATTTTTGTTGGCCACCAAATCTTCCCTAAGTTTTTTTCCTCCCTTATTTTTTCCAAAAGATTTGTAAACGGATTCGTTGATAAAAATGGGCAGGAATGATTTTCCAGTGATATTTGAAGTGTCAATACCTTCAAAAATAAACTCCATGCCTTTAAAAAGCTTGCTTTTTATCATGGAACTGTCAATATTATTCATATCAAATTCAAGTTTCTCGTACTTGTTGTATTGATATTGGTCGAATAAATAGATACCATTTTCGCGCTTCTTGGCCCAAATTTTTTCCAAGATCGCGATGGCAGGATTTCCTTTTTTCTTAACCTTTCCGCTATAAATAAAAACTTCCTCTAGTCGTGCAGCAGATTCTTTTAAGACGATGGTTAAATTATAATCCCTACTTTTTATTGGTAATTTTTTGGTTTCGTAGCCTAAAAAAGAAACTTCAATTTGGGCATAGGTTTTGGCGGATTCCAAATAAAACTTTCCGTTTTCATCGGAGACTGTTCCTGTGGATGAACCCACAAAAACAATATTGGCAAAAGGAATGGATTGGTTGTTTTCGTCCTTCACAACACCGCCTATTTTTACCTGGGAAAACCCCGATAAAAAAATAAAAGAAAACAGAAAACTTAAGAAAATATATTTTTTGGTCATCATAAAAAAACCTTTCAAGATAATTTTGAAAGGTAGTTGGAGCGCAAATATTATGCCCTTATTTTTTATACAATACTTCTTTTACAGCCTTTACAACATCATTTGCATTTGGCAACCATTCTTCCAATAAAACCGGAGAATATGGTGCAGGGGTATCTGCAGTCGTAATTCTTTTGATGGGAGCGTCCAAATAATCGAATACATTTTCCTGAACCTGGAAAGTAATTTCAGAGGAAACACTGCCAAAAGGCCAGGCTTCTTCCAAAATAACCAATCGGTTTGTTTTTCTTACCGATTTAAAAATGGCTTCGCTGTCCATTGGTCTGATGGTGCGCAAATCGATAATTTCAACCGAAATTCCTTCTTTTTCTAAAATATCTGCAGCGATATAAGCTTCTTTAATTATTTTTCCGAAAGACACAATTGTTACATCGGTTCCTTCTCTTTTGATGGCAGCAACGCCAATTGGCACAATATATTCTCCATCCGGCACTTCACCTTTGTCACCATACATTTGTTCCGATTCCATAAAAATAACCGGGTCATCATCTCTAATTGCGGCTTTTAATAAACCTTTTGCATCATATGGATTTGATGGCACCACCACTTTTAATCCTGGCGTGTTTGCAAACCAGTTTTCGAATGCCTGTGAATGTGTGGCTCCCAATTGGCCGGCTGATCCTGTTGGACCGCGAAAAACAATAGGGCAATTTATTTGTCCGCCTGACATTTGTCTGATTTTTGCGGCGTTATTTATAATTTGGTCAATGCCTACCAAGGCAAAGTTAAAGGTCATATATTCCACAATCGGTCTGTTTCCGTTCATGGCAGATCCAATGGCAATCCCGGTAAAACCCAACTCGGCAATTGGAGAATCAATTACACGTTTTGCACCAAACTCATCCAACATTCCTTTTGAAGCTTTATAGGCACCATTATATTCAGCAACTTCTTCTCCTATTAAGTAAATAGTTTCATCCCTGCGCATTTCTTCACTCATTGCTTCACAAATGGCTTCTCTAAATTGTATAGTCTTCATTTTAATCTGTTTTTAAGGATTTGCAAAATTAAACAATTATAACAGTTCTATCAAAAAAATAATGTTTTAATAAAAATATTACTATGCGTGCATAATATATTTAAAAAAAATATTATATTCGTAGCATATTAAATAAAAAGACGTGTAATTTTATACCAAATATCAAACACCCAGATTTCATGAAAATATTAGTTTGTATCAGTCACGTTCCCGACACCACATCAAAGATAAATTTTGCAGAAAATGATTCAAAATTTGACAGCAGCGGCGTGCAATTTGTCATAAATCCTTATGATGAATTTGCCTTGACAAGAGCCATGTGGTTTAAAGAAAAACAAGGAGCCACCGTAACCGTTGCCACAGTTGGAAACGCTACCACAGAACCTACTTTGCGCAAAGCTTTGGCCATTGGCGCCGACGATGCCATTAGGGTAAATGCAGAAGCTTTAGATGGTTTTACCGTTGCAAAAGAATTGGCAGTAGTAGTTAAAAACGGCAACTACGATTTGGTGCTTGCAGGAAAAGAATCCATAGATTATAACGGCGGAATGGTGCCTGCCATGCTTGCCACACTTTTGGATTTCAATTTTGTAAATGCCTGTATCGGATTAGAAATTGATGGTGATAAAGCCACTATTTCCAGAGAAATTGACGGCGGAAAAGAAATGCTGCAGGCAAAACTTCCTTTAATTATTGCCGGACAAAAAGGCCTTGTTGAAGAAAAGGATTTGCGAATTCCAAATATGCGCGGCATAATGATGGCGCGTCAAAAACCATTGACCATTGTTGAATCTTCCAACGGAAAAGCAACAACTTCAATTGTATCTTTTGAAAAACAGCCAGCAAAATCGGCCTGTAAATTAGTGTCTGCAGACAATTTGGATGAACTTATTGGTTTATTGCATAACGAAGCTAAGGTTATTTAAAAAACATTGTTTAAACGTGTATTCGTTGAGTCGTTAAAAGGTCAAAAAAAATTAAAATTATAAATTGATTTTAGGTTTAAATCAAAATTCTAAAATCCAAAATCTAAAAATAATATGTCAGTATTGGTTTTTGCCGAATCATCGGAAGGAAAATTTAAAAAAACGGCTTTGGAAGTGACTTCCTACGGGAAAAAAGTTGCCGAGCAATTGGGAACCAAATTGGTTGTATTGACAATGAATTCAAGTGATCCGTCGATACTTTTTAACTATGGTGCCGAAAAAATATTAACTGTGACTAATGATGCGTTGAAAATTTTTAATGCGAAATTGGTTGCCAATATTGTGAAACAAGCAGCAGAAAAAGAAAGTTCACAAGTTGTCATCATCGATTCAAATGCAAACGGATTGTATTTTGCGCCCATGGCTGCCGCAAATTTGAATGCGGGTTTTGCAAGCAATGTGATTGCGTTGCCAAGCGCCACTTCACCTTTCACCGTGAAAAGAAAAACGTTTTCCAACAAAGCGTTTAACAACACGCAAATACTAACTGATGTTAAAGTGATTGCACTTGCCAAAAACGCCTTCGGATTGGTTGAGAACAAAGTTTCGGGAACAACCGAGGAATTTTCACCTGTTTTGGTTGAAAGCAATTTAGTTTCAACATCTATTGAACAAACTTCAGGTAAAGTTACCATTGCTGATGCTGATATTGTGGTTTCTGCAGGAAGAGGATTGAAAGGTCCGGAAAATTGGGGAATGATAGAAGAACTTGCCGGCGTTTTAGGTGCAGCAACAGCCTGCTCAAAACCGGTTTCAGATTTAGGATGGAGACCTCATGGTGAACATGTTGGACAAACAGGAAAGCCAGTTTCTTCAAACTTATACATTGCCATTGGAATTTCTGGCGCCATTCAGCATTTGGCCGGCGTAAACTCATCAAAAGTAAAAGTAGTCATCAATACCGATCCAGAAGCGCCTTTCTTTAAAGCGGCAGATTACGGTATCATTGGCGACGCTTTTGAAGTGGTGCCAAAATTAATTGAAAAGTTAAAAGAATTTAAAGCGAATAACGCATAATTTTATTAAATTGTGCCTCGAAATAAGGCTGCCTAATTATTGGGATAAAATCCTTTGATTAGACAGTCTTTTTTGTTAATTTTAACTTATGAGTTTAGTTCGCCTAAATATTAAAGGGATATCTTACAGTCAAACGCAAAGCGGTGCTTACGCATTGGTTTTGAGTGAAGTTGACGGTACCAGAACGTTACCGATTGTTATCGGAGCGTTTGAAGCACAGTCCATTGCCATCGCTTTGGAAAAAGAAATAAAACCTCCCCGTCCGCTTACGCACGATTTATTTAAAACTTTCGCCGACCGATTTCATATTGCAATTAAACAAGTGATCATTCATAAATTGGTTGATGGCGTGTTTTATTCAAGCCTGATTTGTGAACGCGACAAAATTGAAGAAATTATTGATACCCGAACTTCAGATGCTATCGCTTTGGCAACGCGATTCAATGCACCAATTTATACCTATGAAAATATTTTGGACAAAGCGGGAATCTATTTAAAAGCAAAAGATGAATTGACCGATGAAAAAGAAACCTTAAGCATTGAAAAATTAATTGAGGAGCCAGAAAAAGCAAGTTCTTATTCAAAAGACTCCCTTGAAGAATTGAATGAAAAATTAAATAAAGCTGTTCAAAATGAAGATTATGAATTGGCGGCAAAAATTCGTGACGAAATAACTAAACGCACTTCATAACAATCTACTTTATGGTAAAAAAAATAAGCTTAGCTACCCTTTGCTTCTTCAGTATTTTTTCAGTAAACGCGCAAGAAATCATCCAAAACACCATTATTGACAACCAAGGATTCTCGACAACTTCATTGTGGCGCGGGGCTTTGGGAATGGTCTCTTTAATTCTTATTTCCTATTTGCTCAGCAATAATCGCAAAGCCATTAACTGGAAAACAGTTGGCGCAGGTTTAACTGCCCAATTACTTATTGGAATTGGTGTTTTAAAAGTGCCTTTTGTTCAGCGAATATTCGAATTTGTTGGAGGAATTTTTACCAACATTTTAGATTTCACCGCTGCCGGAAGTCAGTTTTTATTTGGCGGTTTAATGAATATTGAATCCTTCGGATTTATATTTGTATTTCAAATTTTGCCTACCATCATCTTCTTTTCAGCATTAACATCCTTATTGTTTTATTTAGGCGTTATACAAATTATTGTAAAAGGCATGGCGCTCGTATTAACCAAATTGTTGAAAATTTCAGGTGCTGAAAGTTTGTCGGTTGCCGGGAATATCTTTTTAGGCCAAACGGAAGCGCCTTTAATGATCAAAGCCTATTTGGAACGTATGAACCGCTCAGAAATATTATTGGTGATGATTGGTGGAATGGCCACTGTTGCCGGTGGTGTTTTGGCTGCCTACATCGGATTTTTAGGCGGAAATGATCCTGTTTTAAGACTGCAATTTGCCAAACATTTATTAGCAGCATCAGTCATGGCAGCTCCCGGAGCGATTGTAATCTCAAAAATGTTGTATCCGCAAACGGAAGAAATTAATACCGACGTAAATGTTTCACAGGAAAAAATTGGTTCAAATATTTTAGACGCTATCGCAAATGGTACTACGGAAGGCTTGAAATTAGCAGCGAATGTTGCCGCTATGCTGTTGGTTTTTGTGGCTTTAATTGCCATGTTAAACGGCATTTTGGGATGGATTGGTTCAGTGACCTATTTAAATGACTGGATTGCTGCCTATACTCCTTATCAAAAATTTTCTTTGGAATCTATTTTAGGAACTATTTTTGCGCCATTAATGTGGATAATTGGTGTTGCAAGAGAAGATATGATGCTCATGGGACAATTGCTGGGCGTAAAATTGGCCGCAAGTGAGTTTGTGGGATATATTCAATTGGCTGAATTAAAAAACATGGCCAATGTAACCCATCTAACTTATAACAAGTCGGTGATTATGGCAACTTATATGTTGTGCGGTTTTGCCAACTTTGCTTCAATCGGCATTCAAATTGGCGGCATTGGTTCATTGGCTCCTGGCCAAAGAAAAACACTGTCGGAGTTTGGACTAAAAGCCGTTATTGGCGGTTCAATCGCTTCATTGTTATCAGCAACAATTGCAGGAATGATTATTGGGTAAGCCCCTAACCCCCGAAGGGGGAATATTAAATTTGATTAAAAAATAAACTACTGAAAGTATTTGTTTAATTGTTCAAAAAAAACAATTAAACAACTAAACGATTAAACAACACGATGAAACAATATCTAGACCTAATAAAATACGTTCAAGATAAAGGAACGCTCAAAGAAGACAGAACAGGAACCGGAACAAAAAGCGTGTTTGGTTATCAGATGCGGTTTGATTTAAGTGAAGGATTTCCCATGCTGACCACAAAAAAACTGCATTTAAAATCCATTATTTATGAATTGTTGTGGTTTTTAAAAGGCGACACCAACATAAAATATTTGAATGAAAACGGGGTGAAAATTTGGGATGCCTGGGCAACTGAAAATGGCGATTTAGGGCCGGTTTACGGACACCAATGGCGGAACTGGAACAGCGAAGACATCGATCAGATTTCTGAATTGATCCAAACCATAAAAACAAATCCTGACAGCAGAAGAATGCTGGTTTCAGCCTGGAATCCAAGTGTTTTGCCTGATACATCTTTATCTTTTTCTGAAAACGTAGCCAACGGAAAAGCAGCATTACCGCCTTGTCACGCGTTTTTTCAATTTTATGTGGCCGATGGAAAATTATCCTGTCAATTGTACCAGCGCAGTGCCGACATATTTTTAGGCGTACCGTTCAATATTGCTTCCTATGCCTTATTTACCATGATGGTTGCGCAGGTTTGCGATTTAAAACCAGGCGATTTTATCCATACTTTTGGTGATGCGCATATTTACAGCAACCATAGCGAACAAATTAATTTACAATTATCAAGAACGCCAAGAGAATTGCCTAAAATGGAAATAAATCCTTTGGTGAAAAACATCTTCGATTTTAAGTTTGAAGATTTTAACTTGGTAAATTACAATCCGCATCCACATATTAAAGGAGATGTTGCTGTTTAATATTAAGCAAACTTCATCCAAAAAAATTGCCTTCGCGACAGATCTTACAAAGGAATTCTTGAAATTTAATAATTCTTTAATAAACAGTTTGTGAAACTTTTAATATATTTAAGATTCTTAAAGAAAATGAAAATGAATGCACCTGAATTAAAAACCACCATCATAAAAAGAATCATTGAAATAGATGATACTGAGTTATTAAAATCCCTGGAAAGTCTTTTTAATACTTCTGATAAAAACATTTCAAAATTTTTGGAATTGGCTAACGAAAAGCTGCAGCAAGAAAACGCAAATGAAACGGAAGATTTCACTGCCTATATTAAAGAATGGGTAAAAAATATGTAACAGATGGACATTACGAATGAACAACACGAATTATACGAAACTGCGCGAGCACGCGCAAGACAAAAAAAGAGACTGTATTATCATTTTGTGGTATTTTTAGTTGGTTCGGTATTTTTAATTGCCCTTAATAAAATATTTAATGTAGGAGAAAACATTGTAAGCGACTGGTTTGTTTGGGCCATCATTTTATGGCTTTTCTTCTTTGTTTTGCATTTCATAAATGTGTTTGTTACCCATCGCCTTTTTGGTAAAGATTGGGAACGCATACAAACCGAAAAACTAGTGATGGAACAGGAATTGAAAATTGCAAAATTAAAAAAGCAAATGGACGAAGAATATGCCCTAAAAGCTGAAAAAGCACAAGAACTTTACAATTTCGAAAAGGACAAAAAAGAAAGTGATTTAAGCAACGCAACAGAAGAATGGTAACAATTATGGCTGCTATTGCGGCAAATAACGCTTTGGGAAAAGACAACCAATTAATTTGGCATTTACCTGCCGATTTAAAACGTTTCAAAAAAACGACTTTGAACCACGCGGTTATTATGGGGCGGAAAACTTATGAATCGCTGGGGAAACCGCTTCCAAACAGAACAAATATTGTCATCACACGTGACAAAAATTACCAAGTTGAAGGCTGTGTGATTGTAAATTCATTAAAAGAAGCGCTTAAAGCTGCCTTAAAAGTTGATGAAAATCCTTTTATTTTAGGAGGCGCAGAAATTTACAAACAAGCAATGCAGTTTGCTGACATACTTGACATCACTTTTGTTCACCATCAATTTGAGGCTGATGTTTTCTTTCCTGAAATAGACAAAACTATATGGAAAGAAACTTGGCGTGAAGATTTTAAAGCAGACGAAAAAAACAAGTACGATTACAGTTTTGTTACTTTCGAGCGAATTTAAATGACATTCTTATTTAATTTCCAGCAAAAATGGCATTCTGGCCTGTATTCCTTTAATTTCTGAAAATTGTTTAATGGTTTGGTAAATCTTATAATTTTCCAATCCCAAGGCTTCAATCATTGCTTTTTCCTTTGTTTTCATAAAAGGAATGTCACTCAATTTTTCACCTAAATCCAGTTTATAGTCTGGATAATTACGCACTTTATAATCAACAATTGCAGCCAGTTCCGCAGCATACTTAATGGCATCATCCAAATTCCCCAACTCGTCAACCAATCCATTTTGCAACGCATCAACTCCCGACCAAACACGGCCTTGAGCAATACTGTCAACCGCCTCAACGCTCATATTTCTTCCAGCAGAAACCCTCGCTACAAAAGTTGTGTAAATATCTTCAACACCTTCTGTGGTTACCGCTCTAAACTCATCGGTGATTGGTTCAAAAAGACTGTAATTTGGACTTTTATTGGTACTTACCTGCTCAGCATTAATACCAATATCATCTGCTAATTTGCTCATATTTGGCAAGGCTCCAAAAACTCCGATTGACCCTGAAATGGTTGTTGGTTCCGCAAAAATTCTATCTGCATTACAAGCGATATAATAACCTCCCGAGGCCGCCAAATCTCCCATAGAAACCACTAAAGGCAATTCTTTTTTGGTCAGTTCTAATTCTCTCCAAATTAACTCTGAAGCCAAGGCGCTTCCTCCCGGTGAATTAATTCTCAATACAATAGCTTTTACATTTTTATCTTTTCTCGCTTTGCGAAGCGCTTCTATAATTAATTCCTG
>CAZBGP010000015.1:8917-16414 GCA_964491495.1 uncultured Lutibacter sp. | reverse complement strand
TTACGGCAATTTTATTGGTGGCACTTGAAACAACCCTGCCTTTTCCTGTAGCAATATAATCAGAAAGTGTGATTTCAGGCAACTCATCATCGGCTGAAATACCTGAAGCCAATTTTAATTTGGTCTCATATTCATCCAAATAAACAGCATCATCAACAATATTGTTTTTAATTGCCAATGTGGCATTTCTTGCCCATAAATTATCGGCGATAATATTGAGTTCCTCAATTGTTTTATTTCTGCTTTTTGAAATATCAGCCAACAATTCGCCCCAAATAGACTGTAAAAATGAGGTAATTTGCTCTCTGTTTTCATCACTCATTTTATTGTATAAAAATGGTTCAACGGCACTTTTGTATTTTCCGTGTCGGATCACTTCCATTTTAACACCCGATTTATCCTGCAAATCTTTAAAAAATAATACTTCAGAAGACAAACCTGTAAAATCAATTCCACCCGATGGATTCATAAAAATTGAGTCGGCCACAGAACTTAAATAATATGATTTCTGATTGTAAACATCAGCGTAGGCCATAATGAACTTACCTGATTCTTTAAATTCTTCCAATTTATTTCTAATCGCTTTGGTTTGCGAAATACCCGCATTTACATCAACAGTATTGATGCTTATTCCCAGAATGTTTTCATCATTCTTTGCATTTTCAATGGCATTGATAATTTCATTCAAGCCCATTTTTTCATCGCTTAATGCAAAAAATTCATCAAGTAAATCGGTACCTTTTGGCGCATAATCCTTCACTAAAGCATCCAATTTAATGACCAAAACCGAATTGCCTTTCACAACCACTTTTTCAGTTTCGCCAAAAGCCATTGCAATCACGATAAAAATCATGAATAAAATACCCAACGCAATTAACGTCCCTAAAATTGATGCTAATAAATTTCCTAAAAATTTCATGTAAACCTTGAATTTAAAAATCGAAAAAAAGTTTGTAAATGTTTATAAATTGACGTGCAAAGATAAGTATTTATCTGATACTTTTCTTTTCTTTGCATTCACTTTATGCAAATTTTAAGACCTACATATTTATCGTTGGGAAGCAACCAGGGAAACAAGCTTGAGAATTTACAACAAGCTGTTGATTTAATTGCTGAAAAAATAGGCGCAATTAATAAGATTTCAGCTGTTTACAAAACGGAATCCTGGGGTTTTAAAAGCGATGATTTTCTAAATATCTGCATTCAAATTTCGACAGGCTTAAACCCGGAAAACCTTTTAAAATCGATTCACGAAATTGAATTTTTGTTAGGCAGAGAAAGAGATTCTGAAACAGGTTATAAAGCACGAATTATTGATATTGATGTGTTGCTTTTTGATACAGAAATTATTATTTCTAAAGAGTTAATGGTGCCACATAAAGAGATGCTAAACAGAAAGTTTGTGCTGGTTCCGTTGGCCGAAATTGCGCCTAATATTATTCATCCCATCACAAAACAACGCATACAAACTTGTCTGGAAAATTGCACCGACAACAGTCCTGTTGAAAAAACTGACTTATCGCTTAAACGCCCGGTTTCACTCGCCGAAAAATTTAATTATATCGCTATTGAAGGAAATATTGGCTCAGGTAAAACAACACTTGCAACGATGATTGCGGAAGATTTTAATGCGAAAATTATATTGGAACGCTTTGCCGACAATCCGTTTTTGCCGAAATTTTATGAGGACAATGATCGCTATGCTTTTCCGTTGGAAATGAGTTTTTTGGCCGACAGGTATTCACAACTTTCGGATGATTTGGCGCAGTTTGATTTGTTTAAAAACTTTATCGTTTCAGATTATTACATTTTTAAATCACTAATTTTTGCGCAAGTTACTTTGCAAAAAGACGAATTTTATTTGTACAGAAAGATGTTCGATATTATGTACAAAGAAATTTCAAAACCCGATTTGTATATTTATCTTTATCAGGATACGCCGCAATTAATCAAAAATATTAAAAAAAGAGGACGCGAATATGAACAAAATATTGCGCCGGAATATTTAGATAAAATTCACCAAGGCTATTCAAGTTTTATTAAAACAGAAGAAAATCTTAAAACACTCATTATTGATGTTTCCCAAAAAGATTTTTTGAACAATCCGGATGAATACAAAGAAATTATAGCGCTTATTAAAAAGGTGGATTAGTTAAGTGTTTGGGAAAGGTTTGCCGTTTCAAGTTTCAAGTTTGTAAAACCTAATCAAACAAAGAAACAATTCAATATTTCTAGTTAAAAAATCCCTATTTCTTCAAATCCAGTTTTTCCGCAAAATAATCACAAAAATCGAGCATAGTTGCACTCATTTTATGGTCATTTGTTGCACGGTCAAAAGAAGTTGCCATAGAAACCAAGGTTTCATGAAAAAACTGTTTCATTTCATCAATCGGCATATCTTTCGTCCACAAATCCATGCGAAGCGTTTCTTTTTTTTCAGGATTCCAAACGGAAATCATCAATGCTTTCGATTTCTCATTTTTAATTTCGCCGTCATCGGCTGTCCAGTTTATTGTTTCAGGCACCTTATTTTCGTCCAAGCCTACAATAAATTCTATTTTTGATGATTGTACTACTGCCATTATTTTTTTGGTTTATATTTCGATTTATTAAATATTTCTTCAGCATCAGTTTGCAAAAGCTGCTGTAAAGTTACGTCATTATTATTAGACATGTAGGCGCTCACAATTTGCCAGCCCAGCCAAACACCAATTCTGCCGGGAGATTCTTTATCGATATCAATATAAAATTTTGAAAATGGTGCCTCAGCCATAAAGCGATCCACCAATTTTGAATCGGTGCTGTAAAGCAATTTATTTTCGATAAAATATTTCCAAATTTGTGCTTCATTGGCCATTGCCCAGGCATATTCAGCTTCGCTGTAGCCAATTTTTTGGGCATTGGAAACTGAAGGCAAATAATGGTCAATCATCACCAATCTTTTTCCTGCGTCAATCACCATATCCAAAAACTGCCGACTTTTTTCTGGCGTAAAATAGCGGTCGCTTATGGCACTGGCCATATCAATAATTAATTGCGACTTGTCGAAATTTTGCGATAAATAAACAGGGAAATCCTGATACACTTCACTGTTTTTTCCCAAATACATATCCAAAGAAACAAACAGCAAACTATCGGCATAAACAATTTTGCTTTGGTAATCTACATTTGTTATTAACGTTATAATTTTTGGAGGTTCAAAGTTTGGATGCTCATATTTTACATGCTTAAACAAGTCTGCTATTTGCGCTTTTTCACTTTCAAAATCTCCAAAAACTTCCTGCGACTTATTGTACAATTCCCTTTCCTCCTTATCCTTAATTTTATTCAGCCAAATGCTGTCGTTTTGGGCTGGAAATAAAAACGGAAATTCCATTTTAAGTTGGGGAAGCGTTTTTTCATCAGCTTCATAAAATTTTTGTTCAAATCTGCTCACAGAAACATCAACCTCAATTTTTGACACATCAACTTTTTTTGCAATTTCTGTTTTACAGGAAATTGACAAGAATAAAACAATTACAAGAATTAAAAGTCTGTTCATTAATTTCTATATTTACACTTCAATGATTAAAACCTCAAAATTACTAAAATAAATTAATTATGAACGCCGAAAAAGTTGTTGATTATATTGTAAGCTGGTTAAAGGATTATGCCGAAAAATCGCAAGTCAATGGTTTTGTAATTGGCATTTCAGGCGGTATAGATTCTGCCGTCACCTCATCGCTTTGCGCCAAAACAGGTTTTCCGGTTTTATGCGTTGAAATGCCCATTCATCAGGATAAAAATCAGGTTTCTAGAGGAAAAGAGCATATTGAACAGCTTAAAAATAATTTTGAAAATATCACTTCCGAAGAAATAAATTTAACGGCAACTTTTGAAGAATTTAAATCCGCAGTTCCAACGGATGGTAATTTGGATGCCGTAAATTTATCCTTGGCCAATACCCGTGCGCGTTTGCGAATGACCACTTTGTATTATTTTGCTGGAATTCGCGGTTATTTGGTAGCGGGAACAGGAAACAAAGTAGAAGACTATGGCGTTGGATTTTTCACAAAATACGGCGATGGCGGTGTAGATATAAGTCCGATTGCCGATTTAATGAAATCTGAAGTGTATGAAATTGCGAAAATTTTAGGTGTTCCAAATTCAATTCAAAAAGCCAAACCAACCGACGGATTATTTGGCGACAGCCGCACCGATGAAGACCAGATTGGCGCCAGTTATGACGAATTGGAATGGGCAATGAACCAAATAGAACTTGGAAAAAAGATCACCGATTTTAGCGACAGGAAAAAAGAAGTGTTTTCCATTTTCACCAAAAGAAATAAGGCAAATAAACATAAAATGAACCCAATACCGATTTGTGAAATACCTGAAAATATTAAATAGACGCAAAGAATAGAGAACAGAAATAAAAGACTAAAAAATTACTAAAAAATCAACCCCTCATCCTGTTTTAGAAAATGAAATACTTGAAAATTACTTTCTTCTTTTTTTTGATTTTTGGTCTGATGCAATTCTCTTCATGTAGCAAAAAAGAGAAAATTGACATCCCAAAAAAACCTTCAATAGATTCTGTTGGATTTTACATCCAAAAAATGAAAGACCCGGCTTTTGGCGACTCTATTAATTTAAACTATGCCAATAAAGCCCTAAAACTTGCCAAAAAAACCACGCCTGATTCAAAAAATATCGATGAAATATTGATTCATAAGTCTTACTTATTCGTAAACTTAAGGCAACTTGACAGCGCAATAGCCAACAGCAAAAAATTATTGCACACTTCCATAGCAAAAAACGACTCGTTGGAAATTGGAAATAATTTTTCGCGATTGGCTTATTATTATAGTGTAAACCATAAAAAAGACAGTGCCTTTCTTTTTTACAATCTTTCTAATGAGATTCATCAAAATCTTGGCAATCAATCAAGAATTGGTGAAAATTTGGTACAAATGGCCATCATTCAATCTGATTTTGGTGATTATTATAGCAGTGACGAGACAGCGATCCAGGCCTTAAAATATCTTGATAAGAACAATGTTCAATACCTAACTTCAGTATATAACTGCATCGCCATTTCCTCAAGAAAACAAAATGACTATTCAGAAGCCATTTATTGGTATGATAAAGCCTATCATATTTCAGAAAATGAAATCGAGAAAATTACCATTTTAAATAATAAAGCAAATGCTTTCAGATCTCTTAACGATTACGACAATTCAATTAGCATACTCAATAAATTGATAATAAATCCTTTATTGAATGATATTCCGAAAACAAAAGCCAGAATATTGGACAATCTTGCTTATACAAAATGGTTGGCCAATGAAAATGAGAATGTACTTGACGAATTGCTGGCTGCAATGACTATTCGTTTAGAAGAAAATGATTTATTTGGCTTAAACGCCAGTTACGCGCATCTTTCAGATTATTACGAACAAAAAAATCAGAAAACAGCGCTTGATTATGCAACAAAAATGTACCATATCGCAACGCTCCAAAAGAGTCCGCAAGACCAACTGGAAGCTTTGCAAAAACTAATCAACCTTGAAAATTCAAATAAATCAAAAGAATATTACACGCGCTATGTTAAAATTAGTGACAGCTTAAATGTAGCAGAGCAAAATGCGTTAAATAAATTTGCAAAACTTAAATACGACAGCAAAAAAAATCGCGATGAAAATCTGCAATTAAAAATTTTAACAGCCAAAAAAGAATTAGAGCTGGAAAAAGAAAAAAACAGAAATATAATAATCGGTGTTTCCGGCAGTTCAATTGTTTTAGTGTTGCTCGTTTTTGGCTATTACAGAAAGCAAAAACACAAGCAGGAAAAATTACAAGAGGTTTATAAAACCGAAACACGCATCGCAAAAAAAATACATGATGAAGTTGCAAATGACGTTTACAACATTATGAATAAAATACAATATACAAATGATAATACAACTCAAATACTAGATGATTTAGATAAGGTTTACTTGCAAACCAGAAATATTTCACACGAAAATAACACCATTGAAACCGGAACTAATTTTGAAAAGTTTTTAAAAAATATGCTCTCAGGATTTAACAATGAGTATTGCAAAATATTTATAAAAAATCTTCAAGAAGCAAAACTGCACCTTATAGAAAAACACAAGCAAATCACCATTTACAGGGTTTTGCAAGAGTTGATGGTGAATATGAGGAAACACAGCGAGGCCACTTTAGTTGTTATTTCATTTAGCAACAATAAAAATTATTGTACCATAAAATACTCAGATAATGGAATTGGCACAAGTGAAGAAGCATTAACTTTAAGAAACGGACTCAAAAATGTGGAAAACCGTATAAAAGCCATAGACGGAACGGTTACTTTTGAAACAACTTTAAACAAAGGGTTTAAAGTGTCAATTTTTTTTAAAAAATAACGCAAATGTTTCAAAAAGTTTTAATAGCTGAAGATATGGACTTTATTAACAGCGGCATAAGAGCTGAGCTGGCCAAGTTAGAAATAAAAGAAATAGATTATACCCAATATTGCGATGAAGCATTGTTAAAATTAAAAAGCGCCCAATTAAATAATGTGCCTTTTGATTTATTAATTAGCGATTTATCTTTTCTTAAAGACCATACAGCGCAAAAAATAAATTCGGGCGAAGAACTTATAAGAGCGGCTAGAAAAGAATTTCCAGATTTAAAAATTGTTGTATTCTCTGTTGAAGATAAAATATACAGAATTCAAACTTTATACAATGAAGATAAAATTAATGCTTATGTATGGAAAAGCAGAGATGGATTGAGAGAATTAAAAAAAGCTTTACAAAAAATTTACAATTCCAACGAATTTTACATTTCTCCACATGTTGCAGGCGCTTTATCTCAAAATGAAGCCATAGAAATTGCCGAATATGATATTTTCCTTATCAATTGTCTTGCCGAAGGATATTCTCAAGAAGAAATTAGCGATGCCTTAAAAAATAAAAATTACTCACCAACAAGCATGAGCAGCATTGAAAAAAGATTAAAAATCTTGAAAGAAAACTTTAATGCAAATAACGTCGTTCATCTTGTATCAATCTCAAAGGATTTAGGACTTATCTAAAAGATTTAAAAAAAAAACAAAGAACCTTACGGAAAACCGTAATGTTCTTTGTTTTTAGGTGAATATCTTTGAAAGACGGGATTATTTAAAATTTAAAATTCTGTATTTGTATAAACTGATGATTTAAATAAGGGGGAAATTGCTAAAACTCAAAGAAAACAAATCAATAATTAATTAATTTTAAATCTTCACAATTTATACAATAAGCAAAACCTTACGGAAACCCGTGAGGTTTTTTATTTATCATTGAATAATTTTGATAAACCAAATTTCAAATAAATAACCAATGAGAAAAATGCAGATTTTATTATTGATTCTCTTGTTCTTTTTTATTTCAATCTGTTCAATTGTAATGTTAGTGTCTGCTATAAGCTCAATAACAAAAAATGAGACAGTTAAAAACAATACCCATT
>CAZBGP010000015.1:0-8817 GCA_964491495.1 uncultured Lutibacter sp. | reverse complement strand
GCTACAATTTAAAGGTAACAACAGGTAATTTTGCGTGGTTTGCCAAATCTTCACCAATGCTTCCGTTGAATAAATGTGACAAACCTCTTCTTCCGCTTGTGTTTAATAAGATAACATCCGCATCAATCACTTTAGAAAAATTTAAAACTCCTGCTTCAACAGAAACATCGTTATAGATGTTTAAGGTATAATCACCCAGGTCAAAATCGTTGATAAAGTTTCTTATTGCATCACTTGATTCTTTGGTGGTTTCGAAATTATGAATCGTATTTATTTTTAGCAAATGCAATCGCGCATTAAACAGCGACGCAAAATTCAATATTTTTTGGAATGCGTTTCTATGGTCAAAACTAAAATTAGAAGCAAAAACTATATTTTCAATTTTAAACTTATCAATCTCCCGCTTAATAACAAGTACGGGAACATCCGAATTTCTTACAACTTTTTCAGTATTTGAACCCACCAACATTTCTTCAAGTCCAGAAGTTCCCTTTGAACCCATCACTATTAAATCGGCGTTTTGCTTTTTACTTTCGTCGATGATTCCATCATAGGCTTTATGAAACAAAACAGAATCTTCTACCTCGATACCTTCTAAAAATGGTAATTTTTTGAATTCCTCAAATTTTTCATGAGCCCTTTTCAAAAACAACATCGCTGAAGGCGTATTATTAGAAGAACCGTAGCCTGCAGGATCTATTATTCCTGTGGGAAGTTCAAGCATATGCAACAAAAATATTTTCGAATTTGTGAGTCTGGCAATATCAGACGCCACTTTTGCAGCATATTTTGCTTGTTCCGAAAAATCAATAGGGACCAGAATACTTCTCATAAAAATTTGTTGTATAGTTTATTATCCTAAGGCTAAGTTAATAATTTTAAATTAAAAATAAACATGAATTTTTATCATTTAAAAAAATCTTAGTATATTTGCACCGAATTAGAACAGATAAAGGGCTAGGAGGGGACATAAGTCCCCTCTTTTTATAGTATGATACAAAAAGAAAAAGTCATAAATTTGGTAAAAGAGGCTATCGAAGAAAACCCTGAGTTGTTCTTGATAGACTTAAAATTTTTAGCAGATAATAAGATTTCTATTGAAGTTGATGGCGATCATGGCTTAACTTTAAAGGAATGTATTAGAATTAGTCGAGGAATTGAGCATAATTTGGACAGGGAAATTGAAGATTTTTCGCTAGAAGTTGCTTCGCCGGATATTGCAAATCCGTTAAAAGTTAATCGGCAGTATATAAAAAATATCAATAGGGTTTTAACCTTAAAATTAAAAGACAACACCACGATAGAAGGTGTGCTTAAAAATGTTACTGACAGTGATATTGAATTAGAATGGAATACCCGTGAACCTAAGCCACTAGGTAAAGGTAAAATTACGGTTTCTAAAAATTCAACCATTCCATTCAGTAATATTTTAGAGGCAAAAGTGAAAATAATATTTTAATTAAGAGAGTGCATGGAAAATTTAGCATTAATTGAGTCGTTTTCAGATTTCAAAGGAGATAAAAATATTGACAGGGTAACGCTTATGGCAATACTTGAAGAAGTTTTTAGAGCTGCTTTAAAAAGAAAATTCGGATCTGATGATAATTTTGATATTATTATAAATCCGGATAAAGGCGATTTGGAAATTTGGAGAAATCGTGTTGTGGTTGCTGATGGAATGTCAGAAGATGACAACGAAGAAATTGAACTTTCAGAAGCCCGAAAAATTGAACCGGATTTTGAAATCGGCGAAGACGTATCGGAAGAAGTTAAGTTAATCGACCTTGGAAGAAGGGCGATTTTAGCCCTGCGCCAAAACCTTATTTCAAAAATACACGAACACGACAGCACAAATACTTTTAAACAGTTTAAAGCATTAGAAGGTGATATTTATACTGCTGAGGTTCATCATATTCGTCACAATGCAATCATTTTGTTAGATGACGACGGAAATGAAATTATTTTGCCAAAAAACGAGCAAATTCGTTCAGATTATTTCAGAAAAGGAGATAACGTTCGAGGCATCATTAAATCAGTAGAATTGCGCGGCAACAAACCCGTAATTATTTTATCGAGAACAGCACCTGAATTTTTGGTGAAATTATTTGAACAAGAAATTCCAGAGGTTTTTGACGGATTAATAACTATAGAAGGCGTTGCAAGAATTCCAGGCGAAAAAGCAAAAGTAGCCGTTGATTCTTATGATGACAGAATTGACCCGGTTGGCGCTTGTGTGGGAATGAAAGGGTCTCGAATTCACGGTATTGTTCGTGAATTGGGAAATGAAAATATTGACGTCATCAATTTTACAAAAAACACACAACTTTACATTGCAAGAGCGTTAAGCCCAGCAAAGGTAGTTTCTATGAAAATTCACGAAGAAGAAGGTCGTGAAGATGGCAAAAAAGGAAGGGTTGATGTATACTTACTGCCTGAAGAAGTATCAAAAGCAATTGGAAAAAACGGTGTAAACATTCGTTTGGCTTCACAATTAACTGGCTATGAACTTGATGTACAACGTGAAGGCGTTGAAGCAGAAGACGATGTGGAATTGACAGAATTTTCTGATGAAATTGAAGCTTGGGTTATTCAGGAATTTAAAAATATTGGTTTAGACACCGCAAGAAGCGTCTTGGAAAAAGACATCAATGAACTTGTCAGCAGAACCGATTTAGAAGAAGAGACCATTTTAGAAGTTCAAAAAATATTAAGAGAAGAATTTAAAGATTAATCTTTAATTATTCAACACAAATTGGCAAAAATAAACATTGTATGGCTGAAGACAAAACATTAAGACTGAACAAAGTATTACGGGAATTGAATATCTCGTTAGATAGAGCTGTTGAGCATTTAGCAACTAAAGGTTTTGAGATTGAAGCAAGACCTACAACAAAAATATCTGATGAAGAGTATGAAATCTTATTGGATGGTTTTCAGACAGACAGAAGTAAAAAAGCAGCTTCAAAAGAAGTAAGCGAGGAGAAAAGGAAAGAAAAAGAAACCTTAAGAATCGCTCACGAAGAATTGGCAGAGAAACATCGCCTTGAGGAAGAAGCCAAAAAAGTTGTGATTAAAGCCAAAGCTGAAAAATTAGAAATTAAGACTATCGGTAAAATTGATATTGAGCACAAAGAGACTGAAATTGAGAAAAAATCAATTGTTGAAGAAGCGCCAAAGGTTGTTGTTGAAGAAAAACCGAAAGTAATCATTGAGCAGCCAAAACCAATTGAAGAAATTAAAGTTGAAACTCCAAAAGTTGAAGCCGAGATTAAAGAAAAACCTATTGAAACACCTGTAGAAGCTCCAAAAACTGAAGAACTAGCTGTTAAGATTCATAAAAAACCTATTCTAAAGAAAGTTGCGCAACCTCTGGAAGCTGAAAAGCAAGAGTCTGAAATAATTGAAGATAAAAAGGAGCCTACAGAAGCTGAAATCATTGAATCCCAAACCATAGAAACAGTCTATGAAAAACTGGAAGGTCCGAAAATTATTGGTGAAAAAATTGATTTAAAACAGTTTGAACGTCCAAAAAAGAAAAAACCTGAACTGGCTGTTAAAAAAGAAGACACCGAAGCAAATAAGAAAAAACGCAGAAGAATTGTAAAGAAAATGCCTATAACACCAATAACTGGTGTTAAAAAACAACCAATTCTTGCGCAAAAAGGAGCAAACAAGGCAGCACCATTGGTGCGTGGCAGAAAACCTTTGGTAAAAGAAGAGCCTACTGAAGCAGATGTTCAAAAACAAATTAGAGAAACCCTAGAAAAACTTCAAGGTAAATCTAAAAAAGGAAAAGGTGCAAAACACAGAAGAGACAAAAGAGATATTCACCGTATACAAACTGAAAGAGACTTTGAGCAACAAGAAGCTGAAAGCAAAATTCTAAAAGTATCGGAATTTGTGACGGTAAGTGAAATTGCCACCATGATGGATATTCCTGTTACCCAAGTTATTTCAGCCTGTATGTCGTTGGGATTAATGGTAACCATGAATCAACGATTGGATGCAGAAACTCTTAGCATTGTTGCCGACGAATTTGATTATAGCCTTGACTTTGTTGGCGCTGAAGTTGAAGAAGCAATTCATGAACAAGAAGATGATATAGAAGGATTAAAACCAAGAGCACCAATTGTTACCGTAATGGGACACGTGGATCATGGTAAAACTTCCTTACTGGATTATATTCGTGAAGAAAATGTAATCGCTGGGGAATCCGGAGGAATTACGCAACACATTGGCGCTTATGGCGTAAATTTAAAAAACGGCCAAAAAATAGCGTTTTTAGATACTCCTGGTCACGAAGCCTTTACGGCGATGCGTGCTCGTGGAGCTCAAGTAACGGATTTGGTAATTATTGTAATTGCAGCTGATGATGATGTGATGCCACAAACAAAAGAAGCCATCAGTCACGCGCAAGCAGCTGGTGTGCCAATAGTTTTTGCCATCAATAAAATAGACAAACCAAACGCAAATCCCGAAAAAATTAAGGAACAACTATCTCAACTGAATTTATTGGTTGAAGATTGGGGAGGAAAAATTCAGTCTCAGGAAATATCAGCCAAAACAGGGCAAAATGTTGAATTATTGCTTGAAAAAGTATTGCTTGAAGCCGAAATGTTAGATTTAAAAGCAAATCCGAACAAAAGAGCCGGCGGGACAGTAGTTGAAGCTTTATTAGACAAAGGCCGAGGTTATGTTTCTACAATATTGGTTCAAGATGGAACCCTAAAAATTGGTGATTATATGCTTGCCGGAAAACACAGCGGTAAAGTAAAAGCCATGTTTGATGAACGCGGAAATAACATGAAAACTGCAGGACCTTCATCACCGGTTTCAATACTTGGTTTGGATGGAGCACCACAAGCAGGAGATAAGTTTTACATTTTTGAAGATGAAAAAGAAGCAAAACAAATTGCTTCTAAACGTTCTCAATTACAACGTGAACAATCAGTAAGAACACAGCGTCATATTACATTGGATGAAATTGGAAGAAGGATTGCTTTAGGCGACTTTAAAGAATTAAACATTATTTTAAAAGGTGATGTGGATGGTTCCGTAGAAGCGTTGGCCGATTCCTTCCAAAAACTTTCAACTGGCGAAATTCAGGTAAATATCATCCATAGAGGTGTTGGTGCCATTACAGAATCTGACGTATTGCTGGCTTCTGCATCTGATGCCATCATTATTGGATTTAACGTAAGACCTTCAGGAAATGCAAGAACATTGGCAGACAATGAAGAAATTGACATCAGAACATATTCTATTATCTATGACGCCATCAACGATTTAAGTGATGCGATGGAAGGCATGTTGTCTCCTGAAATGAAAGAAGAAATCTTAGGTAATACCGAGATCAGGGAAGTCTTTAAAATTTCTAAAATCGGAACAATTGCCGGCTGTATGGTGTTGAGCGGTAAAATTCAAAGAAATTCTAAAATTAGGGTTATTAGGGATGGTGTCGTTATTCATTCAGGTGATTTAAGCTCTTTAAAACGTTTTAAAGATGATGCAAAAGAAGTATCAAAAGGATACGATTGCGGACTTCAAATTAAAAACTTTAATGATATTGAAGTTGGTGATTTAATAGAAGCTTACCACGAAGTTGAAATTAAGAAAAAACTGAAAAGAAATTAGTAAGTTTAATCTTTTAAAATAAAGCAAAAAAAAGCTAGCGATAACGCTAGCTTTTTTTGTTTGCCAACTGCCCGCAGGCAGCATCTATGTCTTTTCCCCTGCTTCTTCGCACATTTACAATAATATCATTCATTTCCAAAATACTGATGTAATCTGAAATAACCTGTGGTTTTGCCTGTTGAAAATTAGGGTCGCCAATTGGGTTGTATTCAATTAAATTGACCTTACACGGCACATATTTACAAAATTTCACCAAGGCCATAATCGCTTCTTTGGTGTCGTTAATTCCGTCCCAAACAACATACTCATAAGAAACCCTGTTGTTAGTTTTGGCATACCAGTATTCCAATGCTTCTTTTAAATCCTGCAAAGGAAAATCTTTGGTAAATGGCATGATTTGATTCCTAACCTCATCAATTGCCGAATGCAAAGAAACCGCCAAATTAAATTTTACTTCATCATCGGCCAATTTTTTGATCATTTTTGGAATTCCGGAAGTGGAAACTGTAATACGTTTTGGCGAAATTCCCAAACCTTCTTCAGAAGTAATTTTCTCAATCGCCTTTAAAACATTATTGTAATTCATCAATGGTTCGCCCATTCCCATAAAAACAATATTCGACAATTTGTGGTTATAATACAACAAACTCTCCTTATTTATGGCAGCCACCTGATCATAAATTTCATCAGGATTTAAGTTCCGCATCTTTTTTAATTGTGCCGTAGCGCAAAAACCGCAGTCTAAACTGCAGCCAACCTGACTGGATACGCAGGCTGTTGTTCTTGATTCCGTTGGAATTAAAACCGATTCCACAATTAGCCCATCATGCAAACGCACCGCATTTTTTACGGTTCCGTCTTCACTGCGCTGCATTTGGTCAACTTCAATATGATTGATTACAAAATGAGCTTCAAGCATTTGACGCGTTTCCTTTGAAATATTGGTCATGTCTTCAAAAGAATGTGCGCTTTTAATCCACAACCATTCATAAACCTGATTTCCCCTAAATTCCTTATCTCCTTTTTCTACAAAAAATTCGCGCAATTGGGTTTTGGTTAAAGCTCGTATGTCCTTTTTCTTAATCATTTTTATACAGGGTTTATAAAAAGATTCCCGCAAAGGGCGGGAATTTAATTATTAAAATAGTAGTATTTCAATTAGATAATTAACATCGCATCGCCATACGAGTAAAATTTATACTTTTCTTTCACAGCTACTTCATAAGCTTCCATTAAAAAATCGTAACCGGCAAAACCGGCAGCCATCATCATTAAAGTAGATTTTGGTGTATGAAAATTTGTAACCATGCAATTGGCAATGCTAAAATCGTACGGAGGAAAAATAAATTTATTTGTCCAGCCATTAAACGAATTTAGGTGATTGTTTGATGAAACTGCACTTTCAATACCACGCATAACCGTTGTTCCCACAGCGCAAATTCTTCTTTTTTGATCGATGGATCTATTCACAATATCAGCAGCATCCTGCGTAATAATCAAACGCTCAGAATCCATTTTATGTTTGGATAAATCTTCAACCTCAACAGGATTAAAAGTTCCCAAACCAACGTGCAAGGTTATTTCCGCAAAGTCAATTCCTTTAATTTCCAAACGTTTCATTAAATGTTTGGAAAAGTGCAATCCCGCAGTTGGCGCGGCAATTGCGCCTTCATGTTTCGCGTAAATTGTTTGGTAACGATCTTCATCTTCCTTTTCAACAGCTCTTTTAATGTATTTTGGCAATGGCGTTTCTCCCAATTGTTCTAATTTTTGACGAAATTCTTCGTAAGAACCATCATATAAAAAACGCAATGTTCGTCCTCTAGATGTTGTATTGTCGATAACTTCAGCAACCAGACTTTCATCATCTCCAAAAAATAATTTGTTTCCGATTCTAATTTTTCGTGCCGGATCTACCAATACATCCCACAACCTGCTTTCAGCATTTAATTCTCTCAATAAAAACACTTCTATGCGCGCACCGGTTTTTTCCTTTTCACCATACATTCTTGCTGGAAAAACTTTGGTGTTATTTAGAATCATTAAATCCCCTTCATCAAAATAATTAATTATTTCTTTGAAACTATGATGTTCAATGGTTTTCTTTTTTCTGTCCAAAACCATTAACCGCGATTCATCCCTATTTTCTGCCGGATATTCTGCCAATAAATCTTCTGGTAATTCGAACTTAAATTTTGATAATTTCATGTTTTATTTTAATTATTTTTTATTGATCAAATGAAAAAAAGCTATGAATTCTCTCTTGGAAAATTAGCTTTAACCCTATTGTTTCTTCCTTACTTTTATTAGAAAGAGGGCAAAGATACAACATCCGCATAGGCGTTGTCAAGTGTTTTGGAATAAAAGTTTGTTTTGCAGCCTTTTAACGGCTAATTTGGGCAAAATCTTCCCAAAAAGTCGGATAGGATTTTGAAACGACGCCGGCATCTTCAATTTCTATGGCAACTTTTATGGCTAAAGGCGCAAAGGCCATGGCCATTCTGTGGTCATCATAAGTAGCAATGCTGATGTTTTCATTTATTCTGGTTGATGGCTGTAAATGCAACGTTTCATTTGTAATGCCTACTTCACCTCCCAATTTTTCCAACTCGGTTTTTAAAGCAACCAGCCTGTCGGTTTCTTTTATTTTCAAGGTATGAAGTCCGGTTAAATAACATTCAACTCCTAAACCGAAACAAGTAACCGCAATTGTTTGCGCAATATCTGGAGCGCTTATAAGGTTTAAAGTTAAAGGTTTAAAGTTTAATGTTTGTTTGTTTTTTAAAATGATGGTGTTTTCGTTAAATTCTGTTGAAACGCCTAGATTTTCATAAATTGTAGCCAATGCGGAATCGCCCTGCAGGCTATTTTTTTTGTAAGATGACAAGGTTATTTCTGAATTCGGACTAAGCGCACACAAACTGTAATAATAAGATGCTGAACTCCAATCGGATTCTACAATTACTGTTTTTGACTCAATGGCTGGTTTTGAATAAACTGTAATCAAATTCCCGTGCCAAACATAGTCAATGCCAAGTTCTGCTAACAATTGCAGCGTCATTTTTATGTATGGAACAGAAGTTACTTCCCCTTTAAATTTTAATTTCAATCCGCTTTGTAAAGTCGGCGCTATTAACAACAATGCAGAAACATACTGGCTGCTCAAATTTCCTTCAATTTCAA